>CAIXBT010000232.1 GCA_903917755.1 uncultured Bacteroidota bacterium
AAATTATAATTTAAAAAATCCAAATACTTAATAAATCCATTTTGAAGCTTTTAATTTTTTGAAAAAAACGAGTCCAATAGTGTGAAATATGAATTTTAATTAATGTATAAATGCAAAAATGAGCTGAAAAAATATTTATGTACTTTCGGCAAAAATCCAACCATCATGAATTTAGACCTTTCAGGACGCAATGCTTTCGTTTCGGGCAGTAGCAAGGGCATCGGCAAAGCAATAGCGATAGAGCTGGCTCGCCTGGGCGCCAATATCACCCTGGTGGCCCGCACCGAAACCTCTCTGATGCAGGGTTTGATAGACCTGAGTTTCAGTGCAGGTGCAGATCAGCGGCATGATTATCTGGTGGCAGATTTCGCTAATCCCGACAAACTAAAGGCGGCCGTAGAGCGCCATATGCTCAAGACAAACAAGACTTATCACATCCTGGTCAATAACACCGGCGGCCCGCCAGCAGGCCGGATCACTGATGCGGCAGAAGGTGATTTTGTGACGGCTTTTAGCAATCACCTGCTGTGCAATCACCTGCTCACCAAACTAATGATAGATGGCATGAAAAAAGATGGTTACGGCAGGGTGATCAATGTGATCTCCACCTCGGTCAAGGTGCCGCTGCATGGTCTCGGAGTGAGCAATACCATACGCGGCGCAGTAGCCAGCTGGTCTAAGACCATGGCCAACGAACTGGGAGAGTTCGGGATCACGGTGAATAATGTCCTGCCCGGTGCCACACAGACGGAGCGTCTCAAACAGATCATTGATACTAAAAGTACCAAGCAGCAGCTATCTGCCGAAGAGGTAGAAAAAGAAATGCTGTCGGAGATCCCTATGCGTAGATTTGCGAAGCCCGAAGAGGTGGCCAATGCAGTAGCCTTTCTGGCATCGCCCGCCGCCGCATATATCAATGGGATCAATATACCTGTAGATGGCGGCAGAACACCCTGCCTCTGAGCAAAATAAAAATCAGCTAAAATCTCTTTATCTTGTAGAAAGTTTAAATAGGTAAAATGAATTTTTTTAAGTTTTTGGAGAAGGCCTGGCTGGCGGCGATCATCATTGCCTTTGGTCTCGGCACATACAATGCCATCATAGAGCGTGCATTTGTTTATTCCGTATATACACCTTATGTCTGCGGCGGTTTCAGCATACTTATTTACATGAATATCCGTAAGCAACGTCTCTTTGTAGAAAAAATGAAGGGCGATAAAGAGAAAGAAAACCCGCCTGCATCTTAATAGCATTATATTTGTCATCATATCATGGAGATATTTTTTCTTTTTCTTACACTGCTGCTGATCGCTTTTTTCTCAGGCATTGAGATCTCATTTGTCTCTGCCAATAAGCTTCGCGTAGAGCTTCTCAAGGAGAAAACGGGCAGTGCCAGGATCATTTCAGATTTCAACCAAAACCCGTCCAGATTCATCAGCACGATGCTGATCGGCCTCAATATCTGTCTGGTAGTGTTTGGCAGTATGATGTCTAAACTCCTGTCGCCTGAGCGGTTTCCGTTTTTACCTCATGATGAGATATATCTCTTGGTCATTCGCACATTTATGACCACTGTATTGGTCTTGCTGCTTGGAGAGCTGGTACCCAAGATGCTCTTTCGTATCAATGCCGACCGTATGCTGCTGTTTTTTGCCTATCCGATCCGGTTCATCTACCTTCTGCTCATGCCTCTTACGAATGTATTTCATACCATTTCCCGCAAGGCCATCAAGTATGTGGCCGGCAAGGATTATCATGAAGGCAAGCAGATATTCACGCCGGAAGACCTCGAATACCTCATCAAAGAATCTGCAGCCAGTGAAGAGAAAGAAGGCCATGAGACTGACAATCTGAACTCAGAGATATTCGAACGTGCCCTGTATCTGAAAGAGATAAAAGTAAAGAACTGTATGGTGCCGAGGCCTGAGATAGAAGGCATAGAAGCAGACGGAACGGTAGAAGAGTTGAAGAAAAAGTTTCTCGAAACCAAACACTCACGACTGATAGTCTATGATGACAGTGTGGACCGAGTGATAGGATATGTACATCATTTTGACCTGCTCAAAAATCCCGTGTCGATACGGCAATTTATGAGAACGCTAGAGGTGATCCCCGAGTCTATGAATGCACAGGACCTAATGGTGCAGCTGGTCAAAGAACGCAAGAACATAGCATGGGTGGTAGATGAATATGGTGGTACAGCCGGTATCATCACGCTCGAAGACCTGATGGAAGAAATATTCGGTGAGATAGAAGATGAGCATGATGTGGAAGATATGACCGAGAAAAAGATCGGCAATAATGAATATCTATTCTCGGGCCGTCTGGAGGTCGACCATCTGAATGAGGAGTATCATCTGGATATACCTGTGGGCGAATACGAGACTCTCTCAGGCTATATTGTGACTAGTAACGAGGATATCCCCGACCAGGGAGACTCTGTCCTCATAGATCATTTCGAGATCAAGATCATAAAAGCTACCGACAAGCGGATCATGCTCGTGCAAATGAAAGTGCTGGAAAAAGAAGACTAGATCATTCCTTGCTGATGATCATTTTGCCCGTATAGTGACTGCCCTCTATTTGTACTGTCACATAGTATTCACCGGCTGCTATATCACCATTCGCCGAACTTAATATAACAGGTTGTTTGTCCATTGTGATGGTTTGCTTCATGATCACCCTGCCGAGTATGTCTGATACAGTGATCTCGCCACCCAGCGCGTTAGTCGTTTCTACAATGAATGAACCATTGTTAGGACTAGGATATATGCGGATCAGGTTCTGTCCGTTTATAGCAGCTATACCGACACCTACTACAGTATGGATCTTAGATGTATCCGAGCAGCCGCTTGAATCTGTGGTCACTACCTGATAGTTTCCATTCACAGAAGCGATATAAACATTGGTATTGGCACCGGAGATCGGCAGGCCGTTAAGCAGCCACTGATAAGCCGGAAATGCAGTAGTAGACAGTGTATCTCTGCCATTGATAGTGATCAGAGGAAACTGTCGCTGAAATACCTTTACCGTTTTTGAAACGATAGTGTCTGAGCATCCATGATCTGCCACACTGAGAGTGATAGTATCCACTCCGGGAGCAAGCCATTTCACTACATAGCTACCCGGACCGCTACCACTCACTATAGTCGCTGAGCCGAAATTCCAGTTGTAGGTAGCAGTGCCGCTGGCAGTACCTGAATAGGTGACTATGACATCATCATTCACGCATACACCGGAAGTGGATGTGGTAAAGTTGTTATTGATATTGGGATACAAGGTCACGTTCACCGTGTCACGACTCACGCATCCACCAGATGATGCAGTAAGAACATAAAATGTATCAAGCGTGCCGGTACGTGGATTGCTGGCGAAACTGATAGTCGGATTTGAGATCGAAGCACTGCTCAGACCCAATGCCGGAGACCAGCTATAGGAATATCCCGATACTGTGGCTGCTCCTAGTGTATCTGTAGCACCCGGACAGAATTGAATATCAGGGCCTGCATTAGCAGTAGGTGTATTAGGATTGATAGTAATGGTGAAAGTACTATCTGTCAGGCAATGAAAATTGTCAGATGCTTCTACTGTATATGTGGCTGTACCGGAAGGGCTGATAGTGATGGTCTGACCGGTCTGCGCTCCGGGATTCCAGGTATAGGTATATGGAGCTGTTCCTCCCGAGTCTCTGGCTGTCACACTTACTGAGGCTCCTGCACATATAGTAGTATCAATTGGTTTAGAAAGCACAGGACAGGTATTGACTTCCAGTACACAAACCCTCGTCACACCCGAACCCTCACAGGTATTGTCGAGCCACTCACCGCTTGCATTCATGACCGCACAGTCTTCACCATTAGCGCACCAATAGGCATCAGCGCCAAAACAAAATGTGCAAAAGGTACCGACCTTGCAGGCAGGTGCCAGGTTATTAGGCTCACCGGGAGTCCAGTTGAAATATGTGACCGGCAATCCGTCAAATGTCTTCCAGTTAAAAGTCGCAACACTATCTGTCATCCCCAGCCATACTTCAGGAACGATATTGTACACCCCCTGAGCATACAGAGCAGCGCTGACATCTGAGTTCTCCTGCGCATTGTTTATGACCAGCTGGGGTACACCGAGGTTTGCAGCTTGTCTATGGGCATCTATCCCATACATCGCCGCAGTGCTATAGTAATACATACTGCATGGCTGAGTAGGCACATACAGCCTCTTGTATCCTGCCGGGTTGAGATGGGCATTGACCAATGTCGTATCACAATTTTGTGCAAAGGAAGACAGGGAAAGGATCAATACTGATCCGAACAAGTATGTTTTTTTTAATAGCGCTTTTATGCCCATGATTAATTCAGCTTTTCCAACAAATATATGGAAAGTCTGTTATTCGGCTAAAGGCAAAGCGCATTAATACTATTAATGAGATGTATTTACTTTTTCAAAAACTCAGCAAACCATTTGCCGGAGTCTTTTACGATGCGGTTTTGGTTGGCTACGTCATTATATACTATACCGAATCGTGGCTTGTAGCCTGAATCCCATTCAAAATTGTCAATGAAGGACCAGACAAAATATCCGCTCACATTGATGCCTTCTTTTTTGGCCCTCAATACTTGTTTCAGATAGTCTTGAATGTATTTCGTTCTCGCTGCGTCATGTATCTGCCCGTTCTCAAGTTTATCGGGGAAAGCCGCTCCATTCTCGGTGATAATGATATTCTTGACTCCGGGATACGCAGCAAACTGCTTGATTATATCATACATACCTTCCGGATATATCTCCCATCCCATATCTGTGGTCGGGTTTCCCAATTTCTTGGGTGAAACATTAATGCCATGCAGCATAGGTATGATCGGCATACTCTTTACCACTGCTCTGAAATAATTTTGCAGACCTATGAAGTCAAAATCAAAAGGCATCAGTGCTTCATCTCCCTGCAATATATAATCATCCAGCCTACGCAATGCGGGGAGGTCTTTGACCGGATATCCCATGCCTAGAATAGGTTCAATAAAAAGCCTGTTGAACAGGGCATCACTATATCTTCTCGCTTTGTCATTTTTAGGAAGGTTTTTCCAGGCTTCAGTATGGCTAACGGAGAAGGTCGTTCCGATCTGTGCGGTCTTTGGGAGCAAATGGCGC
This sequence comes from uncultured Bacteroidota bacterium, assembly GCA_903917755.1. Taxonomy (GTDB): domain Bacteria; phylum Bacteroidota; class Bacteroidia; order Chitinophagales; family LD1; genus UBA1941. The sequence continues at coordinate 5,143 of CAIXBT010000232.1, forward strand.
AACGTGCGCCCTCCGACCCCATGACACATGGTGGCATTGTGTACTGCCGGAAAGAAATTTCCGAATCCGAATTTGCCCGGTGCATTCGAACCCAGCATATAGCCCAGACCGGTGAAGGCCATTGGCTCATTGAATACCATCCAGTTCTTCACCCTGTCTCCGAAACTTTTGGCACAAATGGCGACATACTCCTCGAACCATCCGATCACAGCACGGTTCTTCCATCCTCCTTTTTCTTCTAATGCCTGTGGCAGATCCCAATGGTAGCAAGTGATCCAGGGATCCACATTGTTTTTCAGACAGGTGTCGATCACGCGATTGTAATAATCTATACCTTTCTGATTGACCTGACCTGTGCCGTTAGGCAGTATGCGCGACCAGCCGATAGAGAAGCGTGATGCAGGGATATTCATCTGCTTCATCAGTGCTATGTCGCTCTCATACTTATGATAGAAATCTGCAGCCACATCAGCCGTTTGGTGTTTATGGATCTTGCCGGGAGTATGGGCGAAATGATCCCATATCGATTCGCCCTTACCATCTGCATTCCAGCCACCCTCTATCTGATAGGCAGCTGTGGCAGTACCCCAGATGAAATTTTTCCCGAAATCACTTGCCCTGATCTCATTGTCCGGTAGCATCTCTGCGAGCAGCCCCATGGGTAACATAGTCCCTGCACCTAAGATAGCGGAGAGCCGCAGCCATTCTTCTCTGGTCATAGTTTGATCATTAGTTTTTAGATAAAAACAAATGTAATTTATTTAGTGAGTGGAACTAAAAATTGTTTTTTCAAGTACAGATCTCTCGATAGGGAAATCAGTGTTCAATCCCAATTTTTCCGCTATCTCCATCTCTTTGAGCGCTTCATCATTTCTATCCAATGAAAGAAGATATTTAGAGCGAAGGAAATAGGCAAACGAATTTGAAGGGCCATTCTCGATACTCACATCTATATGATGCATCGCTTTATCCATCTGCTTTTTGAAAAAATAGTAGATCGAAATGTTTGAATTGAGATAAGCATAGGCAGGTTCCAGTTTGAGACCTTTTATCAGATATGATCCGGCCACCTCATATTCACCGACCATGATGTAGACAAAACCCAGATTATTAAAAATGAGATGCTGAAAATGTGTGCGGTCTATCAGGCCTTGGTAGACCAGTATTGACTCCCTGTGCCGAAGCAATTTTGACAAGCACCAACCTTTGTTATATACATAGTTGTAATTTTCCTTGTCATTATTGCAGAGCCTCTCTGCGAAGTAAAGCGCCCTTTCATAGTTCTTTGTTTTTATGAAAATATCTTTGCCTAGCTCCCAGTATCGCTCTCCCAGCAGGTTTGTTTCTGGTATTAGATTGAAATCAGCTAATGCCTGTTCAAATCGCTCAGCTCCAAGATTGATTATTGACTTGCACATCAAGGCATAATTGGATCTAGGCTCGATAGCAAGAGCCCATTCAAAATCCGCTAATGCTTTTTCAGTATCGCCCAGACATACATATACGTATCCCCGCTGCTGATATAATTTCAGCTGATCTCCTATCTTATTATTGATGGCCAGATCAAGATACTCTAATGCCTCCGTATTCTTTCCCTTATTGATAAGGTCATATGCTATGAGGTCAGGCTTCATGAGGTGCTTATTCTACTACCGTCACCTTCATCATATTGGCACGACCACGAGCGGCCAGTGGCATAGATCCGATATTGACGATCATGTCTTTGGGTTTGATGAGGTCTTTCTCTTTTAGTATCCTGATCACATCGCGAACGGTCGTGTCGGTCCCAACGAACTTGTCATAATAAAAGGCCCTGACTCCCCAGCAGATGCTAAGTGCATTGAGCAGTTCTCTGTTTTCAGTAAAAATGAATATATCGGCATGGGGCCTGTAGCTCGACAACAAAAATCCGGTATAGCCTGAGAAGGTCATTCCGACTATTGCCTTAGCACCCAGCTCGCTGCTCATGCGCGCGGCATTGTAGCAGATAGCGTCTGACAGAAATGATTCGGAGGTCTTGTTAGGCTTCAGTTCTTTGTCATATATCATCTCTGAATGATGCTCAATATTGTTGAGTATCTTCTCCATGATGTGAATGACACGATCAGGATATTTGCCCATGCTGGTCTCGCCGCTTAGCATCACCGCATCAGCACCATCTATCACTGCATTGGCCACATCTGTGATCTCGGCTCTGGTAGGGTTGGAGTTTTCTATCATAGACTCCATCATCTGTGTGGCTACTATGACCGGCTTTGCT
>CAIXBT010000233.1 GCA_903917755.1 uncultured Bacteroidota bacterium
ATATGTCTGAGATCGATATGGGTTTCTTTAATGCGATCAATGGATCAGGGACATTAAATGTATTCGGTGGACAAGGCACCGCCGGAACGCTGCTGCAATCTCTATCTGTGAATGTGGTCTGTGTCAGTGGCAACTGTCTCATTCCTTTCGCGGTCAATGTCGCGGTCACTTCAGGACAGGTATATACATTTCAGTTTATTCCGGGGCCGGGTATACCCGATCCGTATGGGGTACAGGTGAGCATGTCCAATACCTACAGCGGTGGTGAGATGGGCCTGGTCGATCCATCAGGTACCAGCTATCCGGGTTTTGATCTGGTGTTTGAAACATATGTCATGGCGCCGGTCACCCTTAGCTATCATTGGTCAGGTGGCACTGTCGGGGCTTCTAAGGTGGCATACAGCACGGGCACATACACCGTGACCGTAAGCGATACTGCCGGATGCACAGCGTCTGCATCGGTCAATGTGACTGCCTATTCACCTCCTTCAGTATATCTGACTCATGATACATCAGTGCATAGAGGTAGTTCTATCAGTCCTATTTGCATAGGTACCATGCACTATCTGTGGTCCAATGGAGATACCACATCAGCCATCGTGATAGACAGTGCAGCCAGAGTGATAGTGACGGTCACAGATATACACGGATGCAGTGTGATGGATACAGCTACGGTTCATATCCTCACTACTGGCATAGCTGAGACCGGATATTCGCAGCCTCAGATCATGGTCTATCCGAACCCGATTGCCGACCATATCGTAGTTGATATATCAGATAGGGCAGTCTTCTATACTGTCAGATTGTTTGATATGCTAGGGCGAAATGTTTTCATCAAAGAGATGAATGCAGGATATACAGAAATAGGAACGTCGGGATTGGACAAGGGAGACTATGTGCTTGAGGTTTCTATGGGGGATAAATCTTACCGATATGTTCTATCGAAATTATAAGATGATCACCTTTTCTCTGCATACATCATCATACCGTATCTCGGGCGCAGTGTGACCAGCGGATCCTGCTCTACTACAAATCCCTCTTTGAGCCTGAATCTGAATTCGCGATAGAGCGTGATGAGGATCACCTCCATCTCCAGCATCGCAAAGTTATTGCCTATACAGACTCTGGGTCCGCCACCGAATGGCAGATATACGAAGCGGTCGATATTGTTTCGCACTTCAGGCGCGAAGCGTTCCGGTTTAAATTTGGTCGGCTCATCCCAGAATCTCTCCGAATGATGCAGGTAGACTATCGGTATCAGCACATTGGTCTGCTTCTCGATATGGTAGCCGCCTATCTCATCTTCATTGATGCTGCGTCTGCCCACCAACCATGCCGGAGGATTCAGGCGCATACTTTCTTCGATCACCTGTTTGACATAGTGAAACTCTCCAACCGTTTTGAAATTCAGTTCTATACCGCTATTCAGTTTCTCATCAATTTCATCGATCATTTTTTGCTCGGCATCAGGATTCTGAGACAGCATATATATGGTCCATGTCAGCGCATTGGACGAGGTCTCATTGCCCGCCAGAAATATCGTCATGACCTCATCGCGGATCTGTATCCTGCTCATGCTTTCGCCGGTTTCCTCATCTTTGGCATCTATGAGCATCGAGAGCAGGTCATCTTTTGAGACACCCTCGGCCTGTCTTTTATCTATTATCTCATACACGATCTTGTCGAGCAGCCCCAGGGCCTTTTTCTGCCGCAGATTAAATGGCGTAGGAATGTAATCGGGCACCGGGATAGGCCTATGGAGTTTTTCGATCGTATATTCATTCAGCAGGGTGACCTGGTCGCTCACTATCTTGGCCTTGTCTTCCACACCTGTGCTGAATATAGCTTTGGATATCACATCCAGCGTGAGCGCCGTCATGAGCGGCAGTACATCAAAGGCCTCTGCCTGCTCGGAGTGCCGGCGTATCAGGTCAGCCGTATGTTGCGCCATCTCTATCATCATTTCGGTCCACTCATCGAGTTTGCGCTTGTGAAAGGCAGGCTGAGAGAGTTTGCGTTGTTTTTTCCAGTAGTCTCCTTCGCTGGTCAGGAGCCCAAGGCCAAGCAATGGTTTCAGCATGTCATAGGCGATACTCTTGGTGTAGTTTTTACTATTTTCCTGCAGTACGTATCGGGCAAATTCGGGATTTGAGGCTATCACTACCTTCGAAAAAGGGAAGGACAGGCTCACCATATTGCCATAGTTTTTTATGAAAAACTTGATCATGCCAAATGCATCATCTTTCAGCATGCCGGCATGCCCGAATAGCCAATGGCGTTCTTTGGGGAAAGGCGGAACAGTTTTCTTTACAATAGTGGTTTCCATCTCATTGATTAATATTCCAAAGTTAAACTTAATGAAGGGTGAAATGCATTTTTATTCAAATTTTCAATAAATCTATGTTTAATGAAATAGCAGGTGCAGATTTTGGCTGATAATTTTAAAATAACTTAACAGGAACCCCGAATCAAACAAGGGTTTGACCGAATGTTTGTTTGAACAGCAAACTATATAATCTACATTTGCACCGCATTACAAGAAAGAGAAATGGTAGACAAAAATGATCTCTAAACGATACTATATCCTTTATCATGTATATTCGCAGCAGAAAAATATTTATACGAATTAATGTAATATGTGGATAGTCAGACTTGCTCTCAGGAGGCCCTATACAGTAGCAGTAATGGCTCTTTTGATATTGATAATGGGGATACTGTCTATCCGGTCGATGCTCATAGATATATTTCCTGTCATCGATATACCCGTCGTGATAGTAGTATGGAACTATCCGGGCCTCTCTGCCAATGAAGTAGAAAAAAGAGTCACCTTCCTCAGCGAGCGCGCCATATCTACCACCGTGAACGGGGTGGAAAGGATAGAATCGCAATCCATACCGGGTGTTTCGCTGCTCAAGGTTTATTTTCAGCCCGGATCAGATATCGGTAGTGCTATAGCGCAGATGACAGCTGTATCAAACACCGCTCTCCGGGCCATGCCTCCGGGTATGACGCCGCCCACCATATTACAATATAATGCCTCGAATGTACCTGTCGCGCAGATCACACTCAGCAGCAAGAAAATGTCAGAAGATAAGATATATGACTATGCGGTGAACTTCATTCGTCTAAGGCTCTTTACTATACCCGGTCTGGCCACTCCTGCACCTTTTGGGGGCAAGAACAGGCAGATCATGGTCGATATAGATCCTAATGCACTGCTCGCTAAGGGGCTCTCGCCATCGGATGTGCTGAATGCCTTGCAGTCGTCTAACCTGATCATTCCGGCAGGTACGGCACGTATGGGCGAGACGGAATACAACGTAGCTCTCAATTCCAGTCCGGAATCAGTCAAACAATTTGAAGCCATACCGATCAAGATCGTGAACGGGCAGGCCGTATTGATAGGCGATGTGGCAAAGGTGTCGGACAGCTATGGCGTGCAGAATAATATAGTACGTGTCAATCAATCACGCGCTTCCTATCTCACTATCCTGAAAAAAGCCTCTGCCTCCACACTCGTAGTGGTGGAAGCTACTAAAAAAATGTTGCCACTCATCAGGGAAACGGCTCCCGATGGACTCGAACTGAAGGTGGATTTCGATCAGTCGATATTTGTAAAGAGCTCCATAGATAATGTGCTTCACGAGGCTATCATCGCCTCCCTGTTGGTGTCGTTTATGATACTTTTCTTTCTCGGTAGCTGGCGCAGTGTGATCATCGTCTGTACATCCATTCCTCTGTCTATCCTCATCTCGATCATCGGGCTCAAACTGACCGGCAATACCCTTAATATCATGACGCTCGGTGGCCTCTCGCTGGCAGTAGGTATGCTGGTAGATGATGCGACCGTGGAGATAGAAAATATCCACCGAAACCGGCATCTGGGCAAACCACTCACGGTAGCCATTCTCGATGGTGCGCATGAGATCGCGACACCTGCGCTTGTGGCCACATTGGCTATTTGTATCGTATTCTTCCCTGTTGTTTTGCTCACTGGACCTGCACAGTTTCTCTTTACACCGATGGCCCTGTCAGTAGTCATCGCCATGATGGCTTCCTATCTTCTGTCACGTACTTTGGTACCGGTTTTGGCCAGGATGCTTATGGCGAGCGAACACCTGGGCGAGAATTTTGATGAAACACATGCAGGTTTTTTCAGCAGGATCACGCACAAATTCAATGAAGGTCGTGATAGATGGTTCGACAGATTTACAAATGGTTATGGTAGTATACTTCAAGTATTACTTACCTATCGTAAAACATCTCTCGGCATAGCAGGTCTCACTTTTCTGCTCACATTATTTCTCCTGCCTATCATTGGTACGGACTTTTTCCCGACTACCGATTCGGGAATGATGAAACTTCACTTTCGGGCACCATCCGGTACACGTATAGAGGAAACTGAAAAACTGGTAGATCAGGCAGAGACCAGAATAAAAAAGATAATACCTGCCAGTGATCTGGAGACTATCAATGACATGATAGGTGTACCTGTTTTCTTCAATCTTGCCTTTGTCAATACGGATAATGCGAGTGGAATGGATGCGGAAATACTCATCGCCCTCAAGCCCGGCCACAAACCTACTGTAGAGTATATGAAGAAGATCAGAAAGGAAATGAGAGATCACTTCCCGGGCTGCACGGTTTATTTTCAATCGGCAGATATAGTGAATCAGGTACTCAACTTCGGTCTGTCGGCCCCTATCGATATCCAGATACAAAATGGAGACTACTACAAGTCATATGAATATGCCCGCAAACTCAGAGATGGTATCAGAGCGATACCCGGAGTAGAGGATGTGGCGATCAAACAGGTTTTGGATTATCCGACACTAAACGTCGATATCAATCGTGTGCGTGCGGCTCAATTGGGCCTGACACAAAAAGATGTGGCGACCAATATGCTGGTGGCGCTGTCGTCCAGTTCACTCATTTCACCTTCATTTTTCCTCAATCCTCAAAATAGTGTTCAGTATCCGGTGGTAGTTCAGGTGCGATATCAGAAGGTCAATACTGTGAATGACCTGAAGACGATGCCTATTTCTTCGTCTAATTATCTTTTTAGCAGTACACCATCATCTGCCCCGACAGATGTGCCGATCACACAAACACAGACACTGGGCAATGTGGCACAGGTCACTACCGGCGCACAGTTCAATCAGTTCAATCACTATACCGTGCAGCGTGTCATGAATATCAGTGCCAACGTGGAGGGGCACGATCTTGGTTCCGTATCATCCGCCATTCAGAAAAAGATAGACGGGCTCGGCAAACTGCCTCCGGGAATGAAAATCGACCTTCGTGGTCAGAGTGAGGTGATGAACTCATCTTTCCAGACATTGGGACTCGGCTTGCTATTGGCTATAGCGCTGGTATATCTGCTTATGGTGGTACTGTTTCAGTCATGGCTTGATCCCTTCATCATCATGCTTGCACTACCCGGTGCATTTATGGGTATATTGTGGATGCTGACACTCACCGGCACTACGCTGAATGTCGTATCTCTGATGGGGTCGATAGTAGCGGTGGGTATCGCTGTGTCAAATTCCATTTTGATGGTTAGTTTTGCTAATGATATACGTGTACTGAAAGGGCTCAACTCCATAGAAGGTGCGCTGGAAGCAGGCAAAACGCGTTTGCGACCGGTATTGATGACCGCCATTGCGATGGTGCTCGGTATGATACCTATGGCAATTGGAGCGGGCGAAGGCGGTGAGCAAAATGCTCCGTTGGGCAGGGCTGTGATAGGTGGATTAGTGATAGCGACGATCTTTACATTGTTCATTGTGCCTATTTTCTATTCCGTATTGCGCAAAGGGCTGCCTTCCTCATTTGGAATGGATCAGCGTTTTGATGCGGAGGCACAGGGAGCTATGGCTGGTTAGGGTTGATTTTTTAGAAAGAGTGAATAAATAAATTCATGGCAACATCAAAGGGAGCATACATCAAACTATTAGTATCAGGTCTGGTACTACTATTGGTGATAGGCGGCACTATCGGTTTCATCTCAATGAAAAAAAGCGCTGAGATAAACAAGGAAAGCAAAGACCGCAATACAGAGCTGAAAGAAGGCCCTGTGGTCAAAACTACTTTGGCTAAATATTCTATCACACCCAGGCAACTCGTGCTGATAGGGGAGGCGAGACCATATGAGTCATCTACTATTTATGCTAAGATAAGCGGATATCTGGACAAGATACTCGTAGATAAGGGTGACAAAGTAGTGCAGGGGCAGCTGCTGGCTCAAGTCAATAATCCTGAAATAGACCAGCTGTATGGATCTGCTCAGGCCGATCTCGACAATAAGAGGAAAATACTCGATCGCAATAAGCAATTGCTTGTCAAATATTACATATCGCAGGAAGAAGTAGATATCTCTCAGACATCTGTCGATATGGCTGCTGCTACACTGCGCAGCTATTCGGAGCAGAAACTATACAAAGACATCAAAGCGCCATTCACCGGTACGGTCACTGCCCGATTTGCAGATCCCGGTGCACTCATTCAGAATGCCAATAACTCTCAGACCAGTGCACAGCCTATCGTCACTATTTCACAGCTAGAGAAACTGAGGATATATGTCTATGTGGAGCAAAAAGATGCAGCCTTTATCAAAGTGGGCTATCCTGTAGAGGTCGGATTGATAGAAAATCCCGATCTGCACATCAAGGCTACCATTACCCGTATCAATGGCGAACTCGATCTGCGCACCAGAATGATGACCGTGGAGATAGATCTCGACAATCGTGATCAGAAGATCATTCCGGGCAGTTATGTTCAGGTTAGGATCACAGGTCCTGTGGACAAGAACACTCGAATAGAGGTGCCTTCTACTGCATTGGTTTTTCATAAGAATAAATCAATGGTGGCGGTAGTGGACAAGGACAGCGTGATCCATTTCAAGCCGGTGAAAGTAGGGGAGAACACCGGCGATAAAGCAGCGATACTCGAGGGTCTTGAAAACGGTGAAACAGTAGCGATAAGCGTGGGCGAAAGCATACTGGAAGGGCAGAAAGTCAGATTGGAACAATAAATGATGATGAATAGAAAAGTCTATATCGGAGTATTAGCGGTGCTGCTGTGGGCATGTGATATCAATGCTCAAAGTGCGGTTACCGTACTCACTCTTGATGATTGTATCAAGATCGGTTTGGAAAAATCGACTCAGATACTCAAAAATAATAACACCCTCCGCCTGACCGGCGTCCAGCTGATGGCTGCATACGGCCAGTTTCTCCCTGATCTGGGTTTCGGAGCCAATTATACTTTCAATGGAGGAAAAAATCTCTATACTTCTTCAGTTCCCACGCTGGTCGACAGTCGGCAGAATGTACTGAATTATCAGCTTATGAGTTCGATCAATCTGTTCAATGGATTTAATGATTACTCTGCGCTGAAAGCGGCATCGCTCAATAAATCTGCTGTGGAGCTGAATGTAGAACGAGTCAAGCAGAGTATTGCCTTTGATATCGTACAATCATATCTGCAGATCATACTGGACGATCGTATCGTGACATATGCCAAAGAAAATCTGAAAGCATCTACAGATCGTGAAGCCCAACTCACCGAACTGACCGCCGTGGGGCGTAAAGCTATGTCAGATCTGTTTCAGCAGCAGGCTCAAACCAGTAGCGATAAACTATTTCTGATACAGGCAGAGGCCAAAGTCAAGAATGACAAGGTGCTTCTGCTGCGCAAGATCCGGATCACAGAACCTGATAAATATGAAATAGTCGAAGCGATCAGCGATACACTTCCCTTCGGTCCCGACTATCAGAATGTGGATAACCTGATCGGCAAAGCACTCGATCAGCGCGCCGATCTGAAGTCGACAGAGGTGAATCTGAAAATAGCAGACTGGAATATCAAACAATTCAAAAGCGGCTACTATCCTAAATTGAACCTAAACTATGGGTTGGTCTCTAATGGTGGCTATCTGGACAGACTGTATGTGAACGGCACCAATGAACTGGCTACTACATCTCAGGAACAATTGGGTAAGGCACTGTTCGGTCAGGTATATGGTACGGTCGGGCTGGGTTTATCTTGGAAATTATTTGATAAACTGGTCACCAAAACCAATGTAGATGCCTATAAGATCTATCGCAGCAATACGGAGATCGACCGCGATGACCTGAGGGTACAGATATCTGCGGATATCAGACAATCTTTCAACGATTATGTAGCGGCACTTCAGCAGATAGAAACTTCCGAAAAGGGCCTAAAAGCAGCCCGTCAGAGTTACGATGTGATACAGGGCAGGTACAATGTCGGCTCCTCAAATTTCATAGACCTGACCAATGCACAGGCTGTTTTGCTTCAGGCAGAAGTGAGCAGGGTTCAAGCACTCATTAAGCTATCCCTCCAGAAAAAAGTGATCGACTTCTTTGTCGGGAATTAATTCTCTTTGAATTTTCCATCCTTTAAGATATTTCGGCATCGATATTTTCCCGAAAAATGCATTTATAAGGAAAATTAGTTTGTTTATATTTTATTACTGTCTGGCAGGCAACCTTGTTATAAATAAACACATCTTCACTTGATAAAATATATAATCATAAAAAAAATACCATCTTAGGGTGTTAAAATTTGTAAGTTTAGTGTACATTTGAAAATACCGTAACATTAACCATTTAACTATTGATGTCACATGAAAAAAATCCTACTCGTTCTCTTTGTTGCCCTTTTGACCTCATCTTTTTCGAAGCTATATGCATCGCACGTGATGGGCGCCGATCTTACTTTTTCCTGTTTAGGCCCTAATCAGTATCTGATCACCCTTCAGGTTTACAGAGATTGTAATGGTATTTCTCTGAGCGGCCCGCTCACTATCAACTATTCATCTGCTCAGTGCGGAGTCAACTCTACCCTCGATCTCAATCAGGTAGGACCTCCGACTGATATCACGCCGGTTTGTTTCGCAGGTACCGATGCCTGCAACGGCGGTAGCGGCTATGGTATTCAGAAATATGTCTTTCAGGGAGTACTTAATCTACCCGCCGGATGCGGATCAGATTGGGTATTGAGCTGGACATTATGTTGTCGTAATGCAGCTATTACTACCCTTAGTAATCCGTCTAATGAGAACTTATATATAGAAGCAGATCTTAATAATACATTGCCTACATGCGATAGTTCTCCGACTTTTGCCAACGATCCGATAGGTGTATACTGTGATAACTTCCCTCAGCTGTTTAACCACGGAGCTATTGATCCAAACGGTGACTCTCTGTATTTCTATCTGATGCCATCTGAAAATGGCTCCGGCAGTACAGTGGCTTATAATGCCGGATATGGCGCTACCACTCCGTTGTCTACATCTGGTGGAACCACTATTGACCCGCTAACGGGCCAGATAATGTTTACCCCCAATCAAACACAGGTAGCGGTAATGAAAGTAGGGGTGAATGAATACAGAAACGGAATATTGATAGGCCACGTAGAGCGTGACATGCAGATCATCGTTACCAACTGCAACAACTCTTCACCTACAGCACTTGGCATAAACGGTCAGACAGGTTCTACCGCTAATACATATAATACAACTGCATGTTCTAACTTCTGCTTCACTATTCAGACAGCAGATTCTAACCCGACAGACAGCGTGATCTATTCATGGATAAATAATAACCTGCCTGGTGCTACTATCACATCTTCGGGCGGATTGAAACCATTGCTGACTATCTGCTGGGCACCTACCCAAAATGATGTCGGTACTCACAATTTCATAATTGTACTTCGTAATAATGATTGCCCATACTATGGTACTGCATCGATAGCTTATACGGTTATCGTAGCGCCATCTTCAGACCCTCCTGTCAGTGCCGGACCTGATGTATCAATATGTCCGGGACAATCCACTACACTTACTGCCTCATCTACAGGCAGCGTTACGAGCTACACATGGTCAGATGGTGTGAATACACATAGCGGTGCCACTTGGACGGTGAGCCCGACCATTACTACTATATATACAGTCACAGCTGTGTATGCTAACGGATGTCAGTTGACGGATCAGGTGATCGTTTATGCAGATGTGCCTCCGACCATCTCGGCATTCCCGCTTATGACATCATTGTGCTCCAGTTCAGATAGTGTGCAGCTGTCAGCATTCAGCAATAACAGTTCAGCTACATTCGCATGGAGCCCTCCTACAGGTCTGACTTGTACGAACTGTCCTAACCCTATAGCATCGCCTCCTACCACTACTACATATACATTAGTAGCAACGGATTCTGCGGGTTGCCCTAGTCCATCGGTATCAGTAACAGTGGCCATAGCACCACCGCCTCCGGCCCAAAGCTGCTCGGTGATCTATGCTACACCATCTGGTACAGGTAGCGGAACTCAGGACAATCCTACGAGCTTGCAGGGTGCTATCGATTCAGCAGCATGTAATAATGCGCTGATAAAACTGGCTATCGGAACATATACAATAGATAACCCGATCACAAATATCACAAGCTATACTACCATCGAGGGTGGTTTCGATCCTGCAAACAACTGGATCAAAACAAGTCAGCCCGCTGCTACTACTATATATAGAAGCGCATTGAATATGGAAGGTACAGGCACAAACAATGCAAGGCTCGTAGCTTTCTATTTGAATGGAAATAATTACTTCCGTTTTCAGGATGTGACTCTCCAAACTGCAAACTGCCCGGCATTGGCAGCAGGAGATACCTATGGATACAGCAATTATGTTCTCCACATGACCAATTGCTCTAATTACAATCTGGTAAGATGCCAGATCCTTCCGGGTACTGCTACAGGCGGTCTCGCTGGTGTGAGCATAGCAGGCACAGGTGGTGCTGGTGGATCGCCGGGTACAGGTGGTGCAGGTGGTGCAGGAAATCCAAACACCGGCTGTAATCAGAATGGTAATGCCGGTGGTGCCGGTACTGCAGCAGGCACAGGTGGTGCAGGTGGTGCAGCGGGCGGCGGTGCATCCGGTAATGGTTGCAATACGGTAGGATGCGGTAGTAACTCAGTGAGTGGTGGTGCAGGAGGTGCAGGTG
>CAIXBT010000234.1 GCA_903917755.1 uncultured Bacteroidota bacterium
AACTATGGTGGTGGTGAATGTAAACCCTAATCCTGCATTGCTGCCTGTGGTGGGGTTCAAGCAGGATACAAGTAGCTGCTCAAGGCAATCATCTTCAAAACAAATCAATCATGAACAGTATAGAACTGATCGACTCGTTCAGCGAGTTTAAACAACTGAAAAATATAGACCGCCCTACCATGATGAAGGTACTGGAAGACGTATTCCGTACTCTTCTGAAAAAGAAATATGGCGAAACCGATAACTTTGACATCATCGTAAATACTGATAAAGGTGACCTCGAGATATGGCAAAGACGTACTATCGTAGAGGACGGGGAAGTAGAAAATCCCTACACTCAGATATCGCTCAGCGAAGCTCACAAGATCCAGGATGACTTTGAAATAGGTGAGGAAACATATGAGAAGATCGAACTCGAAAGCTTCGGTCGTCGCTCTGTACTCGCTGCCCGTCAGACACTCGTGAGCCGGATCCTTGATCTGGAAAAAGATGAAACCTACAAGAAATATAAGGACCGCATCGGTGATATCATCAGTGCAGAAGTATATCAGGTATGGAAAAAAGAAATTCTACTGCTGGATGAAGAAGGCAATGAACTGCTCCTTCCTAAATCCGAGCAGATCAAAACTGATTTTTACAAGAAAGGTGAAACCGTTCGTGCAGTGGTAAAACGCGTAGACCTGAGAAACAACACTCCGGTCATCATCCTGTCACGTACTGATACTGCTTTCCTCGCGAAACTGCTCGAGCAGGAAGTACCGGAAATATTTGACGGTCTGATCGTGATAAAGAATATCGTTCGTGAGCCGGGAGAAAAAGCAAAAGTAGTAGTGGAGTCATTCGACGACAGGATAGACCCGGTAGGTGCCTGTGTGGGTGTGAAAGGATCACGTATACATGGTATCGTGCGCGAATTGAGAAATGAGAATATCGATATCCTGAACCATACCACTAACCTGAACCTGATGGTACAGCGTGCACTGGCTCCGGCTAAGATCATATCTATCGATATCAATCAGGAGAAAAAACGTATCTCGGCATATCTCGACCCTGATCAGATATCTCTGGCTATCGGCAAGCGTGGTGTCAATATCAAACTGGCATCCCGTCTGGTAGGATTTGAAATAGATGTATATCGTGAAGGTGCTGATGAAGATGAAGCAGACTTTGATATCGATCTTGATGAATTCGCAGATGAGATCGATGAATGGATGCTCGACGAACTGAAAAAGATCGGTTGCGATACTGCCAGAAGCGTATTGGCATTGAGCCGTGAGGAATTGGTTCGCAGAACCGAGTTGGAAGAGGAAAACGTAGACGACATTCTCAAGATATTGCAGTCTGAGTTTGAAGAAGAGAAAAAAGAGGCATAAGATCATCTCGCTGCCTTCGATGGAGGGAGCGTGCTGAAGAAAATTTGATAATGAGACAATTCACTAAAATGAAAAATGAATATTAAGATGTAAACCATCTTTCATATACATATTGTCTCATTTCAGGTAGCTTTGTAGCGGTAAACTGGTCAAAAGGTTTACAGTGAGGCGATATGTGTATTTCATTGCAAAAAGAGTTGAATTTAAAATTATCAAATACAATAAATGTCAGAAATCAAAGCCATGAGGTTAGCCCAGGCAGCCGCCTTCTACAATGTGAGCATGGATCACTTAGTAGAGGAGCTGAAAAAGAATGGGACTACCGTAGTCAATAACCCCAGCACAAAGATCGCTGCCGAACTGGTACAGGTTCTCGATAAGGCCTTTAACAAAGACAAGGCTATCAAGGCGCAGGCAGACAGCACTAAGATGGTCGAGAAACCTAAAAAGGAAACGCTCGAACTCACACAGGAAATACCCGTCACTGCTGCCAAAAAGAGTGAAGATGAAAAAGAGCTGCAGATCAAATCAAATCTCGTCGTAAAAGAGACTGAGAAAGTCGTCGTCAAGGCTGAAGAGCCGGATGTTCAACCGGGAAAGATCGAAACAGAGACTCACAAACTGGACGGCCCTAAGATCGTAGGCAAAGTAGATCTCACTAAGCCTAAGAAAACAACACCTAAAAAGGCAGAACCTGTCATAGAAGAACCTGTAGTGACAGAAGAAGTAACTATTGTCGAGCCTACTGTAGTAGAACCGGAAGTAATAGTAGAAACTCCAAAGATCGAAGAACCAGTCGTCGATGTCAACTTCATTCAGCGCAAAAGAGTAGAACTCGAAGGCCCGAAGATCATGGGTAAGATAGAGCTCAAACCCGATCGCTCTGAGCTGCCTCCGAAGCGGAAAGAAGAACCTAAGAAACCTGATCAGGGCAACAATCAGGAGAAGCGCGTCAGAAAACGTATCGAAAAACCAAAACGCACACCACTGCAGGGTGGCCCTGGTGGCGGTCCCGGTGGTCCGGGCGGACATCATAGAGGTCCGGGCGGAGACAACAGGCATCCGCAAGACAGACCTCCTCACCGCGATGAGAATGGAGTAGTACAAATTTCAGAAAAAGAGATAGAAGATAAGATCAGGGCTACCATGTCCAAGATCCAGAACATGACCTCTAAGAGCGACCGTTCTAAATTCAGACGTGGTAAACGCGAAGCGATACAGGAAAAACTGGCTGCTGAGCAGGAAGATCAAAAAAACAGCAAACTGAAAGTAACCGAGTTTATGACTGCCGCAGAATTGGCGAGCCTCATGAACGTACCGGCAGTCAAGATCATACAAACCTGTATGCAGCTCGGCATTATGGTTTCTATCAATCAGCGTCTGGATGCTGAGATCATTGAACTCGTAGCCGGTGAAAATGGTTTCGAAGTAGAGTTTCAGTCTATCGAAGATCAGACCGCATTCAAAGAAGATGCACCTGATAGTCAGGAGGAGCTGGTGACACGTGCACCGATAGTCACTATCATGGGTCACGTCGATCACGGTAAGACATCATTGCTCGACTTTATCCGTAAGGCAAATGTCGTAGCTAAAGAGGCCGGTGGTATCACACAGCACATTGGTGCCTATCAGGTCACCACGAGCAGCGATAGAGAGATCACATTCCTCGATACACCGGGTCACGAAGCCTTCACA
Organism: uncultured Bacteroidota bacterium; assembly: GCA_903917755.1. Taxonomy (GTDB): domain Bacteria; phylum Bacteroidota; class Bacteroidia; order Chitinophagales; family LD1; genus UBA1941. Next base: position 3,069 of record CAIXBT010000234.1, read on the forward strand.
GCCATGCGTGCCCGTGGTGCCAAGGTTACCGACGTGGCTGTCATCGTGATCGCAGCAGACGATGCTGTGATGCCGCAAACCAAAGAGGCTATCAATCACGCACAGGCAGCAGGTGTGCCGATGGTATTTGCTTTCAATAAGATCGATAAACCCGGAGCTAATTCTGAGAAGATCAGAGAACAGCTTTCGCAAATGAATATACTCGTCGAAGAGTGGGGTGGTACCTATCAGAGTCAGGAAATATCTGCCAAGAAAGGCCTCAACGTAGACCTGCTGTTGGAAAAGATACTCATCCAGGCTGATATGCTCGACCTCAAAGCCAATCCGCACAAGGGTGGTTTAGGCACAATAATAGAAGCTACCCTCGATAAGGGGCGTGGATTCACAGCTACTCTACTCGTGCAGTCAGGTGTTCTCAAAAAGGGTGATATCATCGTCTGCGGACCTTATTTCGGACGTATCAAGGCGATGTTTGATCACAAGGGTGATAAGATCGAAGAGGCCGGACCATCCACTCCGGTACAGGTGCTTGGTTTGAATGGTGCACCTCAGGCAGGTGAACTTTTCAAGGTGTTCGCATCTGAACAGGAAGCTAAAGAACTCGCTACTAAACGTGCACAGCTCATCCGTGAGACAGGTATCCGTACCAAGAAACACATCACGCTCGATGAGATCGGAAGGCGTCTTGCACTCGGCAACTTCAAAGAACTTAACCTCGTTATCAAGGGAGACGTGGATGGTTCTGTCGAGGCACTCGGCGATTCATTGCTCAAACTTTCTACAGAAGAGATACAGGTACGTATCATACATAAAGGTGTGGGGCAAATATCCGAGTCTGATGTCAACCTCGCAGTAGCAGCAGATGCCATTATCTTAGGATTCAACGTTCGTCCGTCGCAGAATGCGAAGAAGATAGCTGAAACGGAGAATATAGAGATCAAACTCTACTCTGTGATCTACAACGCTATTGCTGATGTGAAGAGCGCGATGGAAGGTCTAATGGAGCCTAAGATCGAAGAGAAGATCATAGGTAATCTGGATGTGAAGGAAGTATTCAATGTCACTAAGGTAGGTACCATCGCAGGATGTTATGTACGTGATGGCAAAATATTCCGTAACTCTAAGATACGTCTCGTACGCGATGGTATCGTGATACACACCGGGTCGCTGTCATCACTCAAACGATTCAAGGACGATGCCAAAGAAGCTACTAGCGGAATGGAGTGCGGTATCCAGATCAAGGACTTCCAGGACATCCAGGCAGGCGACCAGATCGAAGCATTCGAGCAAACGGAGGTGGCAGCAAAACTGTAATCGCTTAAAGATAAATATTTTAAACGCCTTGCTTCATAGAAGCAGGGCGTTTTTTATTGCAGTATTTATTTCGGAAATTCATGTAATGGCATACAACGAAAAACTGGCTGACAGGATACGCGAGGCACTGGCTGATCTGCCTGATGTAGTCGAGAAGAAAATGTTTCGCGGAGTGACCTTTATGGTCAATGGGAAAATGTGTATCAGTGTGGGTGATGATGAGATCATGTGCCGCATAGATCCGGCAGATTATGAGATGGTACTCGATAGAAATGACACTCGCCAGATGATACATGGTGGCCGGGTCATGAAAGGGGGGATCTTCGTAGGAGAGGAGGGTGCAAAAACGAAAAAGGACCTTGATTTCTGGATCACACTCTGCCTCGCATATAACGAAGATGCTAAGGCTTCTAAAAGATCAAAGAAGAAATAACGGCAACATACTTTTCAATCTATTTTGGCACAAACTGTTTTATTTCTCCTGATGGAGTGAGGATGTAATAAATATTGTTTTGCTTATCGTCTTTCATCAGGTATTTCACCACCACAGAATATGAGATCTGAACTACCGGTTCTGTAATGATCGGGTTTATCACCAGATCATAATGATCGTAGTCGATCTGCTCATAAAACCGTGAGGTTACTTTCGGTGCTTCAATCACCAGTGGTTCTTTGCCATTTTTCCTCTTTGCCATCCCTAATGAATTTCTGCAAAAAGCCTGATAACTGAAATATCTCGTCTGAGGATAAACGGTTGTAAAATCATCTGACATCACTTTTTTCAGTGTGTCCAGTTTAAACCCGATGGCTTCATAGGATTTAGTTTTTGATTTGAGTGACAGCAGACATTTATGTTTCAGGCTGTCGAGCATTTCCTGAAAGTTAGAAACGAAGTAGTCCACTTTTACCAGATCATAGATCTCTACATTCGCTGCAGCAGACGTAATACCGTTGAGTTTTGCTGAGTTTCTAAAACGCACCGATATGTTTTTCTGCAATTCAAAACCTGCTGGTATCTCATTATATGTCTTGCTGAATATCCGATTTTCGGGTTGAATATCATATTTCGGTACAAATGAGATCATATCTTCTTTGATATCGGCCTCATCTATACCGATGTTTTTTAGCTCCTGTGTGAAGCGCTGTATCCGGTTATTCATGATGCGGTTTGTACTGTCTATCGACTCACCGACCTGCACCAGATTGAAGACCGCTACATAATTATCGGCTATCACATTCATCAGACCGTTTATCTGAATGTTGACCTCATTATTATTCAAGATATAAGGTGTTGTAGCCGCACGGCGGTCATTGTTTGTCAATGGCTGCGTGGTGGTATACTGATAGTTAGCAGCTGCCGGTGCTGCGATATTATAACGATAGTTACCTTCTACCTGTGCAGATATATAAGATTGCAGACTGATCGAAATGATCATTAAGAGGAATATTTTTTTCATAATAGGGGATTTATGAATTCTAGTATAGCTAAATTAATAATGCAGTGGTAGTATTTGTGAAAATTTAGATATTTGGCCGGCTATCATGCCCGATGCTCGTCTGCTCTGCTGTGGGCTTCTTCATGAGATTCTATAGCATGCGGATCGAGCGAGTAGCCACGATTCATGGCCAATGCTCGGGTGAACTGTGCCCCAAAAAACACCAACTGCGATGAATAATATACCCAGATCAGTATCAGTACCGAACTGCCTACTGCACCGTATTTGGTGGAAACATGCATCGTACCTATATAAAAGCTGATGAGATGTTTGCCCACACTGAATAATATGGCAGTAAAAAATGCCCCTTCCCATACCATCATCCATTTTAGTTTGGCATCAGATAGAAACTTAAACACAAAAGCAAATAATATCGTAGAAGCCACTATAGAAAGTGTGTGGTGAAAGATATGTATCAGAATGATGAATGATCCCGAAAATGTGTCGGCCAGATATCCCGAGAAAGCCGTGAGCCCTGCATGAATGACCAGTGACACCAGCAGCAGCAGCGCCACACAAATGATCATGCCAAATGAAAAAACACGTGTGAGAATATAAGCGATGACAGGTTTCTTGGCATGTGGCTTTACTTCCCAAAGCGTATTGAGAGAACTGCGTAACTGATTAAAAACGGTTGTAGCACCTATGACAAGGAAAATTGAAGCCAGAATTGTGGTGATGATCGTCTTGCCGGGATTGTAGGCTGCCTTGATCACGTTTTCTATCTGCATAGCACCCTGCTGACCCAGAAACCCCTGCAACTGATCTTTGACTTCACCCTGCACGGCATGCGGCCCAAGAAACTCACTCACCAGTGTGATCACGATGATGATAACGGGTGCGATAGAGAAGATCATATAGATGGAAAGTGCTGCGCTCAGCGTGCCTGTGTCATGCTCCGAGTATAGTTTATAAGTGCTTCTTAATACGTCGATGATGGTATATACCCGTTTTGATCTCATAAAAGTGAAAGCTTGAAAATTATTTAAGCAAAATAGTGACCTGGCTGAGCTTTTCCTCTTCGAACCAATAGCTCATGATATACTTGCCAAACATATATTCCGCATAGCCGGAATTTGAATATAATGTGCTTGGCTTGCCGAGTTTTTTGATCACATCTGCACTACTGCAGCCGAACTTGATTCCTTTAGGCAGATTGTTTGTATAGTTGCCATACAGAGAGTTATTTTGATAGATACTCATATCTATTATGGTGTCATTTCTGACAGAGATATCAATGCCGTATTTGAAAGAGGAATATTTCGAGTCTGTTGTGTTTTTGAGTTCATATATACTTAGAAAATGTTCGACTGCCGGATCACTCAGTCTGCTGCCTACTATGTCTATCAGTCCGTCACCTTGTATGACCTGTGCATGAAGCGATATGAAGAATATCAGAGACAGTGAAAGTGTGATCAGTTTTTTCATACCGCAGTTTTATTATTTCAAGCCTATTTCTCTGAGTCTTTCATCCAGATATTCTCCTGCTGTGATGGGTGCATATTTGATGGCATGGCGATCATCTATACAGCCGGGCAGACAGTCGAGCCTCATATTGCTCTTGGGGTGTGTGAAGAAAGGAATGGAATACCTAGGTGTATCCCATTTGTCTCGCGGCGGGTTTACTACCCGGTGTGTGGTAGATCGAAGCTGGTCATTGGTGAGGCGCTGCAACATGTCTCCTACATTTACCACGAAGCATCCTTCGGGAGCACTTACATCTATCCATTTATTATCCATACCGAGTATCTGCAGACCGTCAGCAGATGCGCCCACCAGCAGAGTGATCAGATTGATGTCTTCATGTTGTTCTGCTCGTATGGCATTTTGGGGTTCCTGAGTGATAGGTGGATAGTGTATGGCCCTGAGGATCGAATTGCCATTGTGCACATATTTATCAAAATAAAATTCACCGATCCCGAGATGTATGGCTATGGCACGCAGAAGTTCAATACCGCATTTTTCAAAACCTTTGTATAGTTCTCGGCCCGACTTATTGAACTCTTCTATTTCATTCACTGATATGTTTGCCGGGTATTCTGATCTGACAGGGTCATCGTCTTCTACGGTCTGTCCCATCTGCCAGAATTCTTTCAGATCCGGTGCATCGAAACCTTTTGCCTGCTCCTTGCCAAAAGAAGTATAACCTCTCTGCCCGGCTAGCCCTGCTATCTCATATTTTCTTTTGGCTTCGGCAGGTAGTTCAAAAAATTTCTTGATGGCCGCATAAAAACCGTCGACCAACTCTTGCGGCACCCCGTGATTTTTGACAGAAACGAATCCTACCTCTTCAAATGCCTTGCCGATCTGCTCTACGAAACGATATTTCTTTTGAGCATCGCCAGTAGTAAACTCGCTGAGGTCAACGACAGGAATGGAAGCTATGCTCATGGTATTTTTTGTATTTATTTGCTTTTGAAAATCTGCTCATAAGGCAAAGATGAATCGCTTATTTCCAGCTTGTCAAGAGTGTATTTGATACTTGATGACTTATGGCTATGTTCAAATATAAAATGTCTCTGGTCATGCTTACTCTTAGGCCAAAACTCTGCAGCCTTATCGAGCGAGTCCACCAGTAGTATATTTCTACCTGCATAAAAGATCAGTTGGGGACTAGGTTTTTCATACATTACTGCAATTTCCTCCTTTGGACATTCTTTCTTTATTATTTCTCCCATCTTCTTATCCAGATCATAGTCCACTCCCTTCAGAGAATGACTGCCGGGCAGATTGGTGAGATAAAATTGACCTATCAGCAGGGTAATAGTAAACAGGACGAATCCATTGAGCGCTCTGTCAGAAAATACACCTGACTTTTTCACCTTGTCATATAGTATGCCTATCAATACGCTGAAGAAAAGCGATGCATATAATACAGTAAAATCCTGAGCCGAATATTGCATAAAGACCAGGTGCATCAATACTACAGGCAATACAGACAGCCATATAAAACGATAACCATTATCTGAAAAAACGATCTTGAGTTTGGCCTTAGTTATACTGATCCATACGAAACCGATTATCAATAGATAGATAGCCAGATAGTTGACCAGATAGTTGTAAATTATGTCTTTGAACAGGATGAAATAGGAGAAAAGAAAGTGAAGGAATCCGTGGTTCATCTGTCCCACACTGCCTCTGAGCAAATATCTGTTAAGGATCTCATGTACGTATGCCTCCATGCCGTTGATCTGAGAATATTGGTAGGTAATGAGGCGCAATGTGAAAAAAGTAACGATGATCGTACTCCAGATCAAAACCTGAAACCCCTTGATGGTGCGCACATGCAGCAGACTGTATACCAAAACCCCAAAAGCAAAGAATACTCCAAGCCAAGAAGTATATATCATGGTAAATAGAATGATAACGTAGCCAATGACATATTTCGGAACATAAAATTTCTGACGCAATACCATCTTCAGCACTATGTACACACCAATGACAAACGGCAGGTGAACTGCCATGTCGCTCATGTAAACATTGCCCTGAAACCAAAGTGTGGCAGGCATGAACAAATAAATGCTGTAAGCGATGAACGAAGGAAAATGAAGATAGCTTCTGGCGCGGTTGAAACTGAGCAGACAGACCGTGAAGTATACAAAAATAGCCGACAGCAAATGGAATAACATATTCAGCATCTGCAATGGCAATACATCAGGTCGGACATGGAGTATCTTAAAAACTGCATAAGGAAAGTAATAGGCAAAGGGCGGATGAGAGACATAATAATAATTGCCGTCTCGGTCTATCATTCTTCCACTGGCATTTGCTTCATTATTGATGAATTTATCTGCCGGATTATTGTAGGTCATTACCGGGTTATAATCATACTTCTCTATACCATTGTCATACCATATTTGGAGTATGCGAAGCGAAACTGCCGTGCAAAATTCATGGTGCTTGGATAGCGGACGATTTAATTCCGGTAGTCGAACTAATACCGACAGCAGAAAAACGATCAATAAGACAGGAAGAGTTTTCTGAAAGAAGATCATGCTGCAAAATAATGAGATTTGTTTAAAAAGGACTGACTCATAGTTTCAGGCTTCATACTATTCACTGTTTCGGGAAGATATTTTCCACAAATAGTGCCCTCTGTCTCAACTAAAGTCATTTCGGTACAATTTTTGTAGTGAATATATATTAGGTTTTCTCCTTTTTGTATAACTTTGATTGACGCGTTAAGCCCTACTATGCTCAATCAAAATCTCAGTCAGAAATTATTACAGAAATTATCTCCGCAGCAGATCCAACTGATGAAGTTGCTGCAGATACCTACGGCTCAACTGGAGCAGCGTATCAAAGAGGAAATGGAAACCAATCCTGCGCTCGAAACGGCTTCTGAATCTGAAGATGATTTCACACAAACTGAAGGAGACGAGGCTGTCCCGACGGTAGACACACCTGAGCCGAATGATGATTTTGATGTCGAAGTACCCGAAACGGAAGAGATCAATAAAGATGACGATGTAGACATGTCGGAATTTTATGATGAGGCAGACGAGGGTGTAGCTGAGTATAAGACCAAAGACCCTAGTGAGTTTGCTGATCCAGATGATGAGAATAAGACCATACCTGTGGCGGTGAGTTCTACATTTCATGAGTTTCTGGAGGAGCAGGTAGGAATGCTGAATATCAGTGACAGAGAAAAAGCAATAGCCACCCACATAATCGGCAGTATAGATGACGACGGCTATCTGCGAAGGGAACTGGATGCCATCATTGATGATCTTGCCTTCTCTCAGAATATCATGACCGATGAGAAAGAACTTAAGTATCTGTTAGAACTAGTGCAGGGTTTCGAGCCAATAGGGGTCGGTGCCCGCAGCCTGGAGGAGTGCCTGCTGATACAATTAAGGCGTAAGGAAAACCCCACTACATATACTGAGATCGCTATTCGGATCATTGAAAAACATTTTGAGGCATTCGCCAAGAAACACTATGATAAGCTGGAGCGATCATTCGGATTGGACTCGCAGAAACTCAAACTGGTCATAGATGAGATAGTTCATCTTAATCCCAGACCGGGCAGTTCATTCTCGGCAGGTATGAGCGGTGATCAGTTCATAATTCCTGACTACATCATTACAAACAATAACGGCGAACTTGTATTATCACTCAATTCTGCCAATGCTCCCGAACTGAGGGTCAGCAATTCTTTTCGCGACATGATCTCAGATTATAAACGCGCCAAGATCAAATCAAAAAGTCAGAAGGAAGCGATACTATTCATCAAACAGAAGATAGAATCCGCAAAATGGTTCATAGATGCCATTCAGCAGCGCCAGAATACGATGATCGTGACCATGCAGGCCATCATGGAGATGCAATATGACTATCTGGTGAGCGGAGATGAGACCAAACTCAGACCAATGATCCTGAAAGATATTGCGGAGAAAACAGGCCTTGATATTTCGACCATCTCTCGCGTTGCCAATTCGAAATATGTGCAGACTGAATTTGGCACGCTGCAGCTTAAATCATTTTTCTCCGAGTCACTGACCAATGATGAAGGTGAGGAGGTCTCTACCCGCGAGGTCAAAAAGATACTTAGCGATATGATAGCGGTGGAAGATAAAAATGACCCGCTATCTGATCAGAAACTCACTGAATATCTGATGGAGAAAGGCTACAATATAGCTCGCAGGACAGTCGCTAAATACCGGGAGCAGCTCAATGTCCCTGTGGCACGATTACGGAAAGAGCTGTGATTCTTCCATCATGGAGGCATAAAAAGCATTACCCGATGTTCTCAATAGTAAGGCTATCCATTCTTTCATTATTAGTGAAGTTTTTATCTAAGTTTGTTTCGAACTCTTGGTGACATTTTTCACTTCAGCGTTTTATTCAAAAGCCTTCATCATGAAAAGATCATTTACGATCCTGTTAATCTTATTATTGACCACTCGTCTCGTTAATGCTCAGTGGACAGCAGTAAATGTTGGTTTGCCAAATTCCGGTACCAATTCTAATGTTGAATCGTTTGCAGTGATCGGCAATAACCTCTTTGCTGCGACACAAAGCGGCGTATTTCTATCTACCAATAACGGCGCTAATTGGGCACCTGTAAATGCGGGCTTGACTAATACAGATGTTGAAGCAATAGCAGCTCTGGGCAATAACCTCTTCGCAGGAACCGGGCATGGCGTATTCCTCTCTACCAATAACGGTGGTTTATGGACTCCGGCCAGCTCCGGACTGGACACCTCAATGGGTACATCTGTTTATTCCTTTTTTGTGAATGGCACGACCCTCTATGCCGGTACGGAGGCAGGTGTATTTCGAACCATCAATAATGGAACGAACTGGACAGCTTATAATACCGGTATGCCGATCACCGATATTTATTCCTTTGCTATGATCGGCAATGATCTGTTTGCTGGAGTATTGTTCAATGGGGTATATTCAAATTCAGGCACGGGCTGGACCTCGGCTAGTGTAGGTTTACCTACGGGATTCAATGCAGATTTTGAATCCTTGGCCGTGATAGGGACTAAACTTTTTGCCGGAGATCTGGGATCGGGAGTATTTCTATCTACCAATAGTGGCGTAAACTGGGCATCTGTCATCACCGGTTTGACAGACTTGAATATTCAAGCCCTCACAGTAAGCAGCACGAATCTGTTTGCAGGAAGTATTGACAGCGGTGTATTCCTTTCTACTAACTATGGAACTAACTGGATACCTATGAATGATGGATTGACTGATCTGAATGTTCAATCTCTCTCTGTGCATGGAACGAAGCTTTTCGCCGGCACCGGAAATGGTGTATTCGTTAGGGATCTGGGGCCACTGGCGGGTATCAGCAACATTCAGAATGAAGATTTGCATGTAGACATTTATCCAAATCCCTCTGAGGGAAAATTTCATATCAGAAATGACAGATCACTGAAGGGTAGGATTGAGGTATATAATGTAAATGGCGAGAGGATACTGGTTATGCCTCTTTTCTCAGAAGACAATATCATTAACATCAGCAATCAGCCCTCAGGAATATATTTTTGCAAAGTATCGGAAGATGCAGGCATGATCGGTCAGGGAAAATTGATACTGCAGAGGTAATTTGCAGCTCAATGTTTCTTTGACACGTTTGGGAAAAGAATTGTGGTGTTTCACATCTGTTTTTGGACAATTATCTCTTCAATCTTATATTTATACATCCTTTAAATTTTTCATAACAAAGGTTAAATACCCTAAGGAATTACTTTGTTCACCGAAACAATGGTTGCAGGAATGCTAATGGGGTTTAGATTTGCAAACAATTTTTTTAATATGAAATTTATCCGTTTATCGATAGTTTACTTTGCTCTTGTTTTCTCCTGCACTGCCCATGGCCAGTCGGGAGATTCTCTGACCATCAGCAGAACCCATCATATAGCGGACTCAATACTCAATGCTATAAGCGGGAGCCCGACACTGGTCACTCCCGCTCCGCGTATGATCTCTGCGGTGAGTGATTCTCAGGCAAACAGAAAATCGGGAGCGATTGATTCTATGGTCAAACTGATCGGCGGACAGCAGGTTCAAAAAACTATTCAGGCAGATACAGTAGGGATCGCAAAAAAGACCCTGGCGGACAGCTCTGGAAGATCAGCGAAATACAGGAAAGATCCAATGGGAAGTGTACCTGCAGCTAAGCCGGTGGGACCTCCGGCAGGAAATCCCGCATCAGGTATGCCCGGCGGAATGCAGTCTATGATACAGAATATGAAAATGAGTATAGGCCACATATATGGAAAGGTGACAGACGGACAATCTCATAAACCGGTATCTTATGCATCGGTATCACTCTATACTATGAAGGACTCATTGGTCACCGGACAGCTGACGGAAGACAATGGCGATTTTTCATTTTCGGACCTGCGTGTGGGCGCATACAATGTGAAAGTTTCGTTTCTTGGATATAAAGATCAGATCAGCAAAGTGATACTTACTCCTGCTAAATCGGAGCAGGATATTGGCAACCTCAGCATCTCAGCTAATGCCACTTCGCTGAAAGAAGTAGATGTGACTGGCCAGAGATCTACAGTAGAGTTGAAAGTGGATCGTAAGGTATTTAATGTGGGCAATGATATCGCTGCCAGAGGTGGTACAGGCCTGGATGTGATGAAAAATATTCCAAGCGTCTCTATAGATGCCGATGGCAATGTGACCCTGCGCAATAATACTCCTCAGGTTTATATAGATGGCAAACCAACCACGCTCACATTAGAGCAGATACCTGCCGACCAGATAGACAAGGTAGAAGTGATCACAAACCCATCTGCGAAATTTGAGGCTGCGAGTTCGGGCGGTATCATCAATGTGGTAATGAAGCGCAACAGCAAACCCGGCTATAATGGTATAGTCAATCTCGGAGTGGGTACCAATGACCAGTATAACGGAATGGCCATGATCAATCTCAAGGAGAAAAAATTTGGTGTAAATCTGATGTACACGATCAATGGTGCTACCAATCGCACAAACGGGTTTAACAACCGATCCTATTTGGATTCTTTGAATCGTGTATCGGGTTATAGTGATCAAAGTATCAATACTACTTTCAAACGTTTGTTTCAGGTAGCAAGGGTCGGATTCGACTTTTTCATAAATAACCGCAATACCCTCAGTATATCTGAGAATGCTGTCTTTGGAAATTTCAATACAACGGATAATATCGCCATATCGGGAGATTCAGCACGAACCAGCACTAAGGTGAGTGGCAGCGAGGTTAATACTCAGCAGAATTATTTCAGGAATTTCACAACCGATATTAGTTTTAAGCATACTTATCCCAAGGAGGGCAAGGAATTTACTTTGGACGTACAGTATAACTATACCAGAGGCGGAGGAAACTATCTCTATACTACTGCTTATAATTATTCAAATGGCAACATAGCTCCTTATAATCCTACATATGAATATCTGAACGGCGGCCAGCATGCACATATGGTCACAGCATTGGCTGATTTCAGCCTGCCCATAGGTACAAACATGAAAATTGAGACCGGATTCAGGAGTAATTATAAACGGACATATTCCTATAACAATGTGAGCAACGATTCAACGCTTTCGAATGGCACACTTACAGTCACGGATTTTAATGCAGGATTGAGCAATAACTATCGGATCGATGATCTGGTCAATGGCGTCTATGTCACTTTTACTCATAGAATTAAAGATTTCTCCTATCAGTTAGGTTTGCGGGCTGAAGAAGTATTCTACAAAGGCACTTCGGTCATCAATGGAGATTCATCCTTCTCTTATCAGTATCCTACCATTGTGAGCAGTATACCTAAGATCCTTTTCCCAAGTTTGAACATCTCACAGAAATGGGGTACTCAGCATGAGTTGCAATTCAATGTGGCAAGAAAAAGTAACAGGCCTAATTTCTTCCAGATAGCCCCTTTTATTTTTTCAAGCAATGCCAATACAGTTCAAAGAGGCAATCCCAATCTGCAACCCGAGTTTATCAATCAGGGAGAGGTCAACTACAATTTGGCTTTGAGTAAGGTCAGCTGGCTCACCTCTGTATATGGTCGCTATGTGGAGCAGCCGATCACTACCTACTTATATCCCGAACCTGGCAATCCCAATATTTTTATCAATTCATACAACAATGGTACACATAGTATGACAGGAGGCTGGGAAAATACATTGAAGATATTTCCAGTCAAGAAATTGGATATCACATTGTCTGGAAACGTATTTTATACAGATATAGTAGGCGGCAGCAATGAGAATAATGCGAATAACGCTGGCTGGAGCTGGCTGGCCAAAGCTATGATCAGCTATAAGCTTCCTTTGGATATCACCATCCAGGGCAATGGCACCTATGAAGCACCAAAAATACTTCCTCAGGGCAAAACCACAGCACTCTATTATTTTGATCTTTCATTGAGCAAGGATTTTGGATTCTTCACGCTCAATTTCACCGTGAGTGATGTGATGAATTCAAAAGCTAATGGTATAAACTACTATCAGGCCTCTGAGGGCCAGATTCTCGGATTCAGTCAGGACCAAAGCCGCAGGCGCGATCAGCGCTATGCTAAACTCGGTGTGAGCTTCAGATTTGGTAAGATGGATGCCTCCCTGTTCAAGAAAAAGAAACCTGCCTCGCCTGATAATGGTGGTGGAGATATGGGCTTCTAAAAGAGGGACCGGAGTCGTCGCTTTTTACTAATATTGCAGGTCAATAAATAAAAATGTCAAAACGCGCTGCGGCCTTCATCTCCTATTTGTTTCATCCTTTGCTTTTTCCTACTTACGGAGTACTGTTTCTCATAGCTGCCAATCCGCATTTGTTCGGTCTCTATCCCATCAAGGCTCAGATGCTGTGGGTCATCATTATTTTTGTTTTTACATTCATCTGTCCTGTGGTCTGGCTCCTCATGATGAAACGGCTGGAACTCATCAGCGATTTTAAGATGGGAAATTCCAATGATCGGATCATTCCATACATCGCGATAGCCAGTTTTTATATGTGGATGTTCAAGCTTTTCAAACCTACCACGGAGTTCACCCCATACTCCAACCAATTGATATCGCTCATGATGCTGGGAGCTGCGCTTTCCATTTTCATTGGTTTTTTTATCAATATTTTCAAACAGATCAGTATCCACGCCATCGGAGCAGGTGCATTTCTAGGGCTGACTCTGAGTATGATGAGGCTCTCCGATTTTGACCTTAAGTTCTTTTTTATTTTTGTCATATTATTCGCAGGATTGATAGGCACGGCGAGAGTAATTTTATCTGAGAATAAGCTGAGCGAGATCTGGGCAGGATATCTGACAGGTTTCGTCGGCCAGTTTTTTTCTTTTACTTTGATCCCGATATTATTAGGCTCATAATAAAATTCAGTAAAACAAAATCTCACACAGATCATGTATAATTCTCTTCTATACACAAACACAGACGGCGTGTGCACCATCACACTCAACCGTCCCGATGTCTATAATGCATTCAATGAAGAGTTGAGTGCCGAACTGATAGATGCACTAAAGAAAACCGCCAAGGATGATAGCATTCGTGTGGTGGTCATCACAGGTGCGGGCAAGGCTTTCTGCTCAGGACAGGATCTGCAGGATGTCAAAAAAGCTGATGGAAATCGCAGCCTTGGAGATTCCGTGTTGAGAAGGTATAACCCCATGATACTGGGCATACGCGAGATGCCTAAACCTGTGATATGCCGTCTGAATGGAGTAGCTGCCGGTGCCGGTGCATCGCTAGCTATGGCCTGCGATATCATAGTAGCGGCTGAGTCGGCAGTGATGGTGCAGGCATTCGCTAATATCGGCCTCGTGCTTGACTCAGGCTCCTCATTTTTCCTGCCTCATTTGATAGGCTATAATAAAGCATTTGAATTTTGCACACTGGGGTCTAAGGTGACTGCTGCCGAAGCG
>CAIXBT010000235.1 GCA_903917755.1 uncultured Bacteroidota bacterium
CGTTGCCTAACCGAAAGTGTCTAGCAAATATCGCGCAGGTCCCAAAGATATATAATGATGGCAGATAAAAGCTGTCAAAATTTGGAAATTGGAATGATTCTTACATAAAATAATTTATGGTTGGAATTCGTCACATTGCATTGCTATCGTAGAAAGAATGAGCTACTTGATAGTATCGCAATTCTACGTATCCTAAAACTAAGTTGAATTACTCTGCCTACGAATTTTGATTGTTTAAATGAATTCTCGGAAAAAATTCTCCGTAGAATTTCGCATAAACAAACCAACGGTGGCAAAACATAAGAATTCACAAAGCGAAAGCAGCAGGAAAAGGCCAATGATTGAAAAATTTAATCCTGAAGTTGCTACAAACAGTACTAGTAGAACGTAATAAAAAGTCGAAATAAGCGAACTCGCAGTGTTGTTATTGACGGCACTAAACTTAGTTTTTTGTCCCTGATTTATACTCAAAATGAGCGCATAGACTGCTCCAGAAACGAGAATTCCATTAGATAGGGCCATTCTAGAATGAGTCCAGATTGCGAATAAATCCGCTCCTAGAATTAAATAAGCGAACACGCCTAAAAACGATAGACACAATATAGCATTCGAATTCTTTCGAATAAACTTTTTCATGTTTTCATAATCATTACGAACCCAACATTCTGACATTTCATAACCATAACTATTTGCCGCTGTAGTTGTGATTTGTAGACCAAAGCGGAAGAATGTACGCGCCGAGAGAAATAGTACAAAATGTTCGCTGGAGAGTTTGCCGTGTAAAGCAATGATTAACCCGCTAATAATCAAAGTATCTGAAAGTTTAGTGAGCAGAAAGGGAGACCCCTCTTTTATGCTCTCCTTACAAATATTAGAATTGAATTTTCCAAACCTGAGAAAAGCATACTTAGGACGCACCAAATTGAGTAGTATGATGAATGCCAATAGTTTGAGAAGAAGTCCAGTTAGAGCTATTTCAATAAGTGAATTGGGGAAAAGGAACAGACCGATGAATGTTCCAAGAAATTCAATTATTCTAAATATATTAGTAGTTTGAAGTCCAATGTATACCTTCGATTTAACTCTCGTTAGTGCCTCAAAAAGCCCAAGATATGGATACACGGCATATGAAATAACGAAAATCGTTATCAGCAGAAAATTGATATTGACATTAAGGATTTCGTTTAGAGTGGCAATGATAATCAGAAATAGACTATAAGTAGTCACTAATTGCAAGGTAATTTGCTTGAGTCGAACATCTATCTCGTTGTGCTTGTTTTTGGAATTCAAAAAAGGGAGTAGATTCTGTGAAGAGGAGATAGTGCCAAGGTCTAATAGCGTGGCAAGTTGGGCGATATTAAAGGCGAACAGCCATTGAGCGTACTTATGTATATCTAGCAAGGAAAGAAATAGGGGGACGCTGATTATCTGGATGATCAATTGAATGATGCTTCCAGCGCTAAGTGCAATTAGGTTCTTATGGAAATAGCGCAAACCCGAAAACCGATCAATCATTTTCTGGATTTCCAATTCTATATTCATGGTGAGTCTATTTTGGCACAAAATATCACTGAATACATCAAGATATGACGTTGAGTTATGGACATCTATTGAAATATGTCATAAGTTTCTAGCGATGCTTTATTTGGTAGCAAATATTTGGTAGCTTCGATGACAATCGCAGCAATTGAACGTGATGATTGCAAATACATGAGTAGTGTGTCAATCTTCAGCCATGGTTATGGAAATAGCGGCCAGTCTTAGGAAGAGTGAAGACCGCATTCGAGTAGGCAGCAAGTACGATGGTGGATATGTTATTAGTAAAACCGATTTACAGGACTCAGATTGTCTATTGAGCTTTGGTGTTAGCGATGATTGGTCATTCGAGAAAGAATTCTCTGAATTAAATCCAAAAGTGCATATTCACGCTTATGACTATTCTGTAAGTATTTTTGTTTTCATAAGAATGAGTCTAGGTGCAATTCCTAGAATTCTTCTGAGAAAGATTGATATGTATGAGTTCGTTCGAAGAGTATCTCTACCATTCAGATATTTTTGGTTTTTTAAAGGCGACATAGTGCACTTCAGGGAGAAAGTAACTAGCCCTGTCTATCAAAAGCTAGATGTGTCTATCGATGCGATATTTTCACGGATCGAATCAAATCTAATCTTTTTGAAAATGGATATTGAAGGTTCTGAATATCGAGTATTGGAAGAAATAGTGTCTTATAGTGAAAGAGTTATTGGAATGGTAATTGAATTCCACGATATTGATTTTCTGGAGGATAAGTTCCTCGAATGCCTTACTAATCTATCGACTCGTTATGATATAATTCATGTTCACGGCAATAACTATGGCCCGTTCTCAACTATAAAGAAGTTTCCAAATGTCGTAGAGATTACATTCTCCAGAAGGGGTTCACACGAGAACGAGACCGATGTTCTTTTTTCGCCAACCTCCGGGCTGGATGCTCCAAATAATCCGAAAGCAGAGGATTACATTTTTGAGATCTATAGTAGTTTTTTGAAGTGATTTTAGGATAAATAGGTGATTGCACATTAAAGTGTAAAATCAATCAATTTCGTCAAGGGGTGTGATTGGAGAATATGCAAATTCGACGGAAGATTCTCAGGGCAACTCAAAATCTGTCAATGGGTGCTTTTTTATTTTTTATTTTAGGTTATCCAATAAGGAAATCCCGACGCCTATTGGATGCAAGGGCACTCGAGAAGACTGATTCTTTACTTGAACGCTTCACACTCATTTATAGACTTAATGCCTGGGGCTCAAAAGAAAGCGTGAGTGGCAGTGGATCGACATTAGATATGACCTATTCAATTAGATCTTTGCTACCAACCCTCTTTGAGAAATTTGCGATAACGTCATTATTTGATGCTCCCTGTGGCGATTTTAACTGGATGCAGTTATTAGATCTGAAAGGGATTTCGTATATAGGGGGGGATATCGTTGAACCACTCATAAACAAACTCAATGATGAATTTTCCTCCGATAGTAAAACTTTTGTCCATATCGATATTACGATTGATGCGTTTCCCAAAAGTGATTTGGTGTTGAATCGAGATTGCTTTTTTCATCTTTCCTATCAGGATATTCTTTTAACCCTGAATAATTTTCTTGAGTCAGGAAGTAAATATTTTCTCTCTACCTCTTATGATAACAACCGAGAGTTTACGAATTCAGATATTAGAAGTGGTGGTTTTCGTCTCATTGATTTGTTTACGGATCCCTTCAATTTTCCAAGGGACTTTCATTTTCAGATTCCTGAGCAGGGTGAGGGCAGTCTCCCACCAAGAAGTCTCTACCTCTGGGATCGGAATCAAGTAGAAAGTGCTATTTCTAGCCTTTCGAAATTTCTAGCCTGATTTTAGTTCGCTTATTCGTGTTGATATGGTGAGTAATTCAAGCCTTGCCGTCCCATTGTCGAAGGTGCCACGATTAGCCTCATGAGTCGCTGGGAAATACGGATTGCCCTAGTCCTGGCGCTATTTGTGGCGGGTTTACCGCAGGTTTCTAATGCTACAACTCCAACTTTTACAGAAGTCGAAGAATGCGTCATTTCATCTGGAGTACTCACCGACCCATATTCAGGTGAAACCATTAACTTCCTTCGCGGGGTTGCAACTAGTTCATAGATTCAGATTGACCATGTAGTTGCCCTTTCCA
>CAIXBT010000236.1 GCA_903917755.1 uncultured Bacteroidota bacterium
ACGCCGCTCTTCCGCGTGCGAAACAAACAGGAGACGATCTATTGCTACAATGAGGATGAAAAAAAGGCTGCGATCACTAAACTGAAAAACAAATGTGAGATCACCCGATTCAAGGGATTGGGAGAGATATCGCCTGAGGAGTTTGAAGGTTTTATTGGTGCTAATATTCGTTTGAGTCCTGTGATAGTGAAGGATGATAAGGATGTGAAAGGGCTGCTCGACTATTACATGGGCAAGAACACTCAGGAGCGTCAGGATTTTATCATTTCAAATCTGAAAATAGAAAAAGACGTGCCGGAGCAGGAATTGCAGCTGGAACTGGCTTAAAGGATTCAAAAGTATTTTTTCTCGCAAAAGGGCAAAGAATACAAATGACTGGAAAAATAATTTTCTCGCAAAGGCGCAAAGACGCGAAGAATACAAACTAAGTTACTAATAAATCAGCTTAAAAATCGTAAAGGATAAACGAGTGGAGACAAGAGAAGAAATAGAAAGTTTAGCAAAAAAAATAGTTCATATCGCCTATCAGATCCATGTTGAATTAGGTCCCGGTCTATTTGAGTCAGTTTATGAAGAAGTGTTTTGCCTTGAACTAAAAAAAATGAAATTGGAATTTAAAAGGCAGCATCCGGTAGATATTTTTTATAAAGAATATAGAATTGAAAGGGCTTTCATTTGCGATATTTTTGTTGAAGAAACGATTATAATAGAATTGAAATCTGTTGAACAGCTTCATCCTGTGCATTTCAAACAGCTAGGAACTTATTTAAAGCTCACAGGAATAAGATTAGGCTTACTTATCAATTTTAATGAAGCGCTGATCAAAGAAGGTGTAAACAGAGTTGTAAATGGCCTTTAACTTCTTTGCGTCTTTGCGAGAAATAAATTGTATTGATAAAATTAAAAGGACATCAGACATATTAACTTAACTCTTTGCGTCTTCGCGACTTTTGGAGAAACAACTTTGTATTTAAATTATGGACGAAATAAACATAGATCAAAACAGCGAGCCGCAGGATGCGATACATATAGACGGGATGTTCAAGAACTGGTTTCTTGAATATGCTTCATATGTGATCCTCGAACGCGCCGTGCCCGCTATCGAAGACGGGATGAAACCCGTGCAGCGACGTATCCTTCATGCACTTTATCAGATGGATGACGGCCGTTTTCACAAGGTCGCCAACGTGATAGGACAAACCATGCAGTATCACCCCCACGGCGATGCGAGTATAGGCGATGCGCTGGTCAATATCGGACAAAAAGAACTCATCTTTGACACACAGGGAAACTGGGGCGATGTGCGCACAGGCGACAGTGCCGCTGCGCCGCGTTATATCGAGGTGCGTCTTTCTAAATTTGCCAAGGACGTAGCTTTCAATCCCGATACAACGGAGTGGCAGCAGAGCTATGACGGTAGAAAGAAAGAGCCGATCACACTACCAATGAAATTTCCACTGCTATTGTTTCAGGGAACTGACGGTATCGCAGTGGGCCTTTCGACCAAGATCATGCCACACAATTTTATCGAACTCATCAAAGGCTCTATCGATATTCTCAAAGGCAAAAGGATAAAACTGTATCCTGACTTTCCGACCGGAGGTTTCGCAGATGTGAGCGAATATAATGCCGGCGGCAGAGGCGGCAGGGTCAAGGTACGTGCAAAAATAGAGGTGGTGGACAAGAAGACGCTGTCTATCCGCGAGATACCATACAGCACTACCACAGGCTCACTCATCGAGTCTATCCTCAAGGCCAATGAGAAAGGCAAGATCAAGATCAAAAAAGTGGTGGACAATACTGCCAAGCATGTCGACATCACTATCGATCTGGTGCCCGGCACGGATCCTGATGTGACCATAGATGCCTTGTATGCATTCACTGACTGTCAGCTATCCATATCACCCAATGCATGTGTGATAGTGGATGAAAAACCAGTGTTCATTACAGTAGATGATATACTTCGTATTTCTACCGAAAAAACAAAGGCACTGCTGAAACGCGAACTCGAGATCAATCAGGCGGACCTGAATGAGAAATGGCACTTCTCTTCGCTCGAAAAGATATTTATTGAGAAACGTATCTATCGCAATATCGAAGAAGCCGAAACATGGGAGGCAGTGATAACTACGATAGATAAAGGGCTTACACCTTATAAGAAACAATTCAAGAGAACGATAACCGTAGAGGATATCACCCGCCTCACCGAGATCAGGATCAAGCGTATCTCTAAGTTTGATTCATTCAAGGCGGATGAAGAGATCAGGGGCATAGAAGCTGCACTGAAACAAGTAGCGCACGATCTTGAATTCCTCAACGACTATGCTATTGCATTCTTCGAAGAACTGCTGAAGAAATATGGCAAGGGCCGCGAGCGAAGGACTGAGATCAAAGGCTTTGAAACCATAGAGGTGAAACATGTGGTGGCAAATAACGCCAAGCTGTATGTCAACTATGCAGAGGGTTTCCTCGGTACAGGGCTCAAGAAAGACGAATTCGTATGCGAGTGCTCGGATATAGATGACATCATCGCCATCACCCGTGCGGGTAAGATGATGGTGACACGTCTGGGGGATAAGAAATTCGTGGGTAAAGACATCATTTATATAGCCGTATGGCAGAAGAATGATGAGCGCACGGGCTATAATGTAGCCTATTATGACGGACCTTCGAAACGTACATTTGTGAAGCGATTTAATGTGACAGGTATCACCCGAGACAAAGAATATGACATCACACAGGGCGGATCAGGTTCGAAGATCACTTACTTCAGCGCCAACAGCAACTCTGAAGCAGAAGTGATACGTGTGCAGCTGCATCCCAATAGCAATGCGCGTATCAAGGAATTTGACTTTGATTTCACTACACTCGATATCAAAGGCCGTGGCGCTGTGGGCAATATCCTCACTAAATTTCCTGTCAGAAAAATAGACCTCAAAGAAAAGGGCAAGTCCACTATCGGCGGGCTGAAACTATGGCTGGATGAGAAATACGGCCGCCTGGTGAGTGAGGAAAGCGAGAAGTCGAAATACCTCGGCGAGTTCCATACAGGAGATCAGGTGCTGGTGGTGTTCAAAGACGGAAATATCGAACTCACCAACTACGAAGTGACCAATAAATACGAGATGGACGACGTCTATCTGGTAGAGAAATTTGACAAGGAACGGGTATACAGCTGTGTCTATTTCGACGGAGATAGCAAGAACTACTACGTCAAGCGATTTAAGATAGAGCTGAAGAAAGAGAAAGAGAAATCACTCATCATCACCGATCATAAGGACTCCAAGCTGGCTATTTTCTCATCTAAGAAGACCCCTTCGGTGAAATTCCACTATTTGAAAGGCAAGGAGAAAGAGAAGCTCGAATCGGAGGTCAAACTCACCGAGATCATAGATGTGAAAGGCTGGAAAGCCCTCGGCAACCGCCTCTCTCAAAACCTCGTGACCGGCAAGATAGTAGATACCACAGTCGATGAACCGGAATCGGTAATCGAAGAAGAAGAGGATAACTCAGATGTGAATATGGATACCGACCCTAAGGCTGGCACCAAAGGCTCACAGGGGGATTTGTTTTAGAGGTTCGAAAGCAGAAATTCTGAGGAGATCGGAAATTGCATCTTTGACGGATAGGCAAAATGCGCTTTAACCTCATTTTTCATGCAGCCACAGGTAAAGTATGGACGACGTATAAACTTTCATAACCTTTTTATCTCTCTCTGCTTTATTTGCTAAGTCATCTGAATCATCTACATAGATCTGGATTTTCGTGTTCAAAAAGTATATATAGAATTGTTTTTTAGGAATAGAACATTCGTCTATTTCAGTTGTGTAGTTTTTGAATGCGTCCTCATAAAGTATAGCCAGTTTGTCTCTGGAATAAGTCCGCAACAAAATGGGATAGAGCATTTCTGCCAATTCCTTATTGTATTCAAGCCAAGACGGAAGCATACTAGGCAGCAAAACTTCCTGTGCTTTTTGAAAACTGTCCATCTCAATATAGCAGGTAGCACGTTTATAGGTCATGTCAAAGGCATTATCAGCATAAGCATTGCCACATCCACCACCGTCGTATGGATATTTTACGGCAAGATCTAGATAATATAAAGCCTCTTTATAGTTTTTTACTGTCATCGCCATTTTGGCAAGCAATTCGGCTATTTTGTTTTTTATTCCATCATATCCACATTTTGATTTAACTTCATACGTTTCCGTGGTATCGTATTTGATGTTCAACAAGTAGTTAAAAGTAGTTTTTGCCTTTTCTGTATGTCCAATCCCTAATTCGCAAATACCTTTATTTTGAAGTATCTTCAATTTATAGTAACTATCAAGGCTATCATTGTACAAAGTATCATACTCCGATATTTTCTTTTCAAGGATGACCTTAGCTTTATCATCAGAGATGAAAGTATATTTTTCTCCAGACTGCAATGATTTCAACCAGATAGTATCATACTCTATTGCCCACAATTGATAGTATGTGCTGGATTCAGAGTTGTTTATCAGCGGTAATTGAATTTTTTTGTCAAACTCTTCATTACCGATAGGGCGAACAATCCACTGCCCATAGCTGCAATAAGATATTGTAAGCGCCAGAGCAAAAAAAAATAACATTTGTCTTCTCATAAATATACGGCTAAGTTAGTGCATTTAGATTCAATTGACAGTGGCTCTCATCTGGTATAGGTTTCTTTTGCGCCCTTGTTGGTGTTTAAGCGAAGCGCCAACAACAAGCCATCTCCCCTTTCTCATTTGCAATCCGAAAGCTATCTTCGTCAGGATTTACATATCATCATGCCATTCAAAATAGAGAATAATACAATCGGCCTGAGGCCTGCCACCATAGATGAGGTCGACTATATCTATGAACTCGAAGCAAGACCGGAGAATAGCCACTTCGTAATGGCATACTCAAAGGAACGGCATACTCAGATCATCGTGAATGCGGATGAAGAGCTGCTGATCATCGTTGACAAAGCAACGGATAAACCAATGGGTTTTGTGATACTGGCAGGACTGACGAATCCCAATCTCTCAATGGAGTTCCGCCGTCTGGTAATTGACACCAAAGGCAAGGGTCTCGGCAGACAGGTTCTCCATCTGGTCATAGAGTATTGTTTCAAGATACTGCGGTTTCACAGACTTTGGCTGGACGTATATGAAGATAATGAACGTGGCATTCATCTATACCAGTCCGCAGGTTTCAAAAAGGAAGGTAAACTATGGGATGTGATCAAACATGGAGATAGCTATCGCTCATTATTGCTTTTCTCGATGCTCGAAGGGGAATAACACAGATTCCCACTTCGACCAACACAGGCTCACGCAGATGTGTGAATGATATAACTCTCTCCTCTAATTGTGTAACGCTTTTAAGCTTCCAGCAAGCCATCTTTGCAGTAAATTAAAACGATTATGAAAAAGTTAATACTGGCCACTGCAGCAATGTTGATACTGCTATCTGCCTGCGAGGTAGAAGTGAGAGATGGCGTTAGTTATCATCATCCGCGCGGATGGGAGCACCGCTACCACCCCGATCATATTGAAATCTACGACCATGGCTACCACCATGACGAGCATGGCAATGAAAGGGAACATCATGACCGTTAGTATATAGGCGTTTTAAATTACTCCGGTGGTTGGCGTCCCCGCCAAGCCACTCTCAACTACACACCTTGCTGCTGTTTAAGCAAAGCGTCATCAAAAAGTTCACCCGGATAGAAGCTAGTTGCCGTTTCTCCTATTGATGGGGTTATGCAGTTGAGCCCAATACATTTTGATATAAGTAAGCCACAGATTATGTGCTTCTATATTCTTTCTGTCTGACGGAGGTGCTACTTTCATCAGGGAAGTTTTATGCGGAGTTTGTAAACCTGTACCTGTACATTGGCAATCATTTTGTCCATGGTCATTACCATAGTTATTGCTTTGCTGGCTTTGCGCGAATGCAGCAGTCGATAAGATCAGACCTACTGCCATGAATATCTTTTTCATCGTTTTAGATTTAATTGTAATCAAAAACATTATTCATCTAAGACGATGCAAAAGTAGGGCTAAAAATAATAGTTCGCTATAATAGCTATCACTGAAGCTGATGATTGAACTCAGACCTAACTACAGAATACCGCAGGTATCCGCATATCAGCGCCACCCATGTGATAAGGCTGAAAAACACCAGCCACTCCATGAAAGGCAAGGGCCAGAATGCAGGCCGATGATACAGAAGCTGATGTATATGACCGCTCCTGATATCCTGCTGATGGGTATATTCTACAAAAAGAAAGGAAATGATACAGATGATCGGCAGGCCTCCGATATAAGCCAGCCAACTCGGGAAATATCCGCGGTCGCGTTCACGCAGCACTGCGATGCTAAAAAATATAGAACTCAGCAGCATAGCATTAAACTGAGCAAGAGCTACTTTGATATGGATGTTAAAATTATCAGAAGAATAATAACCAAGCAGGATGCAAAACACCCCTGACAATAATCCCGAAAGCAGAAAAGCATATCTCACACGACTGCGCAACATCTGACTGATCCCGGACATGTATATGATAATAGGGATACCTGCCAACATCATGGCATTATTGAAAAAGTAGGCGTGACCTGAATAATTTCTATTGCCCAGCTCAGAAATGAAATGATTGAAAAAAGAGTATGGCTCATTGGTGCGGCCGCTATAGAACCAGGCACTCAGAATCGCCCCCGCTGATATGATAGCGAAAGCACCCAAACCGCTGTATGCAGTAAAAAGTATTATGCGGAGATTTCGGGTAGAGTCTTTGATCATTCATCACTAAGTTATAATTTATTTTTGAGCTTAATGTCATCCGGCCGAATTTCTTTCTACAAGGATTAGTTTTATATTCGGGTAAATTAAATCCCATGGAAAAACTAGATAAAGATCTCTATAATGAGAAAGTGCAGGCCGGCAAGAGGACATATTTCCTGGACCTGAAGGAAAAATACAATGGTGACCGGGTGATCAAGATCACTGAGAGCCGCAAGAATGGCGAGGAGTTCATACGCTCTACCGTGATGATATTTCAGGAAGATTTTGATAAGTTCTTTGAAGCACTGGAGAAGGTCAAAGCAAATATCTGACATTCATATATAAACACATATCGTTAAGGCTATACTCTGGTATGGCCTTTATTTTTACATATAAGTCGATTGACGATCCTCATATGTAGAATGCTGATAATTGGTTTATCGACATAATATTGTGTTAAACTTTAGAAAACAAAAAGCATCTTTAGACTAATTTTAACAGTCTTAATTAACCACCTGACAGAAAACGTATTCGGCAAAACAACACACAGGCATGAAGAAGTTTTTACTGTTTCTGATCTTTCCTTTCCTAGCTGGTATCGGTATGGCACAAAACACCAATATCAGCGGGAGCATAAATAAATATAGCAAGGTCTCAATGATCGACTATTGCGCTAACAGGATCACGGTCGATACCCCGTCCTTATTTCAGGTAGGGATGCAGGTGTTGATCATTCAGATGCAGGGAGTCAGCATCGATCAAACCAATTCATCCAGTTATGGCAACATCTCAAACTATAGTTCTGCCGGCAACTATGAGATCCAGACCATAGACTCGATTCTCGGCGATACGATCAAGTTCCGTTTTGAGGTAGAGCGGCTGTACGACCCGAGCCATAGTGTGCAGTTGATCCCCTTGCCAGTCTATCAGACAGCTACCGTATCAGGCGTGCTGACCTGCAAGGCTTGGGAAGGCAATACAGGCGGTGTGCTGCTACTCAAGGCAGATACACTTATTCTCAATGATTCTATTGATATCTCGGGTACAGGATTCAGAGGGTTTTATGATAATGATAGTTCTCAGGCTTGTTTTGGCAGCCTGACAGACTACTTCTATACCGATAGTATGCATGGTGCGATCAAAGGGGAAGGTATCGTACAGTATCCTTATCGCTACGGCAGAGGCAAGAACGCTAATGGCGGCGGCGGCGGTGACAACGAAAACACTGGCGGCGGTGGCGGAAGCAATTTCGGTCGAGGTGGTGCAGGCGGACAGATAGTCTACAGAACCTTATTTTGTCAGGGTCTCGGGCCCGGCGATGGAGGCGCACCATTGAGTTATAATGACAGCCTCAATAAGATATATATGGGAGGTGGCGGTGGCTGCGGTCACGGCAATAACAGCGAAGGCACACCGGGTACGAACGGTGCCGGGATATGTATCATCATAGCCAATACCGTGATCGGAAATAATCAATTCATTCTGGCCAACGGCATCGATCAGAACAATGTGGCCGGTAGCGATGGTGCGGGTGCAGGTGGTGCGGGTGGCACGGTGCTGCTCTATGTGAATCAGTATGTCGGCAACCTTTCTGTCATCGCTCATGGAGGGCTCGGCGGCAGTCTGAACAATGATTTTCTGACCCACTCCTGTATGGGCCCTGCCGGTGGCGGTGGAGGAGGTGCGCTCTGGGTCAATCAGCCTATCGTGCCTGCTAATATCACCTTCTCAGCTCCCGGAGGAGCTAATGGAATGAATCTAGGCACAGGATCTACTTTCTGCCCCTATGGTGTGACCAATGGGGCACTGCCCGGCGATACAGGAGGCACAGTGACAGGCCTCATAGCTCCCATCTCTATCAGGCCCTATGTCAGACTCTCTGCCACGGCTTCTAACGATACCGTTTTGTGTAATGATCAGCAGATCACACTATCGGCTAACGGCATATCATCAGATTCGGTCTATTATATCTGGAGTACCGGTCAGCAGACAGCCACGGTATCATTTCTTGCTACACAAACCGGTCCTTATTTCGTGACTGTCACTGATCAAAACAGCTGCTCAGTGGTCAAACAGATCAATGTAAAGGTCTACAACGTCACGCCAAATTTCACTCCCGGCGCATCTGTCTGCAGTCCGCAGAATGTCACATTGAGCGCGCAAAATCCCGGTGCCACTGTGGTGACATATGCCTGGAGCAACGGCTCCTCTGCACCTACTATCACCTTCTTTGCAGATTCATCTACTTCCTATGCGGTCACAGTGTATAGTGATAGTATGCCGAGTTGCATCGCCATAGATACGATCTTTGTGAGTGTCGGCAATCTAAGCGTTACATATTCCCATGACACAGCCGTTTGCCCCAGCAATCCTGTCCTTTTGTCCACTTATGATTCTACCGGTGTCGGTCTTAGCTATAGTTGGAGTACAGGTGCCACGACACCGACCATC
>CAIXBT010000237.1 GCA_903917755.1 uncultured Bacteroidota bacterium
GTAGTGAAAGCTGCGAGAAGTGCGATGATGATCAGTATATTTTTCATAACAAACAATTTATCGGTGATAGATATAAGTTACATCAAACGGCATTTTTGTCAAGATAAATTTTACAAGACATACCTTGTAAGTGTCACTGCATATAGGTTTCACATGAGCGGACTTAACAATATGTTGACCAGAAAAACAACAACTTTAACAAAAAAATCTGGCTTACTTTCATTTAAGCATTTTGAATTGAAAGCGATTTTGTAAATTTGGCATCAATCACACCAAAATTACAATCGTGCTGCACAGAAGTACCAAGAGCGACAATAGCCTGCTCAAATTTCTTATCGGATTCATCATTATTGTACTTTTGTACCTCGTTTACATCATGTTTTCGGGTGGACCATCAGGCTCGGGCAAGAACAGAGCAGAGATACCGGCACATGGTACAATTGACAAGGCCAAAGGCACCTTCCTTGTTGTCTGAATATATCAGTGACACATATCTATAGCTGAGTGATAAAAATGGCTTAGGGCGTCCCTGAGAGCAATTTGCATCACCCTGGTGGTACTAATTGAGATTGTTGGGTTCAAGCGAATACGCTTGAACCTGCGAGGTTCCACCCCCTACCCCCGCCAGCGGGGGACAAACAGCCTTCGCGAGCCATGCATTCTCTACGTCTCTCCGCTTTTGCGGTGAAAAATGTATTTGCCTTTGTTGTGTAATTTCAAAATACAAATCCCCCAGCCTCTCCCGAAACGAGTTCGGGACTTGCAGCCTTTATAAATGGGAATTAACAGCCAATGAAGGCATTAATCTTTATCATCCGTTTGATCCGCGTTATTCGTGTGCTAAGATATTTACCTCACCCTGCCCTCTCCTAAAGGAGAGGGTTAACAGCCGCCGCTGTGCCCTGCGGTTAGAATTGTATTTACTTACCTCACCCTGCTCTACTGAAGGAGAGGGAGCAACAGCCCTTTATTGTTGTATTTACCTTTGAAGCCTTTCACCTTTATAAAATAAAAAACCCGGGACGATGCCCGGGCCATTTTGAGATGAACAAATATGTTGATCGATGATTATTGTATTGGAATAGCCCAGATAGAGTTCTCTCCTGCTGTGCTGCTGCCGAAGTTGACGAGGTTCACCGCATTGGTCAGCGATGTTCCTGCCACACCACCTGAGCCTGTAGTACCTCCACCGGTGAATGTAGAACCGGATGCATATGATCTCTGAGTCACGTAGTAGTATGTTTTATTGCCTGCTGTAGCATTGTTGATGATCATGGTACCGGACAGATTCGCATATGGGCTGGCATCAGGCATCAAACCGCTGATCAGGGTATTGTTTCCCACTATATCTGTAGATATGGCGATGACCGTAGAGCTGTTTGAGAATGATGTCTGCAGCCATACAGAAGATCCGCTCGGGGTGAACAATGGCCAAAGTGGTTCCATCAGCATATTGACTGTCACGAGCCATCTGCCCGGAGGCAATATGATAGAGTCGCCTGTGTATGCACCTGTAGTTTGATTGGGAGTGACGGTCACACCACCGGATGAGAGGCCGCCTTGTACATCTTTGATACCGCTGTATGTATATGGCACCTGTCTTACCACACCGTTCTTGACGGTCAGTACGCTGTCTGTAGCTGTACCTGCCTGCAGACCGCCCAGATAGAGGGGGTTTGAGGCAGCGACCACAGAGAGTGTATTAGAAGGTGATGCCGTGCCTATGCCCACCTTGCCGGTAGATGAAGGACTGAAGATCATATTACCAGTGGTAGAACTATAGGTCAGGTTATTCCCTGCCATGGTCACGGTCCTGTTGCCGGTCAGTGTACCATCAGCGTTAAAGATATTGGTCAAGGCTCCTGATATATTGAGTGCATTAGAAGCTACACCGTTTATAGTGGCTGTGATCGATGTACCTGCGAGGCTGAGTGAATTCGTATTGATCATCGTTACACCTGTGCCTGTCACACCGTTCACCGTAGTGGTGAGGGTATTGGCAGAAGATGTGTTGCTCACTCCTGTCACTGCAGATGAAGTAGCGCCGACACCATTCACGGTAGAGGTGATGGTATTGCCGGAGGTAGTCAGCGTATGTGTAGTAGCAGGAATGATAGATGCGGGAGTTACATTGACCCATGCAGTACCGTTATATTGAAGCATATTATTCGAAGCCAGTGAAGTGATGGTAAGCGGTGTGCCTGAGAGTTTGCTCACGGTGCTGGCGCCGAGGTTGCCGGTCACATCTCCTGTCACTGCTACTGTCTGCGGAGTGGTAGCCACACCGTTCACAGTGCTGATGAGTTGATTCGTTCCGTTCTGGCTCAGCGTATGACTATTAATGATATTGACACCCGTGCCTGCCACACCGTTCACCGATGTAGTGAGGGTATTGGTGCTTGAGGTGTTAGCCACAGATGATACAGCAGGCGATGTAGCCGTCTGGCCGGTCACGGTAGAGGTGAGCGTATTGCCTGAGAGCGACAGCGAGTTTGTGATCGCGTCATCGACCAAAGCTGTAGGAGTGACGTTGACCCATGCAGTGCCGTTATATTGCAGTACGTTGTTGTTTGCTAATGAGGATATGGTCACTGGTGTGCCCGTGATCTTGCTCACCGTGCTGGCGCCGAGTGTACCTGTCACATCGCCCGTCAGCGCGACAGTGAGTGGCGTAGTAGCTACACCGTTCACCGTGCTGATCAGCTGGTCGGTACCATTCTGACTGATCGAGTGGCTGTTTATGAGATTGACACCTGTGCCCGTCACACCGTTCACTGTCGTGGATAGTGTGTTGTTGCTGGAGGTGTTGCTCACTGTAGTAGAGCCGCTGCCCGATGTGCCTACGGCATGCCAGGCGCTGCTGCTATATATGAACTCGACCGCCTGCCCGTTAGGGATGGAGACCGAGTTGAGCGTGGCGGCAAACCCGCCTGTAGTGTTGTTGAAGATCGCCAATACCTGCCCGGCATTGGGTGGCGTGCTGCCTGTGAGTGTGATGGTGGCTGTGGCCGCACCTGTCAGCTGTACCTGAGATACGTTGGCGGGTATGGTCGCAGCGTTTGACACGACAGCGAGAGAAGTTTCACGGTGAGTGAATGCACCGTTCACATCCAGCTTAGTGCCGGGGCTTGCAGTTCCTACACCCACGTTCTGTGCGTGAGATAGAAAAACGGCAAGCAAAAGGGTTGTTGTTAGTAGGGTCTTTTTCATGGCGATAATAATGTTTTGTCATTTTATACGCTAAAGCATTATGTATCAGCTCGATATTATTGCGAAATAGTACACGGATTGCCTTGTGAAATGCCACTTTGATTCAATATAAATATTGTATTTGCTGCTTTTGGGGGCATCCAGCTACGGCGTTGAGTATTCTCTGCGTAAAACGAACTGTCTACTTTTTCTCTCACCAGAAATGGGGATTTTAT
Source organism: uncultured Bacteroidota bacterium (assembly GCA_903917755.1). Lineage (GTDB taxonomy): Bacteria > Bacteroidota > Bacteroidia > Chitinophagales > LD1 > UBA1941. The sequence continues at coordinate 3,426 of CAIXBT010000237.1, forward strand.
GCATGTTTCTTGTACATAAATCTTGAAACAAGAATAAGACTGTGTGTTTTAACAAATGAGATTTTTTTGTTAAGTTTTTTATTTGAACCTTTAGTACCGATGATTAAGAAGCAGTGATATATAACTGATCCCCTCACAGTTATATGGCTTCTTATCGTCGGGCTCTCTGACTAAAGAGAGTTTTTGTGATTCTTCAACCGAAGAGGCTGATACTATTTTTTGTACTTAAAACATAAGAAATGAGACTTATCATTACGTCCCTGTTGGTATGCTTTTTGTTCAGTGCGGAAGTCCGTGCTATTTCATTTTGCGACAGTTTGAGCACGGCTCTGACTAATTACAATTCCCAATATCCGGGAAACGGATCTTTGGATAATTTGGTTTGGTCAATGGATAATGCTTTCGGATGGACCCACTATGACAGCACTAGTGGCTATTATGTGTATAGTGATGGGGTTTATTGGTATGGACAGATAACTGCATGCGGTCTCAGCTTTCCAAGCTTCATCAATTGTGCCCATGCTGATAGCGTACTGAATGCATTTTATATTCAATACCCGCAGTGGCGATACAATTGCGCACCTGCCATCTGGGTATCGTACCTAAATAATCATGGTGGCGCTAACGGATATTGGAATTCAGAACAAAACTGGAAACTGCTGCTTGGTATCTGTAGCATACCTTACCCCGCCATAGATACCCCTCTTACAAAATGCGACAGTCTTGCAGATGCGGTCGGGCTTTACTCGATCTCGTATCCCGTTGGAAGTGACTACAACACGTTCACGAATACGCTGAACGGTCTGTGGGGTTATTCAAATACTCTTAACGATTGGCGCATGGCATATGCAGCCTGTGGTGACAGTTTCCCGCTGTTTATAAACTGCGCTCTTGCCGACACGGTCATGAATCATTTTTATTCAGCTTATCCTCAGTACACCAGCCATGCACCGGCTTTTCTTTGGTCAAACTACCTGAATCAGAATAGTCCGACCCCGACCGGCTATATGTATTATTCAACACAGGACTGGATATCATTGCTGGACTGGTGCGGTATCGGCTACCCTGCACCTGACACCTTGGCAAATTTTTGCGACAGTCTTAAAGTTGCGGATTCCTTGTATATACACCTATACCCGGCAGGTGCCTCACCCAATCAGTTTATAAATCTGATAAACAGTGAACTTGGCACCTACAATTCTTATACGGGCTGGGCCAGTATCATGGGCGGCTGCGGCATTGCCTGTCCGCACACGATAGACTGTGCGCGCGCAGACAGTTTTATGAGGGCTTTTAAGTCAGCTAATCCTCTAGACTCAAATCATTGCGCTCCGTTTCTGTGGGTTAATTACCTAAACTCAAATAATCTGCAAGGGGGCAATTACTGGTATTCAGCACAGGACTGGATGTCCATGCTTAATTGTTGCGGTATTAACTACCCCGCACCCGATAGTCTTAGTAGCTACTGCGACAGTCTGCAAGCAGCAGTTAGTGTTTACAATAACACGTACCCTTGCGGGAGCCAGTCTTGGGTTTATCTAAATTTCATGAACGAGACGTTCAACTCCTGGGGCTATGACTCTTCGGGGAGATGGATAAACAACAGTCTGCAATCATGGTACAGCCAAACGAACGATTGCGGTTTTGGTTGCCCCCATGTGATCAATTGCAGCTTTGAGGATAGCGTGATGAACGCATTCCATACGGCATATCCGCAATATGCAGTTCATGCTCCCACATTCGTTTGGACAGCATATCTAAACACGGCAAAAAGCGGAGTATCATACACCACACAGGACTGGACGACGCTGCTTGGCTGCTGCAGTGTCCCCTTGCCTGCACCGGATACCATGAATAATTTCTGCGATAGTATTCAAACCGTAGTGAACTTGTTCAATCAGCAATACCCCAACGGTACTAACGAATGGACTTTCACTGGACTGTTATATAATTATCTGGGCGGATGGCATTATGATTCCACGGCCGCTCAATACATCAACTACACAGACCTGACGTGGTTTACGAAAATAAAAAGCTGCAACATCAGCTGTCCAAATATCGTCAATTGCTCAATAGTTGGCAGCGCGATGGATTCATTTAGAGCGCAGTACCCTCAGTATGACAGTGCTGCACCTTCGGCAGTATGGACGGATTATTTGAACGAAAAGAATGCCGGTTCTGATAATAATGGCAATCAGTGGACCTTCCAACCCAGGCAGTGGGTGGGGCTTTTAGTTTGCTGTAATGTCATGCCACCCTCCCCTGTAGCCCTGGCTTCACATTGTGACACCATCAATACGATATTGGATAATATACCTGGAATAGGAACAGTTAATCTAAACTCCGACTATATTCTTAACGCGCTCAATAGTAACTTTGACTGGCAGCATTATGATAGCGCGTCAGGCCTGAATGTTCCGAACACTTTCTCTTACTGGTACTCACAATTGCAGCAATGTGGAGACAGTTGCAGACAGATCGTAAGCTGCGACAGCATCAACGCCGCCATAAGAGAGTTAAGCTCTTTCCAACTCAGTCACGATAGTACAGTTACATACCCACTCCCATTCGTAGAGGCATATCTGGGTTTCAAGTTTGGGAACTACCAATTTGATCAGGCTACATGGGGTTCGATACTAAGGTGCTGCAATCCTCCTTCTGTCAATTACAACGACACCGTTTTAAGCCATTGTGATTCCACCCAACTTGTCCGGTTCGCACTTCAGTATCAGGTTCAGACAGATTCTTGCTTGCCTATCTGGTTGTATAACTTCCTATTGAGCCAAGACGGCGATACGGCAAACATGTATCAGCTGTGCAGCGAATTAGTAAGTTGTAATATGCAATGTTTGCCCTATTGTTCCGGTAGTTTAGCCTCTAGCTGTGACTCGGTCAGTTCTGTCTATTATGTATATCAGCAAGTACTTGCATCAGAGCCTGGACATCCAAGCGGTGATGCGGGTTTACTTCAAACAGCATATCTTATTCTTTACGGACAGTCACTATCATCCGATCAGATCATACCAAAAATTATCGCCTGTGATTCTAACGCTTGTGTTGCAGTCGAAATTCCCCAATCGCAGGCGGAACAATATTTCAGCTCATACAGTGGCTGTATACCGATACGGGTCTTCACAACTTTAATGAACGCTACCAGCGGCTTGAATTTTAATTACGCGAAGTGGAGCAGTATGTTCGATCATTGCGGAAACGCACGTCCGATTGTATGCGATAGTGCATATTCGCTATGCGATTCTGTTATGGAAGCGTATGGCTTGACCAATATAATTATTGCTGCAAACGGTGGGACAAGCGATTCTGCCGGAATGCTGTCAATGGTATTTTCCGCATATTTCGGGAGGAGCATATCTGCGTTAAATGCCAGCATCATGCAGTCCATGTGCAACCCTTTGTGCGACTCATTTGTAGCAAGTGTTTCCGTCAATAATCAGAATATATGTGCCGGAACAACAGCAACACTTACCGCTACTGGCGGACCGGGTTACCTCTGGAGCACAAGCGATACGACGGCAAGCATACATGAAACCACAGCCGGGACCTATAGCGTGACAATAACCAATTCATCAGCTTGCACCGCATCCGTGAGCGGGAATGTTACAGTCACTTCCATACCGTATCCTCCGGCAGCGCCTGTGTTCCAGTCAATTTGCAGTGATTCCACCTTCAATTTTGTCTTTGATGATGTGAGCGCTTGGGGCGATAATCTGCAATGGTCATATAACAGCAGCTTTGTTCCGGCAAATACAGAGTACGCAGAATACGACTCTTATATAATTGACCCCTTCACCATAACTGTACCGGGCGACAGTTCTGTCACGATATGGTTCCGGACCATAACAAGCCCGGCAGGGTGTCTTAGCGACAGTGTTTCTGTCATCCTTGAAACTAACCGCCTTCCTATTCAGAGGAATATTTACGCTGTCGATACTCTTGTTCCGAGGGATTCAACCACCACCATCGTAGTGCCTAATTCACAAACTGGAATCCTGTATACCTTGCAGATCGGTTACACAATAGTGGCCTCGGCAAGCGGGACTGGAGATACCATTTATCTCGTCACGCCACCGATAGACACTCCTACCATAATAGATGTCTATTCCACAAATACGGGAAGCGGATGCCAACGTCACTTATATGCTGGCAGGTACAGCAGTTACAGTCGGGTCGACAGCATCTCTGACATATACGTCACGGTTTCCCATTCGGCGCCTGTACTTTCCTGTCAGGCGGATACGCTTTATCTGTCGGTCACTAATAATACTTCCTCTACGGTCGATTCTGTTGTCCTTAATTTGCTCATCAATAACCCGGACTTCTCTTGTGCGAACACGGCTATTAACAGCCATTTGGGCAACAGGGCACATACACCCCCATCAGTGAATGTAAGCGGCAGTTCATACAAGATAGGTTTAGATTCTATACCTGCTGATTCTACCTGGTACTTTTCAATGGTCATGTTCACCGCATGCGCCGAGATACCGAATTCTGAACCCGTATCCGGCGGTGTCGTTGTGCCAAAAAATGATACTTCCAACAGGATATATGTCTGGGTAAGCGGGCCTAATGATACAGTTGGGGTGAACAACCAAGCCAATGTAACAGCAATCAACCCATACCATATAACGCTGGATTCAATTCTGTATCCCATTTTTGACGTGGACCTCCCCAATACCACAGGCTTTGATTCGGTCGGCGGCATTTATACATATCAATCAGGTTCCCTGAACAGGTATAACGGATGTGTTGCACTGGGAGATACATTTACACGCAGATCCTATTTCATCAATAAAGGCTCAGCCATTTTTACGGGCGGCATCAACATCAGGGATAGCATGACATGTGACGGGCTAAGCCTGATTAGGGCGAAAATATATTACAGCAATAAAACAGTTATCCTGTCATCTGCTGACAGCGCCAAGCTGCTTGGCAGGGGTTATGAGCATAATTTAAGCGATGACGGCGATACGGTCGGTATCTCATCCGACCTTATCCTCGAAGAAACTTTTGTGGTAAGAGGGTGCTTGGGGGCAGCATGTGAATCAAAAATAATCCTGAAATGGGGCTGTGATACCACCAACCTGTGTAAGATACAAATACCTACGCCATATACTTATGTAACATACAATTGCAAACAACCTGTATTCCTCATATCGCGAATTTTACCTGTCAGCAATTATAATGGCAATCCGGATGCGTATTGGGACAGCACCTGCATTAATACTTCTACTAAGTGGGAGTTTGAGGTGCAAAATGCGGATACGTCATCCACTACAACCCTTAATAATGTGCATGTGGTATTAAACAAGGGGGTGCTGGGCTCATATAGCTTTATCAACTGGTCGAGTTTCCGCATGGGATTCAGAGATTCAATATACGGGAATGCGCTGCCTGCAAGTGATTCCCTATCTTACAAGCTCACCTTGCTGACATCGCATATTTCAGACAGCCTGATACATTATACTTCTGCCTGCCTCAGTAACCCCAATATCGACAGCCCCATACTATCCCTAGATATGCGGATCGCAAGACTTAAACGCGGAGACAAATTCTTCTTCTCTTTTTATACTTACCAGTGCTGCCCTTCAGATTCAGAACTGTTCAACAATCCTTTTAGGATGAATCACTGGACCCTCAATGCCTATGGTTTCTATTGCGGTGAAACCGGTGGTGACTCAGTCGTTGCCAAACCACTTGATAAACCCACAGCAAATCCGCCGTATTATGCCTCCACTATTTTCCATGACAGTGATCAGCCCAATGCGATCAGTCCTTATGCCCATAATCAGGGCAATGACTTTGGCCTGACGCAAGTGTTTACACCGAGCCTTTCCACAATGAATAAGGACGAAACTGATACTTTCTGTATTAGGAACCTTGCGCTTAATTCAGTTGCTTTTACGGATTACCAGTTGCTTTTCCAGCACGGGTACAATAATGGTGCTTCAGGGCCGTCGTTCAATCTGATAGTTGACATCAGCACACAAACTGGGTTATCAGTAAATCCCGCTGGTCGTGTACATATAAGCGGACATGGCTATACCTGGACAGGGACTGTTTTATCGAGTAATGCTTTTTTTACCGAAGTGGCTTTTGATATTCATACTCTGGGGCTCGTCGATCCAGCTATTTTAGGACCAAACGGTGCCTTAGCCTTCCAATCCTTTTTTGACGGCTCATACTTATGTTTCCCGCTGATCAGCTATTGCCCTGCTATGCAGCCCACCGTTGGAGTGCAGATACGCACTTACATTGAGCCGAAACTAAGCCTTGGATGCGACACCTGCAAGATACCACTTGCAAAAGTAGGTACAGGTATTCACGTGCTGTGCCCCGGCTGCATCACTCCGGGCATACAGATTGTGGGGTCAAGCATCGAGCGGATGAATTTTGGCTTGCCCGACATCAACGATATTGGCTATGCCGATAATACTACCCCGATCACCCCTTTTAACTATGCACAATTCGGCAACGTAAACAGAGGCATCGCTATGGTGGGTGATACCCTGAGAAGCTATACCATGGAAGATTTTGTAGATGGTAACGATACTTCGGGATTTACTTATGCGGGATGGGACAGCTTCTGGACCGCGCATGGTGATAGTAATGCTTACTTCAAATACCTTTTCCGCTATGTCAATATGCCCTATTCACGGGATACGGATATGAACCTCCGGCTTATCATGGATACGCTTTACTATACTCCGGCTGGCAGTTTGGTGCCCTATGTTATACCGCTTCCTATAACATCTAATTATGCAGTACATAGCGGGGACAACTTCATATTCCGGCTGAACATAGACAGTCTACGCGATTTGCTAAATGACAGTACCATTTCATTTAAACCAGGGGACAAATACAGGTTTTGCTCTTATTATGTGATCTGCGGTAATTTCTCTATTCCGGCGGGTTCGAATAACCTGCAATACGAGTGTACAGCAAATATATTGTCCTACTATACCACTCCGTCCTATCCAGGATTTGTAATGCCAACTTATGAGGTCGGGGATTACTTTGCTGCAAACATGGGTACCTCCGGTGACATCAGCCATGACAGCATAGTCACACCGGAGACAAGCATCTATTACCTTTGTGTAGGAGCTGCACCGGTATTTTATGATTGTTATGTATCATACAATTCAAGATATAATAATTATAGTGACTATAATAACGCCGAAACGCGGTGCGTGAAACCATTATATATGGGCATCTCAGCAGCGATACTCGGTCCCAATTCAGATCCTAGTAGTTATTATTTTGACAACTTCCCTTACGAGTTCCGGCCTATTCCAGGTCTGACTTCGGGTGCTGACATTGTCATTAACGATAGTACATCCCCTTATTCCTTTATGATCAAGTCCCTCGGTGGTTGCTATACAATGACTCCGAGCTATACCTATACAAAACTCTTTATCCATCCTAGTTCATCAGGAGGAGCAACACAGTTATCGATGGATACATTGACTTCAGGGTTTTACAGCAGAGCGGCGGCTCCCTATGAACGTTATTCTTTTCCATCACTCTACACGTATGCCAATGCTCTTAATGTTCCAGCTCCAAACAATTACCACGGTCCGCTCAGAATCGGGGATGAGTATTTTCAACAGAATATGCAGTTTCTTATAACAGCACCGGTATGCGCCGGATGCCCTGATACTTTGTATGATAATACTGATCTTAAGTTTGAAGCCATAGTAGTGCCGTCTGTCTCTGCATGCAGTAATGTTACTGACACTTTTTTCAGTAATGCTTCTAACTCAACACTAGGAGGAGGGCTGATCCTTCATAGGCCAAAGGCAGAGCTTTGGCCACAGCCACTCTCTGCCACACCTCTTGCAGATACAAGTTCCTTTATGATCCCACAGGTGTTGAACATAACACAGGACCATCCCGATAACCTATATATCTATATCAATACTGCGAACATTCCGCCATGCCTGTCCATTGACAGCATTGTATCCATTGACAGTGCCACTGGAAGTAACCACGATATACCCGTCTATGGAAAGGGAGTAAGACCAATTAATGTGGGAGGCTACCTGTTGTTTGATATAGGATTCTCCCTTGCAGCAGGCAGCTACCAGAAAGTTCGCGACTCGATTTATTATAATGCTCAGGACTCACTTAAATTCTATTTCCATTGGACCTGCTGCCCCCCAAATTTTGACAGCGCCCTTTACCTGCACCTGCCATTCATGCTGAACTGGCAATGCGTCAATTTCCCGACCACACTGCCTGACAGTGCCTGCCATATTCCGGTGACTGACAACATACCACTGTTGATACAGCCTGCGGCCTTCGGCAATATTCCTGTAGTGATGCAGCCGGATACTTTCAGCAGTTGTGATACGCTCCACTTCAGCGTCAGAATACAGTCCGTAGACTATGGGCCGATACATGGTATCACTAATATCCTGAACATGCCGCCGGGTCTGAATATAGTGCCGGGTAGCCTGACGGTGAGTTACCAAAAAAACAATCATGATACAACCGTACACAGGACTTTATCCGGCGATAGCGTTTCCATACCGCCGATAGTTTTACATTTTCAGGATACGATACTGCTCAAATTCTCCGCAGTGCCAACTTGTTCTTACGCGGGAGATGCGCCAACAGATATATTTTATGGAATCAGTTTCTGCGGTTCGCCTGTCAGCCCGGTCGTTGCTTTCCATTCGATGATAAACATTGGCAACCGTTGCGGTCCGTTCTTCAATCCCGCAACCGTCTCAAACCTGCCATGCTACGGCGATAGCACGGGGCGGATATTTGTAAGCGCTTATGGCAGTGATACGATCTTTGATTTCTCCTGGCCGACAGGCATCGGATCAGTAGATACGGTTGCAAACAATTTTACAGCGACTAATGTACATGCAGGTACTTATATTATTACTGTGACAGACCCAAAAAGGAACTGTTCCCAGAATGATACGGTTACCGTAACTCAGCCTGCCCTGCTGGGAGGTACGACGACCTTTGCCAATGTAGTTCCTGGCAACTGTTCCAATAATTACGCGACCGTTTACCCTTCCGGCGGGACGCCTGCTTATACTTTTCATTGGAGCGGCGGATCACTGACTACCTCCGCAACCGATAGCGGCATGATAGGCGGCATGGTCTATATTGTCACGGTGACAGACATTAATGGCTGCACTGCAACGTTGAGGGATACGATGCCGACCCCTGTGCCCGTATCTATTACAGGAGATTCGTCGATATGCAGCGGTTCAACTGCAACATTAAACGCGGGTCAGGGATTTAGCTCCTATGCCTGGTCGACAAATGCCAATACACAGGAAATATATCCTAACAGTTCAGGGACCTATTATGTTACTGTTTCCTTAAACAGTTGCCAGGCATCCGATTCATTCAAGCTAAGGGTATTTCCTGTCCCAAGTCCGATTGTAACTATAGCCGGGTATGACCTTTGCTCAAATGACACTGCCATTGAGTATGTTTTTGGGGTTTCCCACACACTCACTGTGCCCACTTACACATTAAGTCAGAGTAATTGTACTCAGGTCTGTTCGGGAAGCCTGTCAAGGATTGCTGTTTTTCTCTCTAATCCGGGGGACGCTGACTCAGTGAGTGTTGTCGGTGGAACTGCAACACTAATCTCTTCGCTTTCTTCAGATACCCTTATCTATGACATCCGCTGGGGTGCTGCCGGGCAGGGCAGTATTTTAGTCAATGAGATCAGCGCTGCCGGATGCCATACCCCTGTTATATTTTGCATCGATATATTACCTTCCCCTGTGGCAGGTTTTGGGATCATAGGCATGAATAATGCTGACACGGTCAATGTGTGCGTTAACAGCACGATCAATTTCAGTGATTCGTCTTTCATAGATTCAGCGAATATAAGTGCTGGCTCTGCTAATATTACATGGCACTGGAATTTCGGGGATGATTCCACTTCCACCCAGCAATCACCGACACACATTTATTCTGTGCCTGGCACCTATACTGTCTTACTGACAGCAAGTTCATCCTGCGGTTGTAAGGGTACGGACTCAATGATAGTGGTTGTCAGTGATGCTTCCGCAATGGATATAGAATGTCCTTCTGTCCTGTGCAGCGGCGGTTCAGCGACATACACGGCTGCCGGTTGCAATAATGTTACCTGGGGTGCCATAGGCGGCAAAATTACCAGCTATACAGGAAGTTCCGTGACCATTACATGGGATAGCGTGGGCGGCAGTGGCTTTGGATATGTTATTGACACACCGGTTAGTTGCGGCACCTGCCATGCACCATCTTCGGTAAAGATACCGGTCATGACACAAAATGCACAGATAAACGGGCTGAGTACTATCTGCCCAAACATTCCGAATTACTATAGCCTTCCGCTTTGGCCCGGTGGTGTATATCACTGGTCCCTCGTGAATGGTTCACCGAACCCATCCGTTTCCATGCTTAGCCCTAATAATGACTACAATGTACTTGTGAAAGCCGCTACCTATGGGACTTTCACATTAAAGGTCAAATATACCGACCCCGTTGCAGGTTGCAGTGACTCATCCTATATCACCGTCAGGGTAACGGGTAATGTGGTTGATTCTGCCAGTCCGCTTGTGGGATGTACGGGAAATATAGTAACGTTTACACTGAGCAATAGTACAATCTCCAAGTGGAGCATAGTCAGTCCTACCGGGGGCATCGATACATTTGGGGGTATAGCCTCCAATTCAGTCACCTATACCCCTGACACAGCGGGTAATTATACAGTTAACCTGATAAGTCCCAATGTTTGTGTAAGCGCACCGCTGATCTATCATGTGGATCAGACACCAACATTGAGGGGATCAGTCATTAAAGGCCCTGACAGCGTCTGTCGCAATACTCCTTATACCTATCAGGACAGTATACCAGCACCGACTGGAGTACGATATATCTGGTCGCTTCCAAATGTAAGTGATGGTGTAATAGTCGGGTCCAATACGGGGAACAATGTAATTGTTAAGTGGACAAATACTGCCTATGCGGCTACATGTATGCTTAAATTGAATGCTGTGTCCACTCTGGATACGAACTGCGTAGATACTGCTTCAAAGACTTTTATTGTGCACATCATCGAACCTGATTCTCTTTTCACATATCCGTTGACTGTTTGTGCTAACAGCGTATCAAGTGCTGTGAGCGCGGTATCACATGTACAGGATTATTATACATGGTCGTTTACCCCATCTAATCTTGCATCCTGTGTAAGCGGTTACGACCACAGCATTCATCCGCTTATTCAGTTCAATAACGTGACGACACCTACTACTGTGACTATCACGCTAACAGTGACCCGTTGCAATAAAACGGTGTTCAAGAATAATACCGTAACCATCATACCTGTGCCTACCGTATCAGTGACGGCTGATACGCCATTCTGCCCGCTTAGTACCAGTGTTTTTGTGGCTCATCCATCAGCAGCATGGCCTCATACAACTTACACGTGGGCACTGAGTAATGGTGATACTGTCAACACAGGCGTCAGTACAACGCTGAATTATGTTTTCCTTGATACTGGTTCATATTGGGTGCGCGTTACAGCACACTTTGCAGATACCTGTATAGGCAGTATCACATCTGCAAACGACAGCTTCCTGATCCGTCGTTGCGGGTCGGGTATAGGCGGATCAAGTGGCACAAGCGGCGGAACAGGCGGAACAAGTGGCGGCGGAAGCCCCTGCACAATTACTTTCGGTACTCCGGTCATCTATGTGAACCCATGTAATGACAGTGTATCAGTCAGCGATACCTACTCACCATCAGGTACTGTCCTGTCGCAGTCCTGGGCGCTTGACTCTGCGCGATATTTTCTGGTAGGCACTCCTACTATGACGACAATCACTTCCGGGTCTGCTTATCACTTCCGGGTCAATCACTCCGGTCACTACCCGCTCATATATACGGTGACGCTTGTGGTAGCAGGTGATACTATGACTTGCTCTGCGCTTATCGATGTACTTGTTCCACTCCACGTAGCATACAGCTATAAGGTAGAATGCAACAGCGGCAATAATGGTTATGTCCTGCACCTGATGGACAATTCCGATTATGTTGGGACAGCCCCGATATTCCAATGGGGTAGTGTTCAATCTATTGCAGGTCTGCCAGCCAGTGGGGCGTCTGTGACCACCGGCGATATGACGCAGTTCTATTATCAAATGTATCACAATGTTATAGAAAGCCCTTTCAGCTGTCAGGTGAGGTTTAGCGTGCTAACACCAACATTCCCGACTGCTGCATTCACTTATATCGATACGCCGCTTTCGGCAGGGTTTAACCGCCGAACAATTTGCGAAGGCTTCTCGATCAGGTTGCAACCTACGCAACTACAAAACCCGCTCTGGACCTACCACTGGCAAGATCATCATGATGGAACTGATATTATTTATTACAATCCGGCTAAGGAATATAAATTTAGTGATGTTAATCATCCCGGTCAGAACCCTCAATCAATTACACTTACAGTCACAGATATCTATGGCTGTAGTAATGTAAAATCTGATACCAATTTTCTTATTACTGAGAATCAGTTAGCAGGCTATGTTGGGCCATTAGCCAACTTGGCACAACCTGAAAATGCAGACTATTTGTGTCCAAGCGGCGGGTCGTTTAACTTCCAGTATATTGTGACTGGTGGTGGTAGTGCTACCATGTGGAATTGGTACAATGCAGCCACCCCGTATCTGAACAGAGGGCATCTTGGATCTGCACCTATATCTGGGCCAGATGGCAGGTATTTATGTATTGTTTCTGATAATAATGGCTGTCAGAATATATCCAAACCAGCCGGTGTGATACAAACCTTGCCTATGCCACCTGTTATTATCACCGGTCCTCAGAGATATTGTGCGGGAGATACCGTAGTCCTTACCGCTACATTAGTAGATGGCATGAGCTATAGCTGGAGCATGCCCGGTTACACCTATGCCGGAGGCAATGTATGGAGTATCCCTAGCTTGGCAGCGGGTAGCTATACAGTCACGTTGAACTATACTTATACCTTTGCAAATTCGGGGACACCTCCTAAAACATGCAATCAGAGCACTACTTTTAGTTTCAGGGTAGATTCTATGCCAATAGTTGTGGCGGTGATCGGCAGTGTCACTTGCAGCCCATATACCGTGAACCTCAATGCTTATGGTACTTTATCTACTGGCTACTCATGGAGCAATCAGGCTATTACCCAAAACATTCAGGTGTCGTCCGGTGGTGACTATCGTGTCTGGCTTACATCCGGTCTCTGTAAGGCACATTATGATGTACAGGTTCCTGATGATCCTTCGCTCCTGATACAGTACGCACCATACGGATGCTATACATATGGTTGCAGGGCCATCGATTCGGCAGGGGTGGAACTGACCGGGCCGCCTAATACTATCTTTGCCCACTGGTCCTGGAACGTCAGCGGTAGCCCCATACAGTCCGGTATCAATAGCTCTGTAACACCATACATAGCCCACTATGCGGGTGACTATTCCCTGACCCTGTCTGAGGACATAAGCGGCTCGTACTATTGCGCCGCTACCTCGCCACTAATGCAGGTAGCAGCTTCTCCTGTACCCTGCCCTGTGCTCTGCGCGATTGGTGCGTCAAGTAGAATAATCACCTGTACCGGTGATAGCAATATAGAAATCAGGGTAACTAACGGCTCCTATGCCTATGATACATACAACCTGACCAGCCCATCTGGTAATTTCGTCGGGGTTACGCCACCGCAGATCGGTCCGCCGGGACATTATACCTATATCTTTGCCACTTTTGTGCCCAACCTGGGTGTGAGCGGCAGTATATTTGTGGTGATAACGGTAGTAGATTCATCAGGAAGTTGTCAGGATACTCTGCATATAAACCTGATGGACTGCAAGTATGAAAAATCAAAACCAGTAAAGGATAGTACAGTTCTCGGCAAGATATTGCTGATGCCAAACCCCGCCTCGGATCTTGTGAAAGTAGTTTACAGTACAGGTCCGACAAACGACCCGCTGCCGGTTGGAGAAACGCTAACCTTATCGATCACGAACGTATCGGGACAACTGATAGAACAGCAGGCGCTCAGTAATATATCAGGTATGGTAACTATCAATGTATCTGCTATGAAAGCAGGGGCATACTTTGTAACGCTGAGCAAAAACCATAGTCCTGTAACAACAGATAAGCTGGAAGTACTATCGAACAAGTAAAGTAGCACAGAAAGGATGCAGCAAATGGTGCGGCATCCTTTCTCTTTTAAAAATTTGCTTTATATTTAAATGATTCAACTATTTTATATGAATGTTAAATTTTTATTTATAATACTTACAGTTTCTTCCCTATCTCTGTCGGCTCAGACGCAAAGCTGGCAGTGGGTGAAAGCAGGCGGAAGTAATAATGATGCCCAACCAAACGACCAACCAGCAGAATGCAAAATAGCAGGCTGTGATGCCAAAGGTAATGTATATGGTGTCGGAATGATCAATGGCTCGAATGTTGTGTTTGATACATTCAGTTGCCCCGGCATATACCCATCACAGGTTCCTGGAGATGTTTGGACTAATCCGGATATTTTGCTTTTCAGTTGTGATTGCTCTGGTAAAATGCGTTGGGCAAAGCACATAGGGGATCAGCTTAATCTAAGTGGGACAAATTATGGTGTAGCAACAGACCCAAGCGGCAATACATACATAGCACGAACTTTTTATTATGGATATTGGGGAGGGTGCAATTCATTAACTGTTTATCTGGGAGATTCGATCATCAACTCCGTTCCTCCGAGCATTTGTCAGTCTTACCTCTGTTTGATCAAGTATGACAGCTTAGGTAAATTGGTTTGGTTCAAAAACCTTGAAAATGATACTGTACAACATACTTATACCCAGACATACGCTTACGGCCTTCGTATAGGCAGTTCTGGGAATTTGTGGGTAGAGTGTTCTTTAGATAGTAATTACGCTATTTCCACTAATCTTCATACAACTTTGAAAGGCCTGTATAATGTGGAGGTTGACCCTGTTTCAGGAGATATTTTAGGAGGCTATTATATCTGCAATAAAATATTTCAGGATGCATCGAGTTATCCGGATACTTATTATGATCTTGATGAAAATGAAAACTATTATCAGTCTGGACAATTGAATGGAGATTTTGGTGCTGGAGGCGATACACTGATATTAGCCACTCAAAGAATCGCGCCTAACACAAATATCACCTATACTTTGCCTTATATATATTCCCTTGATAAAAATGGGAATTTCAGATATATCATTACAGACAAAGCATATTCTATAAGCGGATTTGGTCCATGTAAATATGATTTGCCCACCCAAAGGTTAGTTGCGACATGGGGACTAGATACTATCGCTGTATATGGTAGAGATACTTTCAGGTATGATGAGAGCAAATTGTACGGCAATAGTGGCGTCACACCCGGACTATTCGCTATTGACCCGACCGGGAATATACTTTGGGCTAAATTTGTTACACAAGCCAATAAGTATTTGTATGGTATTTTTTCAGAAGCGCCAACTGCGTTTTATACTGATCATTTTCAAAATAATTGATTAATTATCTGTAATACTACGGATACATTATTCAATAAAGATACTGCCACTCTTGATCCTAACAATTTTACAAAAATAATCAGTAAAATCGATCAGAATGGCAACTTGATTGCCACTCATGTCGCCAATATGGGAGACATAGGCCAAGGGCTTAACATAGCTAATTATGGTGCCAAAGACTGGCGTGGTAATGTATACCTCGGCGGTACATTTTCCAATTTCATAGCTACCCCTGCCGATAGCGTGGTCAACACCGATCAGATGTCGGGCAATTTTTTCATAGCCAAGCTCGGTATCAGTGATTGCAGTTGCCCTCTGCCGGGAGCACAGTTTACACAAGTTGTACACGGAGATACAGTGTACTTCTATGGCAGCAGTGCCAACCACAGCGACAGCATACTGTGGCGCTTGGGTGATGGTGGAATATCAAGGTCCGATACGCTCTGGCATGTATACACCAATCATGACAGTACCTACAGTGTGACTGCCATAGCATACAGCGGCTGCGGCGTGGACAGCATCACAAAACTGTTTACCGTCAACAGTCTTGGCATCAAGGCGATAGAACCTAACCGAACAAGTCTATATCCTAATCCTGCTACAGGTCCAATCTATCTTGATGTATCAGGTGCTGCTACTATTGGGCTGGTTTATGCGAATGGTTCAAGTGTCTGGCAAACTCCTGTGCAAGTCAATCAGCAAGGGACCTATGTTTTTGACATGAGCAAATACTCCTGTGCGATGTATTATTTCATCGTACAGTACACCAATGGAAAGACGGATGTGATGCAGGTAGTGAAGGACTGATCTTAATGTCGTTTATGAATATCAGAATTATATTTTTTTTAATTATAACCGGAGTTTCCCTATCTCTGTCTGCTCAGACGCAAACATGGCAGTGGGTCAAAGCAGGTGGAAGTTCATTTGATAATAACTCTGTACAGCCTCCGGAATGTAAGATAGCCGGCTGCGATGCTTACGGGAATGTATATGCAGTGGGGGAGGTCAATGGTTCTAACATGAAGTTCGATACTTTTAGTAGTGCAGGTTCTTACTCACTAACTAATACGGGAGGATCATACTTACTATTTAGTTACGATTGTTCCGGCAATATGCGATGTTATAGTATAAACCTGCAAGCAGGTTATTGCAAGAAGAAAACTGTGGAAAACAGAAACACACTACAACAAAACATAAGCGTCAACAACTTATATTTATCAATCTAATTTCCCCTTTATAGTCGGATGCTACACTCTTTTCCATTTATAGACAGAATTAATCTAATAACTCAATCAGGTCAAAATCACTATCCAGACCGAGATCATTAAATACCAGGTGTCTTTCATAGCCCCTATACTTCACCCCATCCTTATTGTAGGTGTAATTTTCAGTACCGAAATTCTTTAAAATTGTAGCGAGCATAGTTGAGTCAACTTCATTATCCAAGCGGTGAATGAATACCTTAACAAGTTCTTGAAAAGGGATTTCCTTTACTTGTATGCCATCAATGGTATCTATCAATCTGCAAGCCGGATTTCTGGTGATGATCCATACCTGCTTTTCCGAGCAAGTGTCATTGAATAAAAATCGATTTTCCTTGAACTGACGGACATATAACTGTATTTGCTTTTCCTTTGTTATTAGAAAATTGTCCATGATGGTTGCGTCATAAATTACAGCGAGATCATTGATCTGAAAGTAGCCGTCAGGCATACCGCTATTGTGTTCCTGCGGGACTTTGCGTATGTCATGAATGCCGAGTAAGCGAAGCAGGAAAAAACAGTTCAGTTCAAAACTGAGCCAGTCACAGGTAGCCATGTCTCTGCAAAACGGCGGCAATGAATGTTCGGCATCTAATTGCTCTGCATCTGCATTGTCGAAGCTAAATATAACCTTTGAATTATTTTCATACCAACCATTGGGATAGGAGGTAAAGATCAGCGGACAGAGAAACTCTTTGAGATCGGTCACATCAAAGCGCACTACCCTTTTACCATGAGCAGTACTCTCTTCAAAATTCTTAGCGTAGCCCAGCCAGCTTCTTTCAAATATACCAGTGTGTTTTTCCCTTTTAATAAAGAGTGTCAGTACTTGATCCGGATATTTTTCTGAATGTCGCTTGAATTTGATCGCATTTCCTGAAAAGTGAGCATGTCCCTTTTTCGTTAGCAGACAGTCCCAGTGATAATCCCAATCAGACACCATAATGTATTGAATGTCTCTCATAATTTTCCGATTTTCATCTCTAGACCAAGATACAAAGTTGGTTTGAAAAAATCGAATTATTTTATGAAATTATTGAGGGTTTACGCCATGTTCGGGTTGTTTAGTCTCGGATTCTCCTCAAAGATCAATGTCGTAGTCCATATCAGGTTCATCTATGTCATCCATAGTGTCATCCGTCTGATCTTCCTCTTTGTTTTCATCCTCCTTTTCGTCTTTGGGTTCTTCATATTTTGTTTCATCAAAGCTTCGTTCAATACTCATTTCATTTTCCAGTTCCACATCTTTTTCCTTTTTATCAAGCTCATCTCTGAATACCTGGATTCCACGGATTGCTTGATCTCTTATATCCATCTCCCGGAGGTGCCTTTCATCGAAGCCAAGATGCGAGAAAGTATGCTTCCGTTCTCCGCTCATGACCCCGCGCTCGGAGCCGTTTCGGGAGTATGTTTGTAAGCCCTGTTCACTGAGCCGGTGCATAAAGTCGGCTCTGCTAAGTGACTTGTTATAACAGGCTTCTATGGTTTTGCTTATGCGTTCCTTCTCCGAAGGAGCTTTTGTTCGTTTCTTTAACTGGTATTCTCGGTCTTTGATCTGCCGCGCTTTATCCTTTTGCTTCTTGCCATGCTTTACTAGGCTATTGGATAAAGCGGAATAACGCGCCATTTGATAAGCCTGTAGCTCTTTTTTGAATAAAGCAAAATCCTCTTTGGATATGCGAAGTGATCTTCCGGTCTGTATTTCCGTGCCGCTGAAGCAAAAGTGGATATGGATATGCGCCTTGTCATAGTGTGGCACAGCAATACACATAGCATTTGGATTGCGAAGCTCAATATATTTGCGTGTCAGATCTTCGAGCATGGCTTTAGATATCTTACCTGTATCTAAATTCGAAATAGACATGATTTCATGATACAGCTTTACGGAGTTGGAGCGTTTGATCAGTCTGCCGGCCTCGTTAGCTTCAAAAGCCCTGACCCACTGGTCAGGGCTTGTTCCTTTAATGTTGTGTTTGATGACAAAGCTGTCAGCCTTTGTCATGCTGCCCTTCTGCTCCTTTAGAAAGTAGCTGATCAGCTGGCGGTATGTGGCTGTCTTGCGGGTCTTGGATTTTATAACCATAAGTGGAAAGAATGGATTTAAGAAGCAGTAAAGTGTTGGGATTGCGTCTAATGTTTTCCATGATCAGTTCTTTAAGGCTACGCGTCTGATTTAGTAAAGTATTGATGCGATTTTCAGTAATGGTCAAAATTGACTCCACATTCTCGTATGTCCGGCTTATGACAAGCCATCCTTTACCTTCTTTCTGCCGGATGGCATCTAGTTGGTTATTGCACTGCTGTAATACCTGCAATATCTCGGACACAAGGCTGCGATGCGGGATAACAATTATTAGCGCCATATCTGCCCGGACACAGCTTCTGATATAGTCTTGCAGACCATACCCCTTTTCTTTGGCGTTTAAGCGAACATGGTTTATCTCGTCCGCAGGAAAAGCCACCGCTATTTCACGTTTCTGCACTGTCCGGCTCTTCTTTTTTCGGGCCTTATCATACTCTTTCCAATACTGTTTTTTAGTGGCTTCTATCAAAGCCTCATCTTTGCTATCCAATACCCCGCGACTTTCTAAATACTGCAAGAGCCCTGATTGTTTAGGTATGCGTCTCATAGGCTTACTGAACGAGTGCTACTTCCCCCTCTGATAAAGTACCTTTGATCTTAGGTGCCGGAATCTGTGAGCGGAGTTTTAAAAATGGATGTTTGTAAACGGGTGTCATGCGTAGAAGGATAGGTTTGTAATTGCCGCAGATAAATATGGCACGGTCTTTATCAAGGGTTCTGATCTCATCAGGTTTTTTCAGTTCCCTAATCTTTCTCCCTTTTTCGTCCGTGTACTCATATTTTCCGAGCTGCGCTGAAAGTTCTGTAGCGGTGGCATGTGAGACACCTCCAAAGTACACCTTGCCATAAGTATTGGAGCGTATGCTTTCGGCTTGCTGTTTGCCATATACATCAACTATCTGTTGATAATCCTGACAAATAAGCATTAATCCACACTGATATTTTCTGATGTTGGAAATTATTACATTTGTATTTGGCATATACAGCGAGGAAAATTCATCAAGGATGTAATAAACAGGCAGGTCGGTCTTGCCCGGCAATGTTGACATCAGCACTTTGGATAGCTGCTCAAAGAAAAGTGATGTCACCGGACTATACACTGCCATATCTCCGACATGGCAGTGTATAAAGAGAGCGGTTTTGCGACTACGTATCTTATCAAGGTTGAGCGTATCAACCGAAGTTACTTTTGCGACATCGGGATCGGTAAAGATTTGAAGTGCAGCTAAGCAGGTAGCCTGTATGCCTAGGCGCACCTTATCATCGAATGATAAAAAGCTTTTGTATTCATTGATGAGTTGAGCATTTCCCGTCTTGGCGATTACCTTGTCCACAAGCTTGTGATCGGCACTGAGCATTTGTACAAGGTGTCTCACGTTGGCTAGGTTGCGGTATTGTATATCTTCCGAGAGCAAGGCTCTCATGAGCATGGTCATCAGGGTCACACTTTGCAGACTCCAGAAGGGGTCACCGGTACCTTTGAGTGTATTGCGAACCAGCATATGAGCGATCTTATTACAATCACTTACCGACTCGATACGAGCCATTGGATTGTATCCATTGCTGACGGATGGTTTGGAGTAATTGACGGTGATGATCTCGTAACCTTTAGATTTCAGATAGCCGCTGGAACTCAGGTAGAGCTCAAAACTCGGATCATTAATGATAAGACTGCCTTCCAGTTCCAGTAAAGATGGTAAAACGCAACATTGGGTCTTACCAGAACCACTTGATCCGACAATTAAGGCATGCATCATACTGGCTTTGGTACTGAGCTTGCGTCTGCCGTCTATACAAAATCCATGATTGGAAGTGTTGAGTACTTCGTCAGGGCTGATGAATTCGGCGCGGTACTTATGATCCTTTTCAGACGAGGCCTCGATCACAAAGGTTAGTATTTGCGATGCAAAGTAGACGGTTTCCTGAATCGCAGGAATAAGGTATGCGCGTGAAAAGCGCATCACCTGATCCGCAAATTCGATCAGTGATCTTTTGAGCTGAGTGATTTTTCTATCCATGAGGTGATAATTTTGAGTGTTCCGATAAGTATTTTTCCGACAATGAGGACAACTATAAGAAAAGCGTTGCCGACCAGTTTTAGTATCTGTAAGAAGAGGTTGCCTATTATTTCTGCTGTGTTCATGTGGCATGGTTAATTGGTGAGGAGATTAGGACCGATAATGACAGTTGCGCCTTTTGCCTGAAATATCTTTGCCCAGATACCAGCCATGAGCAAAAAGCGTTTCTCAAGTTCAGGAGACGAGGTGTTATAGATCATGTAAACTTTAATGCCTTTGAGGGACTCCAAGGACAACTGCCGGGCAAAGAATGACTGGACTTTTTCAGGCGAAGACAGGACTTGGTTAAAATCTGTATCACGGTATACAGAAAAGCTGTCCGTGTTCTCCTGACAGTCGGTATAAAAGATAGCTTCCTTAGTATGCACTTTCAAAGCACTGAGATAGTTCAGCTGATGCACCATTACCGCATATATGACGGATTGTGGTCGGCCGGTATCTACACTCACAAGATGGTTCAGTGTGTCAAAGATTTTCTGATAGTTATCCTGAAGCAGTTTACTGCGTTTGGCAGGATTGCCCATCAGTGGAAACTCTGCCGGTATAGAAAGTGAAATGATCTTGCCGTTTTGAAGGTTGCTGAAAGTTGAAAAACGGACATTGGTCTCAGACCATTTAGAACTGATCTGAGCGATATGACTAGGAACCTCGGAAGTATCGATATTTAGTTTGATGTCATCGGTAATATCTACCATGACCACGAAAGCTGCTTTGGTTTGATTCAGGTAGTAGCAATAACCACCACCTATAGCAGCGACAGCCAAAATGGCTATCGCTGCAAGGAGGATATACTGTCTCATATGTTCTCAGCTACGTTTGATGTATCAAGCTCCGAGTCATCTTCCCATGCATCATATTTAGGCATATCAAGCGTTGTGATGGGCTGCGAAAAACAGTCCGGGCTGATATTGTCCGTTCTGTGAATACGGTTGGTTGATTTGAAAATCCCGACAGCATACAAGAAATGATTATTGACGCGATGGAAAAAATCCTTTGAGGCATGGATAAGCAAGGTGTGTACCTGCGCCACGGTATTACAGTCATCACATGCTCAACAAATGACTCTTTACTTGCTGTATATGTTTTCAATTCTATAATACCTTTAAGCATTTATAGGTAGAAAGGAATGTAATGAGTAATATTACATTTGCAACCATTTGAGGACAAATTAAATCACAAATTGCTTGTGAACTGCATGCGAAAAATTAAAAATGTTCACGATTCAACAATCTATTACATTGAAAATCAGTGAATTGAAATGAAGGTTGGAATTTCAAAAACACCCCCTTCAGGGAGGATTTAGGAGGGTAAATTGTGTGAAAATGTTGTTTGTTCTTTTCGGGAGCCATGATCGCCATCGGTTAATGAACGTTAAAGGAACATCGGGAAAATAGTTTGGCATCAGCTTTGACTTATACCCAGCATTCATTCATTAATCAAAAAACAAAAACAATGAAAAGTTTAAAAAGCCTGGCTATCGTTTTCGCGGCAGCCCTGATCACACTTGGTGCAAGCGCACAAGCTACTACTGCCAAGAAGGAAACAAAACCGGCAGCTAAAACCGAAGCTAAAAAGACAGAAGCTAAGAAAACCGAAGCTAAGTCTGATGCTAAGAAACCAGCTGCTAAAACAGAAGCAAAGAAAGAAGCTCCTAAGAAGTAATCTTCCGGTTCTTTCTCTAAGAAATAAATCCTGGTCATCTGGCCGGGATTTATTTTTTTGTGGAGGTCTGATCCCTGTCATCACAGACCGTATTCAGTTTGATGATTTAGGTTCGTGAGACGGGAACCCAGGCGGGAGATCGACAAGTATCTTGATAATAATAATAAATGGAATACGTTATTTATTATATTTATATCACCTAAAAATCAGCATATGAGAATAATATCATTGACACTGCTTTTTCTGATCTGTGCCCTCAGCCTCTACTCGCAAAAAATACAAACTTCTCTCCGGCAGACATGGCACAATAACACCTGGCAGGATTCACTGCTCGATACATATACCTACGACAGCAGAGGGCTTCTGGCCACAACCACAGAGCAGCGATGGAGCCCTGCCACCGACACCTGGATCGATAGCCGCCGGGACAGCCATACTTATAATGCCGACAGCACGGAGCAGCAGCAGATCACTCAGACATGGGATGCTACAGGCCATGTCTGGCAAAACCAAAAGATGGTCACCTTCACACACCTATCTCATAGCGGTGCCTCCATACTCTACAGTAAATGGGTGACCGGCAGCTGGCAAAACGAGTTGCAGGTAGCATCGATCTATGATAATAAAGGGCTTCTGTCCAAAAGCCTCAAGCAGAAATGGGATGCTGCTGCCGGTGTATGGGTGAATGATATCAGAGCTGACTATACCTGCCACAGCAATGGCAAAATAGACCATTATGTATGTCAGATGTGGGATACTGCTACACAAGACTGGTCGAAAAAAAGGAAAGACCAGTGCAGATTCGCCTATGATAAGAGCGGCAGATCTCTGGGAAACACAAATGATATTCTGGTCCATAATATCCGCATACGGCATACCAGCAAAAACATCATTTCTTATGATGGGCAGGGCCATAAGACCTCTACATCCTTCACCGACTGGGATACCCCGAGCCGCTCATGGATAGAACTCCTGCGCGAAGATTATACCAATAACAGCGACGGCTCGGTCAGCTCTTATACCTGCCAGCAATGGCACAGATCCGGAGGAGAGCCATACAGCAAGGTAATGACGAAGTATAGTTATTTCTAAGCATTGCCTTGTGGTTGGCATCCCCGCTAAACCACAACAATGCACTATGTGATGGTCGGCGAGGACGCCAACCAGGGGCAATGATCATGTCCGCAAGATATTGATGTCATCTGTCGTGATAAGAGATGTCATATTTCGGTCATCCTTTGCATGGTACATTTATCTTCTTAAAATAATCCTATGCAAGTGATCAAACAAAGAGTCGTACAAAACTCATCAGCCATCTACGGCATGGCATTCATAGGAGCGGCGATATATTACATACAGCATGCCATTGGTTTCTGGGCGGGTGTATTGGGTGTGCTGAAGGCTCTAGTGTGGCCTGCTTTTCTGATATACAAGCTGTTCGATTTCCTTAAAATATAAGCAGCTGATACCATTCGCATTGATCTTATATCAGCATATACCTGCCCGATGGCTCAGATCATAGCAGCCCTGTTGGGGTTTCAGTGTCTCTTCCCTTAATGGTGTTTCTCACCAACAAATATAAGCGGCAATGTTAGAACAGGCTATCCCCTCCCCGACCGGCTACAAAAGGACATAATTACTTAACCTTATTATCAGTTGCTTTCTGACTAAAATTTTACATTTTAGCGGCACACAAAAAAACACCTTTCATACTTATGCAAAATACGACTTACGACATCATCATCATCGGTACGGGAGCAGGTGGCGGCACACTGCTTCACACACTCAAAGATTCAGGACTCAATATACTCGTGCTGGAGCGCGGCCAGTATCTCCCCCGCGAAAAAGCCAACTGGAATACCGTAGATGTATTTCAGCATGACCGCTATCACAATGCCGAGAAGTGGAGAGATGACCGAGGCAACGAGTTTCAGCCCGGTGCAGGCTATTGGGTGGGCGGCAATACCAAAGTGTATGGTGCGGCGCTCTTCCGGCTGCGTGAGCGCGACTTTGAGAAGGTGGAACATGCAGGTGGTTTCTCGCCAGAGTGGCCGCTGAAGTACAAAGACCTCGAACCCTATTATACCAAAGCTGAGAGGCTCTACGAAGTGCGCGGCAAGGCCGGTCTCGACCCTACAGAAGGTTTCCGCAGCGAAGCGTACGGATTCGCACCGGTGAGCCATGAACCTGTCATACAGGCACTGCACGACCGGCTGGAGCTAGACGGGCTGCATCCATTCTACATACCGCTCGGCATCAAACTCGATGAGAAAAATATGCTCGACAGTGCATGCATTCGCTGCGACACCTGCGATGGTTTCCCATGTATGATGCATGCCAAGGCCGATGCCGACATCAACTGTGTACGTCCTGCCCTGCGCAGCAGCAAGATCACGCTGCTGACCGGTGCGCGTGCCACACGTCTGCTCACCAATACTGCCGGCACCTCCATCACATCGGTAGAGGTAGAGATAGACGGCCAGCGCACATACTTCAAGGGCGATATCATCGTATCCTCCTGCGGTGCCATCAATAGCGCCGCACTGCTGCTCAGTTCAGATACGGCAGAGCATCCGAAGGGCCTGGCCAATAGCTCCGGGCTCGTGGGCCGCAACTTTATGAAGCATCAGAACGCCGCCATACTCGCCATAGGCAAGCGCATCAACACATCGGTATTTCAAAAGACGATGGCCATAAATGATTTCTACTGGGGCGATAAGGATTTTTCATTCCCGATGGGCTGCATACAGCTGATGGGCAAATCAAACAAAGATATGCTCGCCAGTGATGCACCTAAATTCGCACCCGGCCTCGTGCTCGATACGATGGCTCAGCACTCGATAGACTGGTGGCTGACCGGAGAGGACCTGCCCGATACGGACAATCGTGTGGAGATGGTGAACGGACAGATCACGCTGCGCTATCATGAGAATAACACGACGGGATTCGACAGGATGATGGCGAAGTGGAAACACATACTCAACGAATCTGACATAGCAGACACCGTACTCGATCATAAATTATATCTGGGCAAAAAAATACCGATAGCAGGTGTGGCGCATCAGGTGGGCACGCTGAAGTTCGGTACCGACCCTAAGACATCGGTGCTCGACATCCACTGCCGCACACATGACCTCGATAATCTCTTTGTGGTAGATGGCAGCTTCTTCCCGTCGAGCGGCGCGGTCAATCCTTCTCTTACTATCATGGCCAATGCCATAAGAGTAGGCGAATACATGATCGACTATCTGAAAAAAGGGAAGTGATGATCCTCATATAGGTAAAAAATTCACACAAAAAGCACGAAGGCTGTTTGTCCCCCGCTGGCGGGGGCAAGGGGGTGGAGTCATATACCGCAGCAGCTCTGAGTTTTTCAGGGAAAATATATTTCTCGCAAAAACGCGGAAACGCAAAGAATACATTAACCACATAGCAACATAGAAAACATAGCCTGTATTGGCTGTTGCTCCCTCTCCTTCAGGAGAGGGCCGGGGTGAGGTAAACAATTCACACAAAATACTCCTCTTACATCTCTTGCAGCAGTTCCATCACCTCTTCGTCTGTCACTTCAGAGAAGTCATGATAGAAAAGACTCACAGCCCTCAGATTGCCGGGAATGAGCGGGCAGATGAGCACATCGGCATACTGCCTGATCCGGGCCGCAGCTTCGCGTGAGGCCACAGGCACTGCCACCACTACCTGTTTGGGTGCTTTGTGGCGGATCATTTGCACAGCGGCCAGTATCGTGGCGCCTGTCGCTGCACCATCATCGACTATGATCACCACTTTATCTTTCAGGTCTGCGGGCTGCCGTTCGCCCATGAATTTTTTATAACGCTCATTGAGATCCTGACGGATACGCACAGTCTCCGAATCGATATACGATGCATTCACCTTATATGTCCCGTCTATGACACTGTCGTCTATACTCATGGCACCTATGGCCAGCTCTTTGTTGAGCGGATGTCCGATCTTTTTGGTCAGCAGCAGTTCCATCGGCATATGCAGTGCCCTCGCTATGTGGTATCCTATCGGCACACCACCTCGGGGAATGGCCATCACGATCGCATCCTGATCTTTATATTCTCTCAGCAGAGCGATCAGCTGAATGGCCGCATCATATCTGTTTTCGAAGATCATAGGGCATGGATTTTATGTTTGTGAACGGGATGTACCAGATGCGCATCAAACCACTCTGCGGCCAGCTGCGCTACCTCATCGAGTTTCCCTTCTTCTTCGAACAGATGCGAAGCGCCTTCTACTATCACCAGGTTCTTTTCGCATTTCAGCAGGCGATAGGCCTCTCGATTCAGATCGATCACATCGGTATCGAGACCACCCACTATCAGCAGTGTGGGCACCCGGACCAGCGGCAGTCGCGATGCTGCCAGATCAGGCCTGCCCCCGCGCGATACCACCGCCTCTGCCAGTCCGCTCATATGTGCAGCCGCTCTGAGTGCCGCAGCAGCTCCGGTACTGGCCCCGAAATATCCCACATGCAGTCGCATCAGTATCGGATCTGTCTTGACATATTCCGTCACAGCCTCCAGACGATCGGTGAGCAGGTCTATATCAAAACGTTTATCGTAGACCTCATCTTCGGCAGCTGTGAGCAGGTCGATCAGCAGTGTAGCCATGCCTCGATCATGGAGGGCCTCAGCCACATGCCTGTTTCGCGGACTGCGCCGACTGCTGCCGCTGCCATGTGCGAATATGACCAGACTTACGGCATCTTCCGGTACATAGAGATCGCCTTTGAGATGCATCCTGTTCTCTTCTTCTTCGAGTGGTATCCTTACTTCTTTTCTGATATGCTTTTCCATAAAAATATTTTTTTAGACATCACAAAACTACCTATGAGTTGTCATCAATGAACTGATGCAAATCAGATGGTCTCATAATTGTTTTCATCAATATCAGAAGCGGATAATCATTCCTTTGATAAGCAAAAAATACGATCATGGAAGACTATGCAATAAAAGACATTCCGCACGGCATCGATATATCTGATATACTGTCGCGAAACTCTATAGACCTGACTCCGGATAGTCTGGACCGTGTGGTGGATGCGATAGGCGATGCCAAATATGTACTGCTCGGCGAAGCCTCTCACGGCACACATGAATACTACAGCTGGCGTGCCAAACTCAGCAGGAAGCTCATCATCGAAAAAGGTTTTTCATTCATAGCTGTGGAGGGTGACTGGCCGGATTGCTACCGTGTGAACCGCTATGTGAGAAACTATAACGATGCGGGCCGGACTGCCGTAGATGTGCTGCACAGCTTCGATCGCTGGCCTACCTGGATGTGGGCCAACTGGGAAGTGGCGGCACTCATAGACTGGATGAAAAGATACAATGAGAAGCAGAGCCGCGATAAGAAAGCAGGCTTCTACGGGCTCGATGTGTACAGCCTCTGGGAGTCGCTGAATGCGATCATCAGTTATCTCGACAAGGTGGACAAGTGTGCCAAAGAAATAGCCATGAAGGCATTGAGATGTTTCGAACCATACAACGACAAGGAAGGAACGACCTATGCACAGGCTACCCGCTATATACCCCTGAGCTGCGAAAAAGATGTGCTGGCACTGCTCATGGAGATAGTGGGAAAGATACCGCAGTACAATACGGATCATGAAGCGGTGCTGAGCGCAGAGCAAAATGCCTACGTGATAGCCAATGCCGAAAAATACTATCGCACCATGATGAGCGCGGGCCCTGAGTCGTGGAACATACGCGACCGGCACATGGTCAGCACACTGGAGAGGATCATGAGGTTTCATGGCAAAGAGGCCAAGGGCATCATATGGGAACACAACACGCACATAGGCGATGCACGCGCCACCAGCATGTCATCTGAAGGTATGCTGAATGTAGGTCAACTGCTGAATGAGCAGCATAAGAATGAAGTCTATTCGATAGGCTTCGGTTCTTATGAAGGCAGCGTAGTGGCGGGCTACAAATGGGGCGATGAGATGCATGTGGTCCATGCGCCTAAGGCTGCGGAGGGCAGCTGGGAACACTTTCTGCACGGGCAGTCTCCGCGCGACAGGATCATATTCATGGGCGATGAAATGAAAAAGGTTTTCGGCAGAAAGGTGTACGGACATCGCGCCATAGGTGTGGTCTATGACCCGAGACATGAGCGCCGCGGCAACTATGTGCCCAGCATCCTGCCCATGCGCTATGATGCATTCATCTATATCGACAGGACCACGGCCCTGAACCCGCTGCATATCAAACCTAACGGCCATGAGATACCGGAGACCTATCCATTCGGCATGTGACTGCGCATATATGTGCCGTGACCACTCTCAATGCTGCGTCTGATGCTACTCAGCAGTATACTGCAAGTACCATCTTATTTTTGTTTTTGAAAATCATTAATAACCCTAAATAAATAATATGCTAGTCAGATCAAAAAACAAAGGAGTATTGGACTCTTTCTACTCATCAGATCTACATCTGAGCAATGCCGAAGTGGTGGGAACTCTGATGCCCGCGATCAATGTATTCGAAGATGAAGATGAATATATCATCGAAGTAGCTGTGCCCGGCATGAGCAGAGAAGACTTCAGTATCAAAGTGGACGATGGCGAGCTGACCATCTCTGCCGATACGGCTTTCGAAGAGGATGAGAACGAAGGCGGATACACCTATCGGGAATACAATTATCAATCCTTCAGTCGCTCGTTCACCCTGCCAGATGATGCGGTGGAAGATGGTATCGATGCCATCTATCAGGATGGAGAGCTGATCATCACCATCCCCAAATCCTTAGAGTGGGTCAGCAGCGGATACGATATCGAGATCAGGTAGACAGGAGCGAAGAGCAGAAGCTATAAGCTGGCAGGTGCCGTTTTCCTGATACAAAATATTCTTTATGCAATATCAAGAGAAGTACAGGCTGAAGGTAAAAAATCAATTGGCTCTCATAGAGACCAACTGGGATCTGGCACAGAAGCGAGAGCGGTTTCTGCTGAAATTTGCCATCAACTTTGCGATCTGCTTCATGCTGTACATACTGGCAGCGCATATCATATTCCTAAACCGGTACAGAGAGGCTGTGACGCTGGATGATCCTATACTGAAACATCTGAGGCCATACGATTTCTCTGTACCTATTTTTATGCTCATGTACAGTGGCATCATGATCAGTATATATCAGCTCATTCCGCAGCCGCAGCGGCTCTATTATGCCTTCAGGGCTTTCACGGCATTGATCCTTCTGCGTACGATATTCATCTTTGTCACACCCATAGGTCCGCCGCATGATCTGATCGTGCTACAGGACCCCTTTATCGATGGTGTGGTGGGCTTCAGAGGCCAGGTACTCAACGATCTTTTCTTTTCAGGCCATGTGGCCAATCTCTATCTTCTTGCATTCATAGCACGCCCTGGTCGCATCAGAAATTATCTCTTCACCATCGCAGCCATCGTGTCCGTACTGCTGGTATGGCAGAAAGTACACTACACCGCAGATGTACTCGCAGCGCCATTTTTCTCCTATGCCTGCTATTCATATTTCATGAAAGAAAGAACGAGGGTTATACCCTCCTAAATCCTCTGAAGGGAGGGTTGGTGTTTCTCACATACAAGTATAAGCGGCAACGTTGTTGGGGACGCTTCGTTCAAACACCAACAACGGCTCGAAATGTATTACCCCCCTAAAGGGGGCCAATGCTAATGTATTCAAGTCCTCCCTTCAGAGAATTTAGGAGGGTCAATTGTGCTTTATTGAAAATGCAAATCACTGTTTTATGAATGGGATTAACAGCCCAATACATCCTCACCCCGGCCCTCTCCAAAGGAGAGGGAGCAACTGCCCATACATGAGCTTGTATTCAAGATAGGCGGAAAGATGTATTGGTTGTTAAATACCTCAAACTTATAGACTTGTAATATTTTTTTAGCTTTGAATCATCAATAGCTGAAGACATGCCTTTTGCTTAGTCAATTTTCCATTGTCAATTTTCCGCTGCCATGCAGATCCCATTCAAAGAAATAGAAGCCACACTGAAGGACGTCACATTTCCTGTGATCCCGCCATCCACACTCGCCGCCAATCAAGCCAATATCAAAGCTGCTATCGGCAGGTCGCTGCCAGCAGAGGTAGCCGAATTCTACCGTCTCTGCGATGGGTTCGAACATCGTACGCAGCATCCCGGATGGGTGTTTGATGAGGGTATCAACTCACTGGCGATGATGTTTGATAATTTCAAACCTCTGCAAAAACTCGATGAAGATTATACCGAAGAATGCGGCTACTGCAGCGACCCGTTCTATGAGCAGATGTGGAACGACTGGCTGCTCGACACCCTAGATCTCGACGATAAGGAAAGCATACAAAAGTTCAATAAGATACGCCGACAGAAGCAACTGGTGACGCTAAACGGCGACCCGTCCAGCATCACGATAGACTTCTATGAACCCGAATATAAGATCTACTACATGAACGACTCCTGCGACATGTTTCAGATACGTATCAGCTTCACTCAGTTCGTTCATGCATTCGCCTATCTGGGCAGCACCGGCAGTTGGTACGCCATGTTCATGTCTCAGGATGACAAGATCAATTCCTTTCACCGCGATGTCAACTGGAATGACATAGAGGCCAAACTGGTAGGCTTCAAAAGAGAAATGATCCTGTCATAATTGACAATGGATAATTGACAAGGCCGGCAAAGACTAAAGACAAACCTTGCATTGGCTGTTGCTCCCTCTCCAAAGGAGAGGGCTGGGGTGAGGTTGCCTTTGGCTGTTAATCCGTGCTGAACACGGCACCCTCTGTGAGCGAAAATAACACATCTTCCACCATCATCACCGAGCAGTCATAGATGCCGCGCTGCATATTCTGCGCGATCGTCTCCCGCATAGCATCAAAGAAACCCGTGTGCGAAACATGGCCGCTGATGGTAGCCACCGGCTGACCCTGATAGTGAAGCACCGTGCCGGATTCGGGTACTATGCCCGCAGGAAACTGCATTCTGCAAAATATGATGGCATCAGAGCGCCATACCTGTATCAATGTTAAGTTCATGATGAATGATTTGTATGAATTTCATCAGCAAAATAGTGATTTTTTCAGCTTTAGTTTGCCGACAGTGAAACAAAAAGTAAATTGCGCTGATACATCAAGATCATAAATAAAATGACGAGCAAAACCTATATTAAAATCGCGATCGCACTAGCCATCCTGTCTGTGATCTGCCTGACGATAAGTATGAATCTTTCGAAAAAAAAGAATATCGACCCCGCCAAAGAATCTGCCCTCGTGCGTGAGATGGTCAGCAAGCATCAGATACTGCTCACTCATCATGCAGATTTCAAAGAACACACGAGCCTGGAGGGTGCCAGTGCATTTCTGATCGAGTATGACCACAAGCGATATGCTGTCACCGCGCGTCATCTCATAGGC
This sequence comes from uncultured Bacteroidota bacterium, assembly GCA_903917755.1. Taxonomy (GTDB): domain Bacteria; phylum Bacteroidota; class Bacteroidia; order Chitinophagales; family LD1; genus UBA1941. Next base: position 35,482 of record CAIXBT010000237.1, read on the forward strand.
AGCGATGGCGGCGTAGAGCCCGAGATCAAAGCTACCGAACTCAGCAGGTATTTTGACAAATGGCTCTTGTACCCGCGGGTGCCTGTGCATGAGGCCACAGATACGGTCAGGGTCAGCCGTCCGGGGCTCGACTATAGCCGCCTGAGCAGAGACATTCTGATGCTGCAGATAGACAGTGGCGCTTATGATATTCAGCCGCTCAAGGTCAATTTTGTGATGCCCGAAAAGGGCGACAAACTCTATATCATCGGCTGCCCGTACAGCGAGCCCGACTGCCATCAGAACGTATATGAGATAACCTATACAGACTTTTTCATCAAGACCTCGCAGCTCGTCTGCACCATGAAAGATAAGTTTACCGTGCGTGGGTTCAGCGGTGCACCGGTAGTGGACCGAAACGGCGAGGTGGTCGGCGTACTGACCAGCGGCGGCGAATACGAAAACCAAATGATCGTAGCCGCCACCTCCATCCGCGAGATTCAAACGATGAAGTAATTGATAATGCCGATAAAGCAAAAGACTAACTATGGCGGCTGTTTATCCCCTGCCAGCGGGGGGCAAGGGGTAGCTCCGCCATACCACCAGGATAAACAGCCAATGGCGGACTACAAGCGGACAGCCCGACCGAGGCTTGCGGTGCATGATGAATAGGCCGAGGGCACGCTATCAAATCCCCCTAACCCCCTTTCTAAAGGAGGAATTTGTGTCAATTAATTTCCTCTTATCGTTGCCATCGAGATAGACGTGGTTGAAGAGTTCGAAGACCCGCGATCCTACTCTGTCGCCGTAGACTTCCTGGCATTCGTGGGGGGCGAGGTTGCTGGTGCAGTGGGTCATCGGGCCACCGTTCTGATAGGCATTGTAGCGCGCGAGCAGGATCTCGGCCATAGCATTGACATCGTTGCCGTATATCTTTTTTTCTTCTTCGTTGCCCAGATCGTCAAAGAGCCTCAGCCCTCCGAAATACTGTCGCAGGCTCTCTGTGGCGGCACTGCGCTGGATCTCCATCGCTATGTCCTTAGCATGATTGAATCGGAAGGTGCGTGGCGTGAAAGGCAGTGTGGCGGCGGTGAGACGCTCTTCTATCAGCTGCGTGAACTCGCGAAATGCCTGCATGAGAATGGTCTTGCCGGCGCCGAAGTGTCCGAAGATATAGATGCCGCGATGTACATCATACGGGCCCTGCTGATCGCCGATGAAGTAGCGCACCAGATCGCGAAAGACGGCTTCTGTGTCGCTCTGCCACAGCAGCTTTCGGCCCACTGCTGCGAGCCGCGACTCGTATATGCGCAGCGCGAGAGGGTAGGCCTGATCGATGCTGTAGGGATAGGGCGTGAAGCTGCGCGCGGTACTGCGCCGGCCCACCTGCTGCATCAGCGAGGCGATAGAGGTATCGGCCTGTGCGCGTTCGCTGGCCTGCATGCGGGCTATGTATGCGCGGGCACTTTCGGTGAGTGGCTCGGTGGGTTTGTCGCCGCGTTTTTTGGCACGATAGCGCTCTTCGCTGGCGCGTAGCTGCTCGAGAGTGGGATGGGTGTTGGTTTCCATGATTTACTGATTTTTTTTGCTCCCGGAAAATTTGTTCCCGCAGATTACGCTGATAACGCTGATATATTTTGATCTGCGAAAATCACCGTGATCAGTGGGAGATATAGTTCATTTTTAATTTCTCTTGTATTGCGAATAGTCATGAGTTCGTTGTTTTGAGGCTCTGTCTTTTTTCGGTTGAAGCATTTTAGTGGCTACTGATTTGAATTTATTGAGCAGGTGCTGCTGGTTAGTGAAGATCGTGCCGCTGGGGCATTGGTTTTCGATCTCGGCCATCACATCTTCGAGCCGCAATGTGCGAAACTGCCCCATCATGAGTTCGGTGATGCCCTGCTCAAAGAGTTCCATCATCAGTGCCGAAGGTGCCTTGTCAAACTGTTCATTTCCCACTCGCGTTTTTTTATTTACGTAGTTATTTTTTGAAAATGAAGTAGAAGATGAAGACTGAGGGGCATCAGGTTTGCATTCTGTTTGCATATGCACCGATGATGCACTTGCATCGATTATTCCTTCTCTCGGTTTCCATCTTTTGTTAGCATTATCGCGGCGTTGCTCCCGAAATGCGGCTTGTTTTTCGCGCTCGGTTTCCAGGCGTGCGTTTCTGAGCAGGCCATCATCGCAGAGCTGAAACTTGGCCTTGACCACTTCGAGCACTTTGGTTTTGGTACGTGCTATACGCAGGAGTTCGCGGTCCGATGCGGGCAGCGCTCCCTTGTCCCACTGATGGCAGAGCAGCAGCATGTAGGCACCGATCTCTTCGGCGCTGAGGTGCATGGTACCGGTCAGAAAGTCCTGTACATAAAATTGAAAAGCGGGCGGCTTCATGATACTAATTTGATGATTCAATAATTTGGCAATTTGAGAATGAAATACAAATCCAATTGCCTCTGTGGAAAAGGAGCAACAGCCGAATACATCCTCACCTCTGCCCTCTATAAAGAGGCGCAACAGCCGAATACATCCTCACCCCAACCCTCTCCAAAGGAGAGGGAGCAACAGCCAATGCATGGTTTGTATTTTAGTCCTCCCTTCAGGGAGGATTTAGGAGGGTTATCAGCCATTGTCAATTAGCGAATGGTAGGCCGTGCTGTTGAGTTCGCAGAGTTTTTTGAAATAGTAGCGCTCCAGTCGGCAGGTGATGTAGGTCCACTTGAGGATGTCGTCGTAGCGCCGCGCACGCGACACAAAGGGCGAACTCAGAAAGGAGTGTGTGTCATACTGATGCTGGCTGTATGCTATCCTTTCGCGTGCACAGCTGATGAGTGTGAGCAGCCGCGATATGCGCGACAGACTGCAGAGCTGTTTGTCGGGATCGAGACGCGGTGCGCTGTGTGCTGCGCTGCGAGCGGGCACAGGTGGTGGTGGATTGTCGATATTGGCGTACATGTTATTCAATTTACAATGGACAATTAATAATGGCCCTCTAAATCTCCCCTGGGGGGGCTTTAATACAAGACATGTGCATTAAAGCCCCCCTTGGGGGTTTGGGGGCTTCATTTCTCCTCTGTCTGATCGTATATGATGACTACTGGGCAGTTGATCATTTCGGCGAGCAGGCCGTCCTGATTGTAGATGTGGAAGCTGTTTTCCTCGCCCTCTGCCAGGTGTATGATGTCGGTCACGACCTCTCCCTTGGGGAAAGGATAACGTTTTCCTACTTCGAAAAAGTAAGTCGGCTGCATGCCGCACTCTGCGATTGATTTGATCTTGTTGGCCATTGTTTTGTTTTATTTAAAAATTAATATTTAAAAAGTTTAAAGTTGTGGCCCGGCATTCGGGCTGATGAAAAGCTTTAGCTTGTCCTAATTCTTCTTTGCTTGTATTTCAATTTCCAATTCTTAATTTTTAAATTTTAATTGAATAGGTTGTAGGTCATCGGTCTAGTATTTCAATTTTCAATTCTTAATTTTTAAATTTTAATTGAATAGGGCTGCTTCGCTCATATCTGTCAGGGTTCCCATGTACAGTCCCTTCGCGGGACACCTTTCGGCACAGATTTACCATTGTTTCTGGCACCTCGCAGCCCGTTCAATAGAGTGTTTTTTTTTGTTTTTGCAAATTAACTGTCTAATAGTTTGTCATTTAGTAGAATATTGTTACTATTGTGTGTCAAATGACAATGCAAATGTAAAATGATTTTACAAAAAGGCAAATGATTTTACTTTTGTGTTTGCATTATTTAGCTAAATTATTCATAGACAATGAAAAAAAATGAAGGGAAGATCTTAGTGGAGTGGATGGCGGAAAATGGGTTTACAGGAGCTAGTTTGGCTAAGGCTCTTGGTTTGACTCGTGCCAATGTGTATTATCATATGCGGCAGCCTTCCATAGCAGACGAGTTTAAGAATCGTTTGTCGCAGGGAGGTTATACTATCGATAAATTAAATGTCAAATCATTTGACAAATCAGATAAGTCATTTGACAAGCTGACTGTGGTCGAGGAACCGAGGGCGAATCTATATCCGGTGAATCTGGCTGAGAAGGCCATCATGTATGTGCCGCTGGTCAATAAGTATGCGTATGCGGGTTATCTGAGTGGTTTCGGTGATGCGGAGTTTCTGCAGTCGCTGCCTACGATCCCGATGATAGCTGATCGTGAGGGCAGGGGCACGTATATGGCGTTTGAGGTGAAGGGCGACAGTATGGATGATGGCAGCCGCAACAGTTATGAGCATGGTGATATCATCATAGGCCGTCAGATAGCGCAGCATCACTGGCAGAATAAGCTTCACATCAATAAGTATGATTTTGTGATCGTGCATCGCACGGA
>CAIXBT010000238.1 GCA_903917755.1 uncultured Bacteroidota bacterium
ATCATTGATCCTTGGAAAGCAACCTGATTTTATAGTTTCCCTCTGCACCGGTTCATTTTTCCATTCCAGTCATTGCCCCCTTATTAGACACTTTCACACTATTTGTGCACAAAAATGCGTTACATTTTAGCAGCATCTGACTATTGTTTATCAAATTTGGAAATAATGGAAGAGACTAAGCCTATTACAGCGTCTAAACGCCACAAGAAACAAGATATGGAGGACTCTCCTCAGGAGGAGCCCAAGGCTAAACCTGCCCGTGCCAAAAAGCCATCTGCTAAGGCTGATTTCGAAGAGGAAGACGGAGATGAAAAACTGCAATGGTGGAAAGATGGCCGCCTGGGCAAGATAGCTGGTATGGGTCTGCTGCTCGGTTCGTTCATTCTTGCTGTTGCTTTCACATCTTATCTTTTCACCGTATCAGACGACCAGTCCGACCTGCTCAATAATACAGCCGGTGCCCTTACTGACACTACTTTAAAAGTCCATAATACACTCGGCCGTCTGGGTGCTGTTCTAGCGCATGTTTTCATCGACAAACTTTTTGGCCTTGCATCTTATCTGTTCTGCGGAGTACTCTTTGTGACAGGTTTCAACCTACTGATGCAAAAAAAGATATTCAATGCTCTGAAGGTAAGTCTGTATTCATTCTTCGGGCTCGTTTGGCTGTCCGCTGCACTTAGCTTTGTGAACTATCTTGTTCATCCATCCTCTGTGATCAACTGGGGTGGCGGATTCGGAGACTATCTCACCGGCGAACAAGGGCGCATCATGGGACTTCTGAAAACAGTGGGTACTGCTGCTCTTCTGCTGGTCACAGCTACTGCATTTGCGGTTTGGTTATATAATTTCAGTTTTGATTTCCTTCTGAAACCATTTGCTAAAAAAGATTTGAATGAGGCTGAGACACTGGCTGCTACCGCTGTCACGACTGCACCTGCCTATCGCGATGAGAGCGAGAATATTTTTGGCAAGGACAATCTGACCGATATCAAGGGTGCCCCATTTCCGATGGATATCGAAGTGGCCGAAGATGATGCTGAACTGGAACTGGTTCTCAGCAACAAACCCATGGCCTCACAGCAGAACATAGCAATGGAGACTCCTGTCACCGAAGTGGTAGGAGATAAACCTCTGAAGCTGGACATCGAAGCACCCAAAGATGAGCCTCAGGCAGAAGTGTTCGGTAGTATAGGCACTACCTTTGACCCCACACTCGATCTTTCTAACTATAAATTTCCACCGCTTGATCTGCTCGATGAACACAGCGCCGAGAAAGTAAAATATGACCCTGAAGAACTGGAGCGCAACAAGAATCAGATCATCTCCACATTGAATAATTATCAGATAGAAATATCTAAGATCAAGGCTACCATCGGGCCCACTGTGACACTCTACGAGATCGTACCGGCACCGGGTGTGCGTATCTCGAAGATCAAAAATCTCGAAGATGATATCGCTCTAAGTCTCGCTGCTCTTGGTATACGTATCATAGCACCGATTCCCGGCAAGGGGACAATAGGTATAGAGGTACCTAACATCAACAAAGAGATCGTGAGCATGCGCTCATTGCTCGCTTCTGAAAAATTTCAAAATTCAACAGCTGATCTGCCTATCTGCTTAGGCAAATCCATCTCTAATGAGATCATAGTAGCCGACCTCGCTAAGATGCCACACCTGCTCATGGCTGGTGCTACCGGACAGGGCAAATCTGTCGGTATCAACTCGATCCTAGTATCGCTTCTCTATAAGAAACATCCATCGCAGATCAAGTTCATCATGGTGGATCCTAAGAAGGTAGAGTTGAGTTTATATGAATTATTGGAGAAACACTTCCTCGCCAAACTACCGGGTGAAGCAGATGCAATCATCACCGATACCAAAAAGGTAGTGACTACTCTGAATGCACTATGCCTGCTGATGGATCAGCGATATGACCTGCTCAAAAAAGCTCAGGTTCGAAACATAAAAGAGTATAACCATAAGTTTGTAAACCGTCAGCTCAATCCCGCCAATGGCCATGAATTTCTGCCATATATCGTATTGGTGGTGGATGAGTTTGCAGATCTGATCATGACCGCTGGCAAGGAAGTCGAGATGCCGATTGCTCGCCTGGCACAGCTGGCCAGAGCCATAGGCATACACCTGATACTAGCCACACAGAGACCTTCGGTCAATATCATTACCGGTACTATCAAGGCCAACTTCCCTGCACGTATCGCATTTAAGACCACCTCTAAGATCGACTCACGCACCATTCTCGATACAGGAGGTTCTGAGCAGCTGATAGGCCGTGGAGATATGCTGCTCTATCAGGGCAGTGATATGATACGCCTCCAATGCGGTTTCGTTGACACCCCAGAGGTAGAGCGAGTACGTGACTTCATAGCCAAACAGCAGGGATATGCAGAAGCCTTCCTGCTGCCTGAATATATCGATCCGAATGACAAATCGGGCGGAGATGATTTCCTCATAGACGGAGAAAAAGATGGCCTGTTTGAAGATGCTGCACGTATCATTGTCCAAAATCAAATGGGATCTACATCACTCATACAGCGTCGTTTGAAATTGGGCTATAACCGTGCCGGCCGCCTCATGGATCAGCTGGAGGAAGCGGGTATCGTAGGCGAAAATGCAGGTAGCAAAGCGCGCGAAGTGAAATTCAAAACCGAAATGGAACTTGATCATTACCTCCAAAAAATGAGGGGTTAAGCTTTATTCATAATTTCATTCCCATTATTAATCATCAATTGATCTTACCTTTGGCTCAGTTTTTGAAATCATATTCACAGATATTTTTTTTATGAAGAAGATCACTGCATTTTTATTTGCTTTTATTTTATGCTCCGGAGCATTTGCACAGGATAAACCGGTTCCTGTCACAGATTCAGAAGCCGGTGCGATATTAGAAAAGGCAGGCGCTAAATACCAATCCTTAAAAGGTCTGGAGGCTGACTTCACACTCACCACCATCAATCCCAAACTCAAGCCACAGGATGATGACAGCAAATATACCAGCAACAACAGCGGCCAGCTGTATATGAAAGGTAAGTCATTCAAGATCATAATGAACGGCAACGAGATCTACTGTGACGGCAAGACGATCTGGTCTTTCTCTCCGAAGGCAAAAGAAGTGCAGATCAACGATTATGAAGAAAATGCGGAGACCTTCTCTCCTACTAAGATATTCTCTGTGTATAAGGAGGGATACTCCTATCAGATCAAAGAAAAAAAGACCTATCAGGGAAAAAATGTGACCGTCTTAGAACTCGCTCCGATGAATCATAAAGTGTCCTTTTTTAAAATAGATATAGCAATAGAAGACGGTACTAACAATTTATTAGAGTCAAAAGTGTATGAAAAATCAGGCGTCAGATACATCTATAAGATCGATAAACTTAATACCTCCCTGTCATTAGTTGATTCATTTTTTATATTTGACAATAAAAAATACACAAATATTAAGACGGTGGACCTTCGCTAAATTATATTTAGATTTTATTCTAATTAAAAACTAATAATCAAGGGTCGTATCGAGTCGCAAAAAGTAAAGACTCCAAAATTACTTCCAACAATACTCAATACAAAAATATTTACTATTTGATAATCAATATATTCCAATTACTTTATAGAAACAACAAATATTCAATATTTTCACATACGTTGTGAGCTCATATCCTGTTGGTGTTATTAAAATCGTTTTGTATATCTGTTTATTCGTTGATTTCACTCCCTTTTTAACAGTTACATTTCATAGCTTTATGCCATAAAGTATGTATTATTACATCTTTATGATTTCCCGAATTACATAAAATATAATCACAATGTGTCTTACGCACACATTGGCGTGTTTATTATATCAGGTAAAGAAACAAGACATAACAAAAAATTTCTTAACATATAAAACAAGACAATAAAGACTAACGACATGAAAAAAAATCTATCCTTAATTATTGTTTTACTGATGAGCACTCTGGCATTTAGCCAGACCCCGATACACAGTTTTGTGTGTCAGATCAGGCCCGGATATACCGAGTTCACTCAAAATCAGATCGAGACTTACATATCGAAATCAAACATGGAAAGTTTCAGATTGCAGGATGCACGTACTACCCTCACTTTCTCAAATGGATTTGAGATCATCTTGTTGTCAGCCAAAGAACTACAAGCAGCCGGGCTGATCACTAATGTATCTTCTTATAAGGCCGCCTTCGCACCCAATTATAAATTACCAAAATTTTATCTGAACCAAATTGGCCAAATAGGTGCAGAATCAACAATTACTAATTCAAAATACTCAACCAGACCGGAGAATTAACATTATGAGACATTTCTATATTTTTCTAATTTCCTTTTTTATTCTTGGCTGCCAAATTGACGCATTCGCTCAACCAGCAAATGATGAGTGCGCCACAGCTACAAATCTTGGTACATTAGGTGCTCCCGCAGCCTGTACTGGTAGCGGTATCAAGCGTGGGGCTACCACTACACTGACCAATCAGACTAACGTTGGTGCCACACCATCCAGTCCTTATCCATACATCAGTGCATGTACGCCCAATACCGCCAGTTTCCCAAATGATGTTTGGTATAGTTTCACTGCCAGTAGCTATCAGGCTACGATAGCAGTATCTGCCGGAACGGGAACCTTAACCAATCCTGTCATCACATTTTGGACAGGAGCCTGCGGAAATCAGGCGAGTTCAGGTTGCGTGACCGGTGCAGCAGGAGCAGCTACCCTGACCGTTTATCAACTAGTGATCGGGCAGACATATTACATTCAGATAGGAGGCAGTGATGGTACACAAAATGGTACTTTCACACTCAAAGTCCACAATGATGATGATTGCGCCAATTGTCTAGTATCAACCACTCTTGTAGCCACTCCCCCTCCTGTCAATGGTACTTATGCTCCCGGACAGACAGTCAATTTCTGCTTCACGGTGACAGCATGGGATGAAACAAATACAAACTGGCTTCATGGGATTCAGCCGACATTCGGAGCAGGATGGAATCAGGCATCATTAGTACCCGGTACTCCTCCGGCATCTATAGATGGGCTCGGAACATGGGCTTGGATCCCGGGGGGGGTGACCAGTTCTGCGAATCTTAATGCATGGCCCGCAGGTTTCTATTATAATAGCTCACTTCCAAACAATTATGTCGGTGGTGCAGGTAATAGTTATGGGGATAACTGTAATACAGCCACAGGAGGAACTTGCGTTTGGACCTTCTGTTTCACTATTACTGCCAGTACCGCATGTGCACCAGGCAGCGACCTCAGTGCTACTTTCAATACGAGCGGTGATGGTGAATCAGGAGTTTGGAGCAGTATAGCCTGTCAAAACGATAGGCCCGATATAGCATATGCTATCGGATCATGATGCCCACCTACCATGACATCGACCCCTGACACCTGCGGCAAAAGCGACGGAACAG
>CAIXBT010000239.1 GCA_903917755.1 uncultured Bacteroidota bacterium
AGTGAAAAAAAACGCAACTAAAAAAATAGTAAAACCAGCTCCTAAAAAAGTCGTAGTACCTGCTAAAAAGGCACCTGCAAAAGTCGTATCAAAACCAGCAGTAGTGGCCAAACCGCAACCTAAACCCGTAGCTAAACCGGTGGCTCCTGCTAAACCCGAGGTCGCGATCACTACTAATGTGGAAAAGATCCAAATAAAAAAACCGCTGTTTAAGAAACCTAATAGCAAGAAAAATAGTAAACCAGTAGAAACATATGATGGCAAGAGAGTCGTAAGGTCCGAACTGCCAGCCAAAGCATTAATCACTATACAAAAACCCGAAGAAGAAGTTGTTATGGAGACCACGCATTATGAATATCCCACTTTAAGATATAGCGATGCAGAGCTGAAAGAGTTTAAAGAGATAATAGATAAAAAACTCCTGGCTGCACGCGAAGAACTGAGAAACCTCAAGGACTCTCTGGATAGCCATACCGAAAGTCAGGTAGGAAACAAGTCATGGAATATGGAGGAGGGCTCTGATACATCAGAAATGGAATATCTGATGAACCAGATAGCTCGTCTCAATAAATTCATCCGTGATCTGGAGATGGCACTCGTACGTATCGAAAACAAAACCTACGGCATCTGCCGTGCTACTGGCAAACTGATCGACAAACAAAGGTTGCGCATCGTACCACATGCTACACTCAGCATGGAGGCCAAGATGAGCCGCAAATCAGATGATATACCTAATACCAGCCAGGTGCCTTCAGCTCATATGGGCTCTGAAGGCGAAGGATTCGGTGGAGAAGAATAATTTTCATTGTTTTTATAGATTAGAAAGCCGCTTTAATGAGCGGCTTTTTGATTTCAGGCTATGGCCGTTCTTTCCAAAACTTGAATAAGTACTTGATACCGGCTGTGCAGTAAAAGATAGGGCCATTCGTCGTATTGTTTCTGTATGGGGCAGCATTAGCGGCTGTGAGCGGCACTACGTTGAACGGTATTGCCACTCGCGGGTCGACATATATCTCCAGATTTTTGATGCGGTAGTTGAAATTGATGGAGCCTTCGAGATTGAGCAAACCGAAGAAATTGTCAGTGGCGGTTTTCATACCTGTCAGACCTCCGTTTTCATTTCTCGCCAGCAGTCGATTCCTCACATAGTTATCATTACCTACATCTGTGATAAACTCGGGTGTGATCGTAAATACCTTGGCGCCTAAAAATCTGTAGATCTTGATATCGTGATTGAGTCCGAAGGTGAGGACGTTGGAGTATTTCTTTTCAGTAGCAGGCGTCTTCGATGACCCGCCGAAGTACAATGAATAGTATACATCTAAGGTGATATAGTCCCAGAAATTGAAGGATGTATTTGCATTGAATGTAGTAGCCAGATAGTTGCGATCCTGACCGTAGAAAATAAAGCTGTGATTCAAATAAGCATCGACATCCCACCATTTATAAAACGTTCTTGCGAAACCCGCTGTCAGAACAATATCACTTTCGATCTTATCTACCGTCACTGTATCGGTTTTGGGTGGTTTCTTCACCGTCCGTGCCTGTTGATAGTCCAGTTTGTATTCATCGGTATTGAACATTAGATAGATACCTGTCTTGTGCATGTACTTGAGTGCCGGCACTCCTTCTGCATCATAGGCCGGGCCTTTTCGGCCATAGATGAGCTGTCGGCTCTCAACATTGACACCCAGTTCGAAGTGAGAGCATTTTTCCATATGCTCCATCACACTGTCGGCATAGTCGCGGGCAGAGTCTTTGAGTGCATCCAGAATATTGTCAAATTTTTCAGTGATGGAGACTACTGTATTGTTGGGCGCGTTGGAGCGGAGCAGAGAACTAAGGGTATCTTTCTGTACTTTTTTGACGGAATCTACTGCATGAAACAGAGGGTATTTCTGAGCCGATGTGGAACTGCAAATGAGTAGAAGAGCCAAAAATGCACAGTATCGGATGGTCATATTTATCGGTAGATTGATGATCTTAAGACAAGTATAAGTGCGAAAGGATTAATGTTTTCAAAAAAATGTAAAAAGCTCTTTTTCTCAAAAACCGGATTAAACCTTACCGGACTTTTTGAATCTCACTAATATAAAATATAATTATGAAAAGGATATGGTCAATATTAATAGCGATGGTAATGATTCTATCATTCACACAAGATGCTAACGCAAACTGGCGGGGAAGGTGTTATCGCGGCGGCGGTTATTATCGCCCTTATGTAGCAGCAGTCTCGGTTGTGCCATATGGTCGCCCTTATTATGCACCTGCACCTGTGTTTGAGCAGAGATGGGTAGGACCCCACTACAGAAGAACACCTTACGGAGATCAGTTCATACCCGGCCACTGGACCCGAATCAGGGTTTATTGATCTTTCAATGTCCACTCTGCTTTCTATATATAACTCCCGCTGATGGCGGGAGTTTTTAGTTTTATAATAGTGATAAGTATTGTAAATTGGTTTTAGTAAATAAAATGATTGACTATGAGTTATGATTTGTTTTTTTATGTGAGGGAAAGTAATGAACTAACAAAAGATGATATTGTAAAATTCCTCAACGAGAATCTTGGTACAATGAATGAAGAAAATAGTCAATGGTTCGTGGAGCATGAAGAAGCAGAAACATATTATTCAATCGACTATTGTGAGCCATCAGAGAAAGATTTAAGCCAATATGAAGGCTATAGGAATACAAATTTCTCCTTCAATCTGAATTATTTTCGTCCTAATTATTTTGGACAAGAAGCTTTTCTATTTATTGATAAATTTCTTGACAAACTGGATTTATATGTTTTTAATCCGCAGGGATCTGATTCCAATGAAGAGATTTATAAACCAGCAAATTCAGAGCTTTATCAAAATTGGTCTTCAATTAATGCCAGAAATTGCTCATACTTTTTTAAGGAGTATGATTTGCTCTATGTGCCAATTGATAAATCAAATTACATTTATAATTATAGAAAAATCAGACATGAGCTATGGAGAGAATTAGGGACTGATTCTTATTATGTCTCTAAATTTTATATTGTTACATCACCTGATAGACAGGTTATTTCATTAGCACTATTGCCAATGAAAACAGCAGTGTTAGTTCCCAAAGCAGATTTTTACAGAGTAACAAGAATCAAGAAAAAGTGGTTCAGAATTATTGAGGAAAGCGGTTTGATAAGTCATGAAACCTTTACTAAGTATTTAAGTCACCTATTTGACAATTATAAGTATCCAGATAGTAAGATATTAAAGCTTGATAAAGTCAATGAAGCACAAAGGGCATATAATGAAATACCCTTTGATCATGAAACGGATTATTGTCAAATGGCAGAGATTCAGAAGCTATCAAATTACTTGCCCTAGTTCAGCCTATATTGTATCGTGTCTCCTATAATTCAATGTGGTTGAATGATACAAACAGTCCATAAAATAAAAAACTCCCGCCTTATGCAGACGGGAGTTTGTATTCAAGTCTCCCCTTTGGGGAGATTTAGAGGGGCTCTTATCCAATCAGTTCGATACCGCTTTCTTCTTTCTTAGGACCGCCGCTGAGTTTTTCCAGATCTTCGATGTTTGATACAAACATACGGTCAAACCTGCGCTGGCCTGTACCTGCAGGTATTCTCTTACCCACGATCACGTTTTCTTTCAGACCTTCGAGGAAGTCCTGTTTAGCCGCGATAGAGGCAGATGAGAGAACCTTGGTAGTCTCCTGGAATGAAGCCGCAGAGATCCATGACTCAGTAGAGAGTGATGCCCTGGTGATACCCTGAAGCTGCGGAGTAGCAGTAGCCGGGAATGCATCCCTGAATTCTACCAGCGCCCTGTCAGCACGGCGTAGGATAGAGTTCTCCTCGCGTATACGGCGCAGAGATACTATCTGTCCTGCTTTCAGATTCTCAGAGTCATGAGCTTCTGTGA
>CAIXBT010000240.1 GCA_903917755.1 uncultured Bacteroidota bacterium
CCAGGCAGCTGCAATATCCATTTCCTTTTTTCACTAAACTGGCTCTTTTGAATCTGGACAAGGCTGTCAGTCAGGATGGCTACACGCCTGAAAAATTCAATTACTCTATTTCAAAACTTATTGCGCTAATGAGTCTGGGAGAAAAGACAAAAGAACAAAAGGATACGATCAATCAACTGTTGACCGATACATATTACTCCGTTCAAAAAAACAATACACACAATAAATTTCAGAAAAGTGTGTCCAGACTCAACAAACGTTTTATTGCTTATTATTGTCTGCGCTTAGATAAGGACAAAAATATTTTGTGCAACGACGACCCATACTACTGGTGGCAGAGAAATCCCAACATACGATATCAAATAAGCCTGACGAAACTGGAATCACAGTTAGTGGACAATTCGGACAAGGGCCCGACCTATATCAACACGTCCTCTCCCGTCAGGAATCACTCTTCGAGGCCAACATTTCAGCCAAGACGCTAGGACAGGCCACAAAGAACACGCTGATCATCTGTGAGCACACACCGACATACACCCTCGGCAAATCCGGCGATGAGAAAAATTTACTATTCAGGCCGGAAGCTGTAGGTGCCGCTTTTCACAAAATATCTCGCGGAGGCGACATCACCTATCACGGTCCGGGGCAAATGGTGGTGTACCCTATCTTCGATCTAGACACACTGCATATCGGTGTGGCAGATTTCGTTCATGCACTGGAAGAGGTGATCATCAGAACGGTGGGCCACTATGGATTGACAGCCACCAGGCTCGAAGGCGCACCGGGCATATGGCTTGATGCCGCTACTGATCCTCGCAAGATATGCGCTGTAGGTCTCAAGGTGAGCCGCCACTGCACCATGCATGGTATAGCCATCAATGTAAATACCGACCTGAAATATTTCAACTATATAGTCCCCTGCGGGATACCTGACAAGGGAGTGACCTCACTTCAGAAAGAACTGGACAAAGAGATAAATATGAATGAAGTGAGAGGGATATTCACCGACGAATTGGAGAAGCAACTAAATATTAAAATACAGGTAGAGCCTCAGGGATTCTAAAGGATCTTTTTGAGTTGGAGCCAGAATGCCTTTTTAGCGGCATCATTAGTATTGATGATATCTAAGGGATCGGTCACTAAAACCTTCATACCATATAGCTTCACGATCTCGTTTTTCTCGATATTGGCATTTTTCAATTCATGCAGCCATTTCACACCGAATATGATGACCACTTTAGCTTTGACCTGTTCCGCCAGTTTCTGCAGACTCATATCCATATAACAAAGATTAGCTGTCAAAACAGTGGCGGGAGAAAGCTTCATGCCACCCTCTATCACTTTGCCCAAAAAAACTGCGGTTTCCGTCGGCAGTATGGCGACAGTCTCGTACTCATATAACACAACCACCCCTGCAAAAGCCTCAGGGACGTTCAATTCTGTCTTCGCCGTATCCTGAAAGGGTTTGGATATCCTGTAAAGTTTATTCCCTTTATATATGTTGCTGATGTCCATTTTTTATACTAAATTATCATCCAAAGCTTAGTGTCGAAATAACAACATTCTGCGGAAAAGAAATTTTGACACCGCTCGAAAATAATTATATTTTTGGTTTATAATTCAAATCATATGAGTCACAAAATAACTGTCGAAAAAGTCGCGAAATCCCGCATTGGTGAGATTGACTTTACTAATCTCCCTTTTGGAAAATATTTCTCCGACCATATGTTTGTAGCCGACTATTATGATGGTGACTGGCATGATGCCAAGATCATACCTTTTGGCGACTTCACCCTCCACCCTGCTACCTCTGCCATACACTACGGACAGGCGCTGTTTGAAGGTATGAAAGCCGAACTGGACCCGGATGGCAACCCCATCGTGTTTCGCCCTCTCAAAAACTGGAACCGTCTCAACATATCCGCTACACGTCTGGCTATGCCCACCATACCGGAAGATCTGTTTATGAACGCCCTCGACAAACTGATCACACTCGACAGACAGTGGATACCATCAGAACCCCTGTCATCACTGTATATCAGGCCGTTTATGTTCGCTACCGAAAAATATGTAGGTATCCGTGTGGCTGAGCATTACAAATTTGCCATTTTCACCTGCCCTGTAGGTGCATATTATACTAAACCGGTCAAGGTGTTCGTCAGCGAAAAATATGTACGTGCTGCTCCGGGTGGAGTAGGCTACGCCAAAGCTGCCGGCAACTATGGTGCTGCTATGATGCCTACTCAGGAGGCCCAAAAGATGGGCTTCGATCAGCTGTTGTGGCTGGATGGTATTCACCACAAATATTTTCAGGAGATCGGTACGATGAATATCTTCTTCGTGATCGATGGGGTGTTGGTCACTCCGGGTCTCGATCAGGGTACCATTCTGGATGGCGTGACCCGCGACAGCGTGATACGTCTGGCAGAAGACGAAGGCTACATAGTACAGGAACGTGATGTATCAGTAGATGAGGTGATCAATGCATACCATGAAGGAAAACTGGAAGATATGTTTGGCTGCGGTACCGCAGCTGTGCTGTCTCACATCGGTGCTTTCCACTACAAAGGCGAAGACTATGAACTGCCTAACTGGGAGGAGCGCGAAATATCAAACAAACTCAAGAAACGTCTTACGGCTATCAAATCCGGCAAGGCTGAAGACATCTTCGGATGGAATCATACCGTGCCTGTAGGTGTTTATGTTAATCAGTAATATTATCAAAAAACTATAAGACAGAAGTCGCAAGCAGTGTTTCATACTTTGTTTGCGACTTTTTTTGTGAACCATTCACTGAGGCTGAACCTCTACGAGCAATGGAGAACTGAATATCGCAGCCGGAGAAATGACATTTTCCTCATAGGGAATTTTGTTGCCGTACCGTTCTATCATGGCTTTTTGTACCCCGGCATCTGTCAGATCAAACTGTTTTAACTTTTGAAGATCTCCAACTTCTAGGTTGGTATTATGCTTATAAATCTTCCATACCAGCTCCGAACAATAGAGTTTATCGTCCCCCCAGCCAAAAAAGAGGTCATAATGCTTATTCAGCATTGTATTTCCTTCCTGCTTCATTTTGGCAATAACATCTGACGTCAATATCTGAGGAGCATTTTGCAATCTTTTCACCACATACTTTCCATCCATCCCGTGGGCGATCCATTGTTTAAGCGGCGTAAATTTGACAGGCTCTACTGCTTCCAGTACCTGCCATTGACCATCCAACAGAAATAACATTCCACAATGAGTATAAGGCGAATGAGTAGCCACAGAAATGAATTTACCCTGCCCTGACATTGATTTTTGAAAAACAATATCACCTTCCTTGAGTCCTTGCTCTTGAGAATAGCAAGTCATAGACACGAATAGTAGAAACACGAATAAATTAAAAGCTCGCATACGTTACGATTTTAAATGATGTCTATTTTATAAAGCCCTTATCCAGACCGAATTTCTTGTAGGCATCGAGAATGGTCTTGGTGATCGTATAGTCGGTATTGCCTTTGAGAAAGTCCACCGGCAGATTGAGGTAATTGATGAACTGATCGTAATATTCATCAGGCAGGTCAAACAAACCTGCTTCTTTGTAATAGTCAAATAACTCATGGTAGATACGCACACGCTCATCTGCTTGTATCTGCTGCCTTAGTTTAGTGCGCTCTTTGGCGCGATCACTCAGCAGTTCATAGAGTGCGCTGATAGGACTGGTGAGCGGCACCTCAGGCTGACGGAGTTCTTTGGGTATCTGCCCCATTTTCTCGCGTTCTTTATCGATTTGATTGAGCGTAGGTTTAGGGCGGACTATGATCGGTTTTGAAATGCTGGTGATAAGCCTGTCAAACTCAAATACGGGATGATACTCAGCCTTATCCGTGCTGTCTGCCATACTGAAGCGTAAGGTTTGATAGCCATAGAGGAATAAGAAGAGTGTGTCACGCTTACTGCAGGTGATGGTGAACCGACCAGCAGCATCAGTCACAAAAGACTGTCCTGCCTTAGGAATGATGACACTGACACCGCTCACAGGGTTTCGGTCATATATGTCCAGCACCCGGCCACTGATCTTAATAGTATTATTGACCTGGGCATTGACCATGCCCGAAGCAACAAACAATAATAATGCTATCAAATATTTTTTAGCCAAGTATGAATTGAATTCCTGATGAACTTTCCTCTTACGAATATAACGATGACCGATTATAATCAGTATAAGAGACGGTTAATTATGAATTATTAATGAAAAAAACAGATAGAAAAATGAATGCCTGAGCATTGCACTCGGTTAATCAAAGAATATCGACGGTAAAATCCTCAATGGTCTGATATATAAGTTGAAGGTCGCTCTCAGAGATACAATAGGGCGGCAAAATGTACAATACATTGCCCAGAGGCCGCAGCATAATGCTCTTTGACATAAAATAGCTGTACATCCTATCTCTAATATCACTCAGATAGCCCTGCGCATCCGAATGAAACTCCATAGCCAAAATGGTACCGCAATGACGTACCTGTCTGATAGCTTTATTTGTGCTGATCCTGCTCGCAAAAGCCTGATGCGAGGAGACGATCATGGCGATCTTTTTGAGTGTATTTTCCTTCTCAAAAACTTCAAGCGATGCCAAAGCAGCTGCGCAGCCGAGTGGATTGCCTGTGTAGCTATGCCCGTGAAACAGCATCTTGAACTTCTCATCTGCATAGAAAGCATCGTAGATGAACTGCTTAGTGATCGTGGCTGCGAAAGGCAGAAATCCGCCGGTTATGCCCTTAGACAGACAAATGATATCAGGAATCTGATTCAGATGCTCAATAGCAAAGAGTTTTCCTGTCCTGCCGAAGCCTGTCATCACTTCGTCAGCTATGGTGATGATGTTATTCTCAGCACAGATAGTGAGTAATTGATCCAGCAATTCGGCGCTATACATTTTCATACCCGATGAGCCTAATACCAGAGGCTCAAATATGAAAGCTGCAATATCAGATGTGCCTTTTATAACTACCTGAAATTGCTCTATGACTTGTTTCCCATTTTCGAAATCAGGAGTATCGATAAAAACGACATCAAACAACAATCTTGTGTATGGCTCAGTAAAAACCCCGCGAGCACTCACAGACATGGAGCCGAATGTATCTCCGTGATAAGCATCTCTGAAACAGATGATGCGCGTCCGCTCTTCTCCTTTGTTTCGCCAATATTGCATAGCCATCTTGATCGCGACTTCCACAGCAGTAGAGCCATTGTCAGAATAAAATACTTTAGAGAAACCTATCGGAAGGGTTTTCAATAGTTGTACTGCCAACTCTATGGCTGTAGGATGAGTGAATCCCGCAAAGATGACCTGCTCCAGTTGCCTGGCTTGCTCTCCTATCTTTTCTGCAATGTATGGATGGGCATGACCATGAATATTGGTCCACCAGCTGGCACATGCATCGATGTATCTATGGCCTGCCTCATCATAGAGATAAGCACCCTGGCCACGTACCATCACGATATTATCACACGCAGTTTTTTCCTGTGTGTATGGATGCCAGATAAATGCTTTGTCTTTTTGCCTCAGATTCATTCTATGACAAAGTATTTTTTGAATGAAGAAAGTAAATGCTTGGCCTGTTCATTAATGAAATCCTTATTCACAACGTCAGTAGTTTCAATACTTCCGATCTCAGGTACCCCGGTAGAATCAAAAACCAAAGACCGCATATGTTCACTGCGATCACCGCAATAGATGATGCCTAGAATCTCAATACCTCTGCGCTGCAGGGCCTCGATACTAAGCAAAGTATGATTGATAGATCCCAGATAATTTTTCGAGACCAGGATGACGGGCAGATCAAGGTGCTGAATAAGGTCAATCACCATAAGGTCTTTGCCCAGATGCACCATCAGCCCACCGGCACCTTCCACTATCAGTCTATTGGAAGTCTCGGGCAGTGAGATGTCAGATACATTTATCTCGACACCTTCCAGTTCGGCCGCATGAATAGGTACGACAGGAGCTTTGAGATCATATGCAGCCGGATGAATTTGAGATGTAGTGGTTGATATAAGAGTTTGCAAAGTCTCAGCATCGGTTGCCTCTATATTTCCAGCCTGCACAGGTTTCCAGTAGTCAGCCTGCAGAGCCTGCACGAGGATGGACGAGACCACGGTCTTTCCCACATTGGTATCAATGCCTGTGACGAAAATGTGCTTCGGTAATTTTTTCATTGCTATACGCTTTGCAGCTTAGCCTGAACAAATATATGTATAGCATCTGCCAATCGCACTATCTCTTCTTCCGTATTAAAACTATGCAGACCGATGCGTATCCTCTCCGTACCTTTGGCCACAGTAGGAGATAAAATAGGCCGTGCATCAAAACCCGCATCCTGCAGCAGTGCAGCCACTCTTTTTATGTCTTCATTACCCTTGATTATGACCGATTGGATAGGTGAATCACTTGGCAGAATGTGCAAATTTGGATCATTTGATATAGAAGTTTTGAAAACTGATATAAGATGCGCAAGCTGCCTGCGCCTGTCATCCAGTTTGGGGAAATATTGATACACACAACTAACAGCCGCCAATGAATGAAATGGCAATGCCGTGGAAAAAATAAAAGGGCGGCAATAATTGATCAGAAAATCGCGCAGCTCTGCAGAACACAACACCACTGCACCATGCGCACCGAGTGCCTTGCTGAATGTATGTATACGAGCCAGACAATGTGACTCCAGCCCAAGATGATTGACCAGACCTGCGCCCTTCTCTCCTATCACACCGGTAGCATGAGCTTCATCTACTATCAGCCCTGCACCAAAATCCATGCACAGATCGGCTATCTCTCTCAGTGGCGGTGTATCTCCATCCATCGAGAATAGGGTCTCAGTCACTACATAGATCAAACCTTTTGCAGTGGCTAGTTTTGCTTTGAGATCAGCTACATCATTATGTCGAAAGGAAACCCGATCAGCGCGACTGGCCTTGATACCATCGTGGATCGATGCATGTACGAGTTCATCATAAATGATCGTATCACCCTTATAAGGCAAGGTGGACAGCAAGCCGTAATTGGCATCAAAGCCGGAGTTGAATATCAACGCAGCCTCTGAGCTATGAAAAGTTGCGATCTGTTTTTCCAATGCCTCAGCATAGGCACTATTGCCCGACAGCAAGCGAGATCCGGTGCTACCCAGAAGCTTTTGATTCCTTTGTATTTCAGCATCGACCATCACCTGAAAGTCTTTATCACGAGCTATGCCCAGATAATCATTGGAAGTAAGATCAACCTTACCCTCAATAAGTTTAAGCGAACGGAAATTGCCTTCCCTTTTCCGCTCAGCTATTTTCTGAAGAATATATTTCTGAATTGAATCCATGTACACAAGATGATCGAAGTAGTGAAGTACTGTGGCTGAAAGATATTATTTTATTCCTTCTATGAGCCACCATTTATTGCCAAATTTATCCTGAAACCCGGCGCCCTTGCCATATTCCTTATCTTCAGGTTCCTGAAGAGAAACAGATCCGTATGCCATTACTTTATGATATACTTCTTCCGCATTCTCCACGAGCAGACAGAGGCCACTAGGAGTAGGCTCATACTCATCATTGGCATCTGCAAACATGATGACTGCAGCGCCTATTCTCAACTCCCCATGCATCACCGAGCCATCCGGCCTAGGTACAATGAGTTGTTCAGTAGCGCCGAACACACTTTTGGTGAATTCAAGAAACTCAGGAGCAGTCTTTACCATCAGATATGGCATTAACTGATTGTATTGCGTAGGTATAGTCATGTGAAGTATTTTATGCGTGCTGCATAACCGTCTCCGTCTTGAAACTTTCTCTCGGTTTCAATCCGAGCAGCTCAAACATTTCCTTATCCGCACTGAAATCAGGATTAGGAGTGGTCAGAAGTTTTTCGCCGGTGAAAATGGAATTGGCTCCCGCAAGGAAACACAAAGCCTGCTGCTCAATGCTCATATCATGACGACCTGCAGAGAGGCGAACCATTGCTTTAGGCATGATGATGCGAGCTGTAGCTATCATACGCACCATTTCCCAGGTTTTCACTTTCTGCTTGCCGGCCATTGGCGTTCCTTCTACGGCTACCAATGCATTGACAGGTACAGATTCGGGATGCTGAGGTCTGGTAGCCAGTGTATATAGCAATTTGATCCTGTCATCATCACTTTCACCCATACCGATTATCCCGCCGCAGCACACACTGATACCGGCCTTTTCGACATTGTCGAGTGTCTCTAAGCGGTCACTGTATGTACGTGTAGAAATGATCTCATTGTAATGATCATCTGATGTGTCGAGATTGTGATTATAAGCATGCAGACCCGCTTCTTTGAGCCTCTGTGCCAG
>CAIXBT010000241.1 GCA_903917755.1 uncultured Bacteroidota bacterium
ACTACGCTGCCTGATGTATATCATGACGATACGAGCCGCTGCAACTATATTAAGAATATGGCCACCATTCTGAATGCCACATCCACTCCCTGGGCATACTGGGATGGATTCGGCCCCGAGGGTAGATATATCTCATATGACGGAGGCACTACACTGACATATACATTCTCAATGTTTGATGGGACGAATATTCTTAGTGCTGCGCATCTGGATCCTTGTTTTGCTGCTGATCTGGGTCTTGGCGCTAACTGCGTGTCGGGCATTTCTGATCCGGTGCCGACTGATAAAGAGATCAACCTCTATCCTAATCCTGCTAATAGTAGAATATTCATCAGATCGTCAGCACCTGCTACTATAGAGATATATAATGTGGTAGGTGAACTGATGCAGCGTACTGATTATACTAATGAAACGATAGAGGTCAATACTTCTGCTTTTGCCACGGGCATTTACTTTGCCAGATTACAATTTGATGATGGAAGCACTGCCACAAGGAAATTTATAAAGGAATAGTCCGATAATATTGAAGCGTAACCTAGGGGTGGATCATATCCACCCCTTTTTATTTTCCGGAATGGCTATAATGAATATAAGATATTAAAAAATAACTGGTTATAAGACGAAAAATGGCTGTCACTATGATGCAAGTCATTTATTGGCCGGAGTAGGATACCTATTTTTGAGACTTCACCAGATGTATGACTTATATGTCATCTTAATTTGGCTAAATCTGTTTTTAGAGACAACAAGAACAATAATGGCAACCAATTCAAATATGGCTAATCCTTATCGGAAATCAGATGTTCACTGCATGGACTGTAGCAATCAGTTGTGCTTTGTACAGCAATTTTGTTCCCCTACATGGCTGGGCATTATCAATGAATGCCGTAATTATAGTTTCTTTCGCAAGGGAGAATATATATTTCATGAAGGAGACAGGATATTTGGTCTCTATTTCATCCAGCAGGGCAAGGTCAAAGTTGTTTCTGCAGGGCTGAACGACCGTATGCATATCGTGCGTCTGGCCACAGACGGTCACATTCTGGGGCATAGAGGTCTCGGTGCAGAGACTTATCCTGTAGGAGCCGTGACACTGGAAGATTCATGGGTATGTTTTTTAGACAATGCCAGTATCAACGATGCCTTTATCAATAATCCCAAATTCACCTATGAGTTGATGATGTTTTACTCAGCCGAGCTACGCAAGACAGAAATGAGACTAAGATATCTGGCTCATATGACCATGAGGGAAAAGATCGCTGAATGTTTACTCTGCTTAAAGAAGATATTCGGTGAGAATAAAGAAGATGGCAGCCTGAATGTAGCCCTCAGTCGTCAGGAGATAGCTGATCTGACCGGTACTAATGCCGAGCAGGTATCAAGAGAATTGACCTGTTTTGAAAATGAAGGATTGATCGCTAAAGATGGAAAAAGAATAAAGCTTCTCGATTCAAATGCCATCTTCGAAATTATAGCCTGTCATAAGCTAAATAAAGAGCTTGTGTTTTGATCCCAACTTCATGGACACACTTACAACATTTATCTTCGTCCTTTTTCTCTATCAAATTACAAAAATCATATTTGAATATTATCTAATGGTTAATTCATTGGTGATTAATGAATTTTATCGAAATAAATTGAGCTTCAGTTATTTCTGTGCCTTTCCGGTTTCTCTGCCGACTGATATTCCCCCGGCTATTTTCTGCTAAAAAACAGTTTTTTTCCTTTCATAATGCAACTCTCCTGATGACTTCACTCATTGGCCAAGGGGGGTAAAAAGAGTGAGATTTGTATCAACAATATTTGTTAAGACATCTGATAAAAAGTTAATAAATCTAAAATCTCACACAATGCTTGAAAATGGAAATTCAACTCGATTAAAGTTCCTCAAACAAAGCTTACTGCTGGGGGGGTCTTTTACCGTAGGAGCCTTGGGATTGAAAAATCTTCTGAACAAGGAAATCGCAGCAAAAGATGCTCCGATATGCAGGGTGGCAGTAGGTGCTAATACTACCGTCTTTACCAATGACGGAAAAGTATACAAAGCAGACCCTACACACCTGCATGAAGTAAAATCACCTCCCGTATCTAACGAAGAGTCACGGAAGGGGATAGCCGGAAAGAAATTCGTTATGGTCATCGACCTGGCTAAATGCATTTAGCCAGGTCG
>CAIXBT010000242.1 GCA_903917755.1 uncultured Bacteroidota bacterium
GTCGCATTCCTTCAGCCCAGTAGACATTTGATTCCCTAAATAACGTGACGCTAGGAAAGTCATTTTCGATCATTTCATAAGTGCCATCATCTGATCCTCCGTCAACCACTGTTATCGATAACAAATGATCACCAGCATATGAGGTGAGCTTGCTTAAACAGTTTCTGGTAATTTCTACACGATTGAAGCAAGTGATCAATGCCGAGATTCGCACTGCCCCAACATACCAAACCTTCGGATTCTGTTTGCAATTTGCACCCCAAATCTGACCTCCGCCGCAACCAAAGGTTGAAACGTGTTCGGAACTGAGGGAGGGCCTGAATAATTAATGAAACTACGATTCGATAAAATGAGACTAACGCCAATTAACTCTCGACCAACGTGTCAACTGAGGATAATGTTGCGCCGACATAATAGAATGAATTTATGGAGAGAAATCTAGCAGTCTTCACGAAGGGTGATTTCCAGGTAGGCCGACCAAAAGTAATTTTAGGGATCTGGTACTTGATTGCCCTGCCAGTCTTCGGAAGTAGATACACGCCAAGTTTGCTTAGGGTTAACTTATTGCGGCTCTTTGGATCAAATATCGGCGACAATGTTTTCATAAGATCAGACGTTAAAGTACATTTCCCTTGGAAATTGACGATAGGGAGTAATACGTGGATCGGAGAGGGTGCAACGTTTGTTAATCACGCACCTATTCATATCGAACAAAACGTTTGTATTTCTCAGAATGTGACAATCTGCTCCGGAAGTCATGACTATAGAACGGTCGGTTTGGATTATAACCATCGTGAAATTCGGATTAAGGAGGGAGCATGGATATGCTTAAGAGCCCTTGTTTTACCGGGAGCTTCCATTGGGAAGAATTCGATAATCTCGGCCGGCGAGGTGGTCCACGGATTTGTCCCTGATTCCTCTCTTGTAAAGAATCAGGAAATAACAAAATTGGAGTATTGATATCAAAAAGATACTGATAATTACATCTAATTTTTTTCCAGAACCCGCAGGCATTGGTCCCTATTCAACAGATTTATCTCAGATCCTGTCTGAAGCTGGACACGATATTCGTGTGTTAACAACCTATCCCCATTACCCGTGGTGGCGTTTTATCAGCTTCTCCATCGAATCAGATAAGCACTTTAAAAATTCTACCGGTGTCCGAGTAGATAGAACTAAAATGCGCTTACCCAAAAATTCCACTGCACTTCAACGTATTTTTTTTGAAATTTCTCAGCTATCAAATTTCTTAAAAATTATGCCCCCCAGGGTTGAAAATTTCGATCTTGTCATTTCGATTATTCCTTCAGTTGCTGCAGGATATGCGGGACGATTTGCATCTCGTAGATTTAAGGCACCTCTATTGTTAGTCGTTCAGGATCTCTCAGGAGCAGGAGTCTCTCAATCAGGCATAAGCAACAGAAAAATTCTCAACTTCGCGGCAATTCATGTAGAAAAAAAATTACTAAGGGCAGCAAAAAAAGTGAGTTGTATCTCTGAAGAGATTTCAGCGTATGTAAAAAACGTTATTTCAAGCGAACGCGTTTCTTTTATATCTAATTATCGCTTAAAGACAATACCTATGTTAGATAAAAATATGGCTCGAAAAGAACTAGGTCTACCTGAAGGCAAGTTTTTGATTATCCACACTGGCAACATGGGTATGAAACAAGGACTTGAAAACTTGTTTCCAATTGCACGTGAACTTGAGAAGAATTCGAATATTCTCTTTTATCTGGTGGGACACGGAAATCAGGAAAAAGATTTAGCAAACATTGCACAGAATTCAAGCAATGTCTTCGTTCTACCATCCGTGGATGATCAGAAATATCCCTCCTTACTCAATTCTGCTGATGTATTGTTGGTTTGTGAGGTGGAAACACAAAAGACA
>CAIXBT010000243.1 GCA_903917755.1 uncultured Bacteroidota bacterium
CGCTAAACTGGCATGGTACAGGATCGACAACTCGTTCTTTACCTCAAATACAGCACCATCTATTTTTGCAAATAATCAGGGAGCGCTGAATAATCCATATGTGCGTCTGGTGGCTTATAATGAGATATATCCCAATGCACCGCTCCAGAATCTGGACAACAACATTTATACTTTTGACCTTGCTTTCTATCCTATGGAGAGAGGTCCTTATAACTACGAGGTCCCGAATGGATTATCTATAGCCGGTTCAGGACATTCGGCGGGATTGCAACCCAATGCACCCGGCACATCGGGCTGGCTCGCCAAACCTAATACACGTTGGGGTGGTATCATGCGCGCATTGGATCAGACAGATCTTGAGTCAAACAATATCGAGTTTATCGAATTCTGGATGCTTGATCCTTTCATCGGCAAACCCGCAAGTAATGGCGGACAGCTTTATATCAACTTAGGTAACGTATCAGAAGATGTGCTGAAAGACGGCCGACTCACGATGGAGAACGGCCTCAATCAGGACACTACACAGATGGACCGCACAGCATGGGGTTTCGTACCAAAAGTACTCCCTCTCACTACTGCATTCACCTCAGATGCAGACCGTCCATACGAGGATGTGGGTTTCGACGGTATGAGAGATACAGCCGAGATCCAATGGTTCAATGCAGGATTTTTGAATACCATGCAGGCATATTTTGGAAACAGGAATAATAAGATATTCAGTGACCCTTCATCAGATGATTATTTATGGTTTGATGATAATGCCTATGCAAACGATGCTAATATCCTGCACCGTTATGAAAACTTCAACGGACCGGATGGCAATACGCCTGTGCAGTCAGGATCTGTCAGCTCTGCAGGAACGAGTATACCTGACGGTGAGGACCTGAATAAAGATTTTACCTTGAATGAGGATGAAGAGTATTTCCAATATCAGGTGAACCTGAAGCCGGGGATGAATGTCGGAAACAACAAGTATATCATCTCTTCACATGATACCACCGTGACCGGCGCCAATGGCCAGCCTCAGAATCAGACATGGTATCAGTTTCGTATTCCTATCAGACAGTATGATACTAAGGTCGGCAGTCTGCCTGACTTCAAGTCCATACAGTTTATGCGTGTGTTTCTGAGTGGCTGGACAGATACGGTCATTCTGCGTATGGCCACACTCGACCTGATCCGCAATCAATGGAGAACGTATAATTATACGCTCGATAATGGTACAGATGCTAACCCGCAGGCCGATAACTCAGGAGCATTTTTTAATGTGGGAAAAGTAAACCTGTTTGAAAATAGTACAAAGATCCCGGTCAACTATGTGATCCCGCCGGGCATTCAGCAGACATACGCACTGGGAGCACAGACGAATCAGTACGTGCAGCAGAATGAGCAATCTCTCGACCTGATCACCTGCGGTCTGCCGGATGGAAGTTCAAAAGCAGTGTTTAAAAATGTAGCCCTCGATGTGCGCCGATACAAACACCTCAAAATGTTCGTACACGCGAATAGTGTAGCCGGTGCTCAACCTATAAGAAATGATGGTGAGGTATATGCATTCGTGAGAATGGGTGGAGACTTTACGGATAACTACTATCAGTACTCGGTGCCTCTGCACATGACCAGAAATGGTAATTACAGCAATACTTCTACAGCCGATCAGGATTCGGTCTGGCCTGTACAGAATAATATAGATGTCGATCTGGAGTTTATGGTCAATCTAAAACTGGTCAGGGACCTCAGACGCTGGCCACTGACCGTACCGTATGACTCACTATATAATGGCCGTCGATACACGATCATAGGAAATCCCGATCTCAGCGTAATGCAGGTCATGATGCTCGGTATCAAAAACCCTCAGAAGGGAGATCGGTTCAATCCATTTCCGGATGACGGACAGTCTAAGTGTGCGGAGGTTTGGTTTGATGAATTGAGATTGTCGCAGTTTGATGAAACCGGTGGTACAGCAGCTCTGGGTGAAGTGTCTATCAAACTCGCTGACCTCGGCAAGATCAACCTGACCGGAAGCATGCATACAGCGGGCTTCGGACAGATAGAGCAAAAACTCGATCAAAGAGCTAAGGACGATTTCTATCAATATTCCGCATCTGCTAATCTGGAACTGGGCAAACTGCTGCCGGTCAGTGCAGGTATCAGATTGCCGTTTTATGGTGGTATCACCGAGTCATTCAGTACGCCGGAATTTGACCCCTATCAGGGTGATGTGAAAGTTTCTCAGGAGCTGAATCTGATCAAGAGTTACGCCAATGCTGATTCTGCGGCTGCCTATAAGCGACAGATACAGACCATTAATATTCGACGAGGATTTAACTTCTCGGGTGTGCGAGTCATGCCGAAACTCAAAGCAAAAAATCCGGTGATCTATGATCCGGCCAACTTCTCGCTGACCTATTCATACAATGAAATAATCATGAGCGATCCCTATACGCAGTTGAATATGCGTAAGACACATGTGGGGCTGCTGTCGTGGAGTTTCTCACCAAAGGCCAAAGAGTTCACCCCATTCAAGAAGATACTCAGAGCCAAGACCAAATGGCTAGACTTCATACGGGATTTTAATTTCAATGTGATGCCGTCTACCCTGAGTTTTAATACCAATATGACCAAAGACCTCGGCTCGATCACGCTCCGAAGTCTCGGCGATGGAGATAACATACCGACTACCTATAATAAATCATTCAAATGGAGTAGGGTATATGCATTGAAATATAACCCTTTCAAATCATTGAGTCTCGACTATAGCGCCAATAATCAGGCATTGATAGATGAACTCTATGGCAATGATCAAAACTCTGACGGCAAAAATTTCATTTGGAAAAACATGCAGCGAGGCGGACGCAATACCAACTATGCCCAGAATTTTGCCACTACATATACCCTGCCACTGAGCAAAATCCCTGCACTGGATTTCGTGAGTGCAAATGCGGGCTATAATACTGCCTATACATGGGTGGCATCGCCGGAGGTGTATGATTCGGCCACCAAATATTACAAAGCAAACCCACTGGGTAATACGATCAGCAATACGCAAGTCCTTCGTGGCAAAGCCGACCTCAATTTCAGAAAGATATATGATAAGATACCATTCCTGAAAACATATGATTCGCCAAATCCAAATCTGGGTGACAAAAAAGAAAATGATAAGAAGCGACAGGCAATAAAAAATGCACGCCAGAAAATTCTCGAAGAGATACAAAAACTGAAAGAGAAAAAAGATAAGCTACTCGCCGATCTCAAAAAAATGAGTGAGGACAAAGCTATGCCCGATTCGCTCTATAAGGTGAAAGCAAAACAGATACATACACAGATCAAGGGCATCAAAAAACAGATACGGCAAAAACATAAGGACTATCGAGCCAAACAGATGCCACCAGATCCGATCATTTCGATCATCATGAGGCCATTGCTATCATTGAAATCTGCAGGCATAGAATATCGTGAGACACAGGGTACGACGGTGGCCGGCTTCATGCCATCTACCGAACTCCTGGGAAACAGTACTCCGCTATCTGCACCGGGATATGACTTTGCCTTTGGTATGCAGCCGGGCGATGTACTCTTCAGAAAAAATAACCCTGCCATAGCAGATGCATGGCTCAACAGGGCTGCCAGCAAAGGATGGATGAGCTCAGATACTTTCCTCAATCAGCAGTTCACACAGACCAAATTGCAGAGACTGGATATTAAAGCAGGCTTTGAACCATTCCCTGATTTCAAAGTAGACCTGTCTCTCTTCAGAGAATATGCTGACAACTATAGTGAGTACTTCAAAGTAGTGACAGCAGGTGGCGGATGGCAGCATCTTACTCCTATGGAGACCGGTTCTTATACCATCTCTTATGTGGGGCTGAGTACTTTCTTTAAGAGTATCAGCAGCACAGGTTACTCGCAGGTCTATAATGCATTTATCAATAACCGCAGTATCATTTCTCAGCGATTGGGTGGATCAAACCCTAACTCAAATCCATACTGGATAGACCCTGCTGATACCACCTACACCAGAAATTACAATTACCGCGGCGGGTACGGACCTAAGCAGCAGGATGTATTGATAGCATCATTCCTGGCAGCTTATACCAATAAGAATGCGCATACTTCCATTACTGATCCATTCAAGTCCATTCCCCTGCCTAACTGGCGACTGGCATACAACGGACTGACCAAGATCAAATGGATGAAGAAGATATTTACCAATTTCAACCTCACACACGGCTATAGTTCTACGATCACTGTCAGCAGTTTCCAGACCAATCTTCAATCATCGAAAGACAATAAGGGCAATCTGAACGGTGTAGATAGTCTCAGCAATAACTATTTTTCTACCTATAATATGCCTAGCCTGATCATGAATCAGCAGTTCACGCCACTCATAGGCGTGGATATGACATTCACTAATAAGATCAGTCTGCGCTTTGATTATAAAATGGCCAAGACCGTCACGATGAGTTTCTCTGACTTTCAGCTGATAGAAAATAAATCTTCGACCATCACAGTGGGAGCGGGTTATACCATCAAGGGGCTCCGACTGCCTATCAAGATCAACGGCAAAAAAGTACGTCTGAATAATGATCTGAAATTTAAGGTAGATGTATCATATCGTGATGCGATCACCGTAAACCACCTGATAGATCAGAGCATACCGCAGATCACAGCAGGCAGCAACACACTTACGATCAGTCCGGCCATAGACTATATGATCAGCAAGGGTATCAATCTGCGCATATTCGTGGACTATAGCCATACCACTCCATACATACTATCCAGTTTTCCTACTACCAATGTCAAGGGTGGATTCCAGCTCAAGATGTCGCTGGTACAGTAATAAATAATTATCGCTTGCGGACTGGTCGCTTCAATAGCGGAAGAGACTCATGTTTTGAAGCCAGCTCTGCCAGATCCGCACCTTCATCGCTGAAATTCCAGGTAAAGAGATATTTGATCGGATGGTCAGCGCGGATCTGTCTGATAGCCACTGTTCCTACTTTTGTGGCCAGACCTTTTCGCCTCCATTCGGGCAGCACCAGCGCCGAGCAGAGATAGAGCGCTTCATATTTTTGATCGAGCGGGGTCTTGCTTAATAGTTCGGATTCGGATATCTCTTCTGCTACGAACTTATTCATCAGATCTATGGTCGTCGGAATCAGTAGTATCCACACCACAGGGCCATCACCCTCTATATGTTCAGACAATGTAGCAGGATGAATGCGTTCGAGTCGCTTCATCACCTTTTCGTCTACATCCAGTTGTGCGGGGTCATTATGAGCCGAAAAAACATCTTCGGCCAGTTGTATCATTCTTTGAAAGTTATTCTGCGCCATGTCTATGTGTTTTGATCTTTCAGTAATGGTTCGGAAGAGGAAATGCAAAAATACGCAAAGCTGTCCATAGATGAAGAGAGGGATATACCGGCCTTTCCCAGTATCAATTATCCATTGTAAATTGTCAATTACTTCAACTCTTCTCTTAGAAACCTCGCAGTATGTGACTCTTTGTTTTTAGCCACTTCTTCGGGAGTGCCCTGAGCTATGATGTTGCCGCCCTTATTACCGCCTTCGAGTCCTATGTCTATGATATGGTCTGCCACTTTGATCACATCCATATTATGCTCTATCACGAGTATGGTATTGCCGCGGGCTATGAGTTTGTCGAGTACATCGAGTAGTATCTTTATATCCTGAAAGTGCAGCCCCGTAGTAGGCTCATCGAGTATGTAGAAGGTCTTGCCGGTATCTTTCTTGCTCAGCTCGGCAGATAGTTTGACACGCTGTGCCTCGCCGCCGCTAAGCGTGGTAGAAGACTGGCCGAGCCGCAGATAGCCCAGACCGACATCATTCAGCGTTCTTAGTTTCGGAAAGATAGCAGGGATGCTTTCGAAGAAGGTGATCGATTCTTCCACGGTCATGTTCAGCACATCATTGATAGATTTGCCTTTGTAGCGCACCTCGAGTGTCTCCCGGTTATATCGTTTGCCATTGCATTTTTCGCAGAGCACTTCCACATCGGGCAGAAAGTTCATCTCGATCACTTTCATACCGCCTCCCTGACACTCCTCGCATCTGCCCCCTTTGACATTGAAAGAGAATCTGCCTGCTGCGTAGCCTCTTATCTTGGCTTCGGGCAGCTGGGCATAGAGTTTTCTGATCTCATCAAATACTTTGATGTAAGTGACAGGATTTGATCTCGGTGTACGACCTATAGGAGATTGGTCTATCTCTATTACCTTGTCAATATGCTCCAGGCCCTTGATGTCTTTATACTCCAGAGGCTTCAGATTGCTGCGATAGAAATATTTTGAAAGAATGGGATACAGGGTCTCGTTGATCAGAGTGCTTTTGCCGCTGCCCGATACACCGGTCACGCAGATGAATGTGCCGAGTGGAAATTTGACCGACAGGTTTTTCAGATTATTGCCTTTGGCGCCTTTCAGCTCCAGAAAATTTCCATTGCCTTTGCGTCTTTCTGTAGGTACGGGTATGCTGATCTTGCCTGCCAGATATTTAGCAGTGATGGAATCTTGTTTTTGAAATTCGACGGGAGTACCCTGTGCTATGATCCTGCCGCCATGCTCACCTGCGCCGGGGCCGAGATCGATGATATAGTCGCTCTCCAGCATGATCTCTTTATCATGCTCTACGACCAGCACTGTATTGGGGGCATCGCTTAGTTTTCGGAGGGCTTGTATCAGCTGTCTGTTGTCTCGCTGATGCAGGCCTATGCTCGGCTCATCCAGTATATAGGTGATGCCGGAGAGCTGCGAACCGATCTGTGTGGCGAGCCTGATACGCTGCGCTTCGCCGCCGCTGAGCGATTTAGATGGGCGATGCAGCGAGAGATATTCCAGACCGACATCGAGAATGAACTGTATCCTGGTTCTGATCTCTTTCAGCAGGTCTTTGGCTATGGCTCTTTGTTTATCATTCAGTCTCGACTCCAGATCGCTGAACCACAGTGCCAGCACATCCATATCCCATCCGGCCAGTTCGCCGATATTTTTGTCATCGATCTTAAACCAGAGCGATTCTTTGCGAAGCCTTGTGCCGCCGCATTCCTGACATGGCACCTTGTCCATATAGTCTTCGGCCCATGAGCGGATACTCTCTGAGGTGGTGAATTTAAAGCAGCGCTTGAGCATGCCTGTCAGTCCACCTTTAGCTAGTGTGTACCATCTGTCGTCAAAGTCAGAGATCTCCATTTCCTCTTCAGTCTCTTCCTCATCAGCGGAACCGTAAAGGATCATGTTCAGCACTTCTTCAGGTATGGACTGTATGGGTGATGAAAGAGAAAATTTATACTGCTTCGCAAGACTGTTGAGTTCTTTGAAAATGAAATTCTCTCTCGATTCACCGATAGGCAGTATGCCGCCTTTATTGATAGATACGGTTTCATCAGGTATGATGGTGGCCCTTCTCACTTCATGTGTCACACCTAGTCCGCTGCATGCAGGGCAGGCACCATAAGGTGAGTTGAACGAAAAAGTATTGGGCGATGGCTCTTCGTAAGAAATGCCTGACTCAAGGCACATGAGGTGCTTTGAGAAATTATACAGCTCATTGGTCTCGGCATCGAGCATCTGTACGAGGCCTTTGCCCTGCTTCATTCCCAGCTGTACTGATTGCCTGATGCGGTCTTTATTGTCAGCATCCATCGCCAGCCGGTCTATGATCAGCTCTATATTATGCACCTTGAACCTGTCGAGCTGCATCTTGGGTTTGACCTCTATTATTTCGCCGTCTACACGGACTTTCAGATAGCCCTGCTTGCGGATATTCTCAAACAGCTCCCGATAGTGACCTTTTCTGCCTCGCACTACCGGTGCCAGGATGATCATTTTCTTGTCTTTGTGATTGGTAAGCAGATTTTCGATGATCTGCTCCTCCGTGAACTTGATCATCTTCTGACCTGTCACATAGGAGTATGCCTCTGCCGTACGGGCATATAGCAGACGCACGAAGTCATAAATCTCAGTCACGGTGCCCACCGTAGAGCGTGGATTTCTGTTGGTTGACTTCTGTTCGATAGAGATCACCGGGCTCAAACCCGTTATCTTGTCTACATCCGGACGCTCCAGTCCACCGATGAATTGCCGGGCATACGCCGAGAAACTCTCAAGGTACCTGCGCTGGCCTTCGGCATAGATAGTATCAAAAGCCAGAGAAGATTTGCCGCTGCCGCTTAGCCCGGTGATCACCACGAGCTGGTTGCGCGGAATGACAACGTCAATATTCTTGAGATTATGGACCCTGCTCCCGTGGACTTCTATGGCATCAGGTTCCGTACTGAGGATAATAGGGTCAGAAGCTGGTTCCTTTGCGGATTTTGGCTGTTTTTTCGTTGTTATTTCTGGCGTGGGCATCGTAAACGGCGAAAGTACTATTAAACAGGCGAAACAGCAACGAATACTTTAAAGTTTAACCGAAATTTCAAATCCTGCCAAATTCAACAGGTATTTGGCCTGAAAAACATCTGTTTTTTGTCATAGTACTGTAAATCAGATGCACTATTGTCATTTGTTTGTAATAACCTTGTCTGAGCTTGGTTATGAGTTTTAACACTTATTATATTTGTTCGGGGAAAAAATTATATTTGTCGGCTTTTGTTAAACACACAATATAGTGGCATGAAGAAAATATTAACTCTTTTGGCGTTTTGCGGATCTATGATTACTGCCTTTGCTCAGAGCAATGGTGAGATAAAGGGTAGAATAATTGATGAGAAAGGTGAAGGAATAATCGGAGCCAATATCGTGATCCTCGATGGCTCGGGAAAGAGCACCGGAAGGGGTACTGTAGCCGATTTTGATGGCAATTACGTCCTCGGAAACCTCAATGCAGGCACCTATGATGTTCGGTTTTCTTATGTGGGATACAGCATGGATATAGAAAAAGGGATCAAGGTCAGTTCAGATAAGGGTACTCTGGTTAATATCAAGCTCGAACTATCTACCACTCTCAAGGAAATAGTAATAAAAGAGTATAAGACGCCACTTATTAACGGGCAGGATACCAAGATCGAGCAGGTCATTACCCAGGAGGATATAAAAAACTCAGGATCGCTGAGTGTGGAGAACGTAGCATCACAAGCTGCTGCGGTCACCCAGACAGATGCAGGTGGTACCATCACGATAAATGGTAGCCGTGAAGATGAAGTACAATATGTAGTAAACGGCCACCGTATGATGGGCGCTCAAAGCAGCTCTACTGGTGCTGCAGTCAATAAAAGCATCAACGTGCCTCAGGGTGCTATCAAGGAGATCAGTGTATTGGCAGGTGGTATATCAGCTAAGTATGGTGACGTGACAGCGGGTGTGGTAAATATCACCCTGCAGGATGCACAGCAGAGCTGGGGTGGTAATGCAGAGGTCAAGACCACTCAGGGTCTCGATCCATATGGTACAACACGTGTGGATGGTAGCATCTACGGACCACTGATCAAGATAAGAGACAAAGGCGATACTACAGCCGGCAGCCCTAAAAGAACACTTCTCGGATTCACTGCTGGTATACAATATCAGCATGACAAGGACAGGAGCCCATCTGCTATCGGTATCTGGCAGGTCAATCAAAGCACCCTGAACGATATCAGAAATGCACCGCTTATCCCAAATCCGAACGGAGGATTCTACAATAAGGCCGACTTTATCACTTTCGCTGATATGTATAAGACAAGTGTCAAGCCAAACAACAGCGAAAACAACTATTCCGGTTCAGGTGAGATCGGGATCTATCCTACCAAGAATATCTCTATCGCGATAGGTGGCAACTATGATTATGACAAGTATAACAGCTATGTGAGGGAATACTCACTGCTCAACTCTGAGCACAATCCGCTCTTTACCGGTACTGACTATCTGATATATGGACGTTTCACTCAGCGCATAGGCGACCAGAAGAAAAAGAATGATGCAGGAGCCAGCCATACAGGCATTGCTATAGAAAATGCAAGCTATACCCTGCAGTTTGATTATGAGAAAGCATTCAGAGGTTATCAGGATGAGTTTCACGGATCAAACCTGTTTGACTATGGCTATATTGGTAAATTCGAACAGCAATCTGTATACAATTATGTAGGAAATACTACCGTAAACATCAACGGAAGAAGCTATACAGGATTCGTTCAGAACCTGAGCCGTACAGACACAGGTATCGTGTTTACGCCGGGTACTATCAACCCGCTGGGTGCTGCTTTTACTAAGGAATATTTCCAACTGCTCGGCGCTCAGGAAAACGCAAACGGAGGATATTATATATCAGGCCCTACCAAGATAGGCTATGCTCAGACATTGGATCAGATCAACGGATCTCAGGCAGGTCTGATCAACGGCGAACGTTCTACTAACGTAGATAACCTCTGGTACAATGTAGGCCGCCAGTATAACGGCTACGGAGTGGATATGAACAATCAATCATACAGAGGCAAGGCTGAAGGTTCATTTGATATCGTCAAAATGGGTGGCGATAAGAAAAATACACACAAGATAGAACTCGGTGTAGAATATGAGCAAAGAATTCAGCGCAGCTATTCTATCAACCCGCTCGATCTCTGGGTGCTGGGTAGAAACCTGGTCAACACTCACCTCTCGGTAGATACGGCTAATCCGATATTCCTGATCAATGGTGTAAAATACAATGCTAATTCATCCAATCTGCCGGCTTTCTATGCTACTGATACCATATTGTACGGACAAAAAGCAGATCTGACACAACAAACTTATTTCGATCGCAACCTGAGAAAAGCTATAGGCGACAATCCAAACGGAACTGATTTCATTGACTTTTTCGCACAGGACCCGAGCAAGCTTTCACTCAAATTATTTTCTGCTGATGAGCTCTTGAGCTATACTAACAGCGGCTCACCGATCATTAGCTACAGAGGATATGACTATCAGGGCAATGTCCTTTCATATCAGCCTACAGTGAGAGACTTCTTCTATCAGAAGAATGCCGACGGACAGTATACTCGTCCTATCGGAGCATTCATGCCGACCTATGCAGCCGGATATATTCAGGACAAATTCTTCTACAAGGACATGGGTTTTGTAGTGGGTCTCAGAATAGATCGTTTTGATGCCAATCAGCAGGTACTAAAGGATCCGTATTCTCTCTATCAGATATATACTGCAGGTCAGGTCAAAAGCGAAGGCCTGCTCACCGGCAATACAATACCTTCTAATATAGGAAATAACTATGCCGTATATGTAGACAAGAACGGACCTGGTGCTCAGATCACAGGTTACAGAGATGGAGACAACTGGTATGACAAATACGGAAGGCCGTCTACCGGACAGATCGTATCACTGGCAGGATCTAACGGTATTTTGCCTTATATCAATGTGCCGAATGTGAATAGTATGTCATCTGCCGAAGCTAAAACCTATATCAAGTCATCCAGCTACGACCCTAGTGTTTCCTTCACCAGCTATCAGGCTCAGTATCTGGTTATGCCTCGTTTGCAATACTCTTTCAATATTACTAATCAGGCACAGTTCTTCGCGCATTATGATGTGCTGTCTCAAAGGCCGCAAGCCAGAAATGAGCTGAACATAGCGGAGTACTATTATTTCACAGAATATACCGGTGTCAAGAATAACCCGAATCTGAAACCGATCAAAAAGACCGACTATGAATTTGGTTTCAAACAGCAGGTAGCAGATTTTGCAGCAGTGACCCTTTCTGCATTCTATCAGGAGACAAGAAACCTGATCGATATGCGCAAAATGCAATATGCATTCCCGGCAGATTACACTACTTATGATAATATTGACTTCCGTTCCGCAAAAGGTGTCAGGTTGTTATTTGATATGAGAAGGATACAGAACTTCAAGATCACTGCTAACTATACCCTTCAGTTTGTAGAAGGAACAGGATCTGATGATCAGGCAGCTCAGTATCTGGTCAGTTCAAACAATCCTAACTTCAGAACAGTCTATCCTGTCAGCACGGATGCACGCCATCAGATCAAACTGTCATTGGATTACCGTTTTGAAGGTGGCAAAAAATACAATGGACCGATCGTTCACAATCAGCAGATACTCGCAAACTTTGGTATCAACTTAGGTTTGAACCTGCGTTCGGGTACACCTACTCGTGAGAGTGCTACGGTAGTAGATGAAGCTTCCATTACTTCCGGTTCTCGTGGTGCTACTACTTCACTCAATGCACGTCTGCCTTGGTACACACGTCTCGATATGCGCGTAAACAAGGATTTCAACTTCAAGATCAGCAAGAAATCAACGTCAAAGGATCCTAAGGTAATGGGTGTGTCGATATATCTGTATATCCAGAACCTGCTCAACACGGATAATGTATTGTCTATTTATCCATATACGCTCAATGCCAATGATGATGGATATCTCAAAGCTCCGAGCAGCCAGGTCAATATAAATTCTCAGCCTAGCGTACAGGCATATAAGGATCTGTATAAAGCCAAGGTGAATAATCCTAGCAATTATAGCTACCCGAGGAGAATATTTTTGGGAGCCAGTATCAATTTTTAATTGAAGAATCGAAAAATTTAAGAAGTAATAAAATCTAAGATCATGAAATTCCGATTATTATCTGCTTTCCTCCTTACAGGCTTCTGTTTTGTCGGGAGTGTCGGTATAGCGAGAAATCCCGCTAATATGCAGCCCCCTAAGCCGCACCACTCATATAAAGAAGAAAACGGAGGTTGTAATATTCCTGCCGATCAGTTTGATATGGATGTCAATAACGTCAGGGCGCGTCTGCTCGATGCGGGTGATCAATGGTGGGATCTTAGTGTGGGTCACTATGAAGTGCCTAAAGGCGATAAAACCTCTACTACGCCATTGCCACAGGCTATTTTTGCCGGAGCCATATGGGTCTCTGCGCTCGATCAGGGTAATAACCTTAAAATAGCTGCATTGGAATATCGTCAGGGTACGAGCGATTACTATACTGGTCCTTTGGACAATAATGGAAGCGTAACACTTTCTACCTGTAACCTCTGGGATCAGCACTTTCCGGTCTATTCTTCAGATATCAAGCCATGTATACTGGCATATCAGAATCCTGCAAATAACGGTCACGTATCCGATGCGGTGATCAATTTAAAAGATAGCAACATGATACGCTGGCCGGGCAAAGGCAACCCCTATATGGCAGCTGAAGGCTACCAGATGTCGGGCATTCTGGCGCCTTTCTTTGATGCGAACGGCGATGGTATCTATGATCCGCATGACGGTGACTATCCGACCATCAAGCAGGCCGGTACAAGGTCTCAGGGCCCGGGCTGCGATAGCCTCGTGTACAATGCCAAATGTAATCCACTGATCGGTTCTTATGCAGATGAGATGGTGTTTTGGGTAATGAACGATAAAGGTAACGTACACACAGCCAGTAATGGTGCTCCTATCGGTATTCAGGTCAATGAACTTGCTTTTGCTTTTCAAAGTTCTGATGAGATCAACAACATGACCTTCTATACTTATAATATCATCAATAAGTCAGGAGCGGTATTGCACAGCACTTATATGTCTCAGTGGACCGATGTGGATCTGGGTTGTGCTAATAATGACAGGGTGGGTTGTGATACATCCCGCAGTCTGGCCATTCAGTATAATGGATTCGTACAAAGCGGTACTCAGCAGAATGGTGTGACCTGCGATCAGGGTAGTGTATGTCCTACCAGCGAGGTTGGTTACGGATGCAATCTTCCTATGCTTGGTATCGAATATTTCGAAGGCCCAACAGATACGATCATCGACAGGGCTACACATCAACCCAAGAAATTGGGCATGAGCTCATTCTGTTATTTCACCAATGGTGCAGCTACAGGTCAGAGTGACCCGACCACTGCTTCAGGGTTTCGTAACTACCAAACAGGATACTGGAATGACGGTACACCTATCACATACGGCGGCAACGGATATGGCGGTTCTATCCCTACACCATATTGCTTCCCCGGCGATCCGTCTATAGCTAATCAATGGTCTGAGTGTAATCCGCAAACAGGCCCTGCCATAGCAGCCAATGACAGACGTTTTGTGCAGACATCAGGACCATTCACATTCATGCCATGTGCTTCTGAGTATATCACTATCGGTGTGATATTTGTAGATCCTCCGGGCGGCGTAGGTTCTAACTGCCCTAGCTGGTCAAACATAAGCGTAGCAGCAGATAAGGCTAAGGCGCTTTTTGATGCTTGTTTTCAGCAGTTGTCAGGCCCTTCTGCTCCGGTGCTGGATATTCGCGCATTAGATCAGAAAGTGATCATCAATTTCGCCGATGACCCACAGGGAAATAATGTCGGGGAGACCTATGCACAACCGGATCAACTGCGTATCAGCAAAGGATATATACCGGGATCAGGCAAAGACTCACTGTACAAATTTCAGGGATATATCTTATATCAACTGGCTAGTTCTACAGTTTCGTCGAGTGACCTCACCGACCCTACCAAAGCCATACCTATAGCGGTATATGATATCCGCGATAATGTATCGCATCTGGTCAACTGGGACAAATATTCAGATGCTATCACTTCGACTGCCTCATGGATACCTGAGTCAAGTACAGTGCCTGGCGTAGGCAATGACCTTCCGAATCTTGGGATCAAACACTCGCTGCTGGATTCTCTGGACCTGATAGGCGGCGGTCAGATGGTCAATCATAAAACTTACTATTTTGGAGTAATATCTTTTGCTACAAACAATTTCCAGAATTTCAATCCGGCTACCGGTGTAGGTCAGTATCAACCATTCCTGATCGGTAAGAACTTCAATAAATATTCTGTGATACCTGAAAATTCTGAGCCGACTGATGGCGGAAGGGTCCTGAACAGTAAATGGGGTAGTGCTACTCAGGTCAAAAGAGTAGAAGGACAGGGTAACGGAGGAAACTATATCGATGTCACACCTACTACTATTTCTGCGATCCTCGGCAGCATTTATAATTATGCTGATACATTGGATTATGCCATAGGAGAGGATCCGCTCGCATTCATGGTGACCGATCCGGTTTTGCTCAAAGAAGCTGATTTTGAACTGGTGGTCCATGATACCATTCTACCTTACAATGGTGTGAGCGTTTCATCTCTGGCATGGTGGGAACTAAATGACCTCACTAATGGTGTCACCATACATTCACAAAGTACGCTGAGCAAACCATACCAGCAGATAATAGCTGATGCATTGGGCAATGATTATGGATTCGCTATCACTTTAGGTACACCATTCCCGATCTATACTAACTATGCTGACAGCCTGCCTGTATATGGTCCTCTCAGCGGGTCTATCACATATGCTGATCCATCGCATCCTTGGCTATCTTTTATCAAAGATTCCGGACAGACCATTGCTAATAACTGGATACGCTCCGGTTCTTATGAACTGCCTTGCGCAACGACCACTCCGGATCCATTATGCAATACTTTCGTAGATGCATATTATAAGACAAGAACGGTAGCTCAAAACCTGACTGATGCCAATAGCGCATACGAGACTTTTTGCGGTGGTCTGTGGGCTCCTTATTGCCTTGCAGCTAACTGGAGTATGGGCCCTAATCAACCTGTAGTAACCGGACGTCCACTATCTGTAGGTGGACCGGCATTCAAGTGGGATGCATATACTGACAGAGCATCTTCTCCCGAAAATACACTTGATCAATTGCAAAGTGTGGACATCGTGCTGACATCTGACCAGTCTAAATGGTCACAGTGCGTGGTATTTGAAACTGGTGACAATCCTGTTCTCGATTTCTCCACTGCACCCGATGGAACCACGGTACCTCCGCGCAAAGGAATGCTGAGAAATCACCTTGCCTTGATGAAAGATGGTACTTATGATGGTGCCGCATATAACGTCGGCCTCTCATGGTTTCCGGGATATGCTATCAATGTCGAGACAGGACAAAGGCTGAATGTAGCCTTCGGTGAAGCCTCTGACGAGGGTGATCAGAATGGTCGTGATATGATATGGAACCCTACACCAAAACTATTTGGCGATCTGAATCAGGGTGGCAACGTGCCTTATACACCGATCTTCGGCGGCAAGCATTTCTTCTATGTATTTAACTCCGTGTATGATGGTGGTACTACATTGCAGACTGAACTGACTGGCCCTATGTATACCACGATGGTAAACAATCCGCCTAGTCAGGCATATCCTGAAGAGATAAGAGCATTCTACAGGCAGATCATGTGGACAGCTATGCCATATCTTACATCAGGTTATACTTTGAAATCAGTCAAAGACGGTCTGATCCCTAGCGATGTGACCATCAAGCTGAGAGTAGCTAAGCCAGTTAATAAATTTGCTACCAATGCTACTGTAGCCGCAGACTCAACATTGTTCGCCAGATATACATTTAGCACACACGGATTGGGACCTAAGATCAACAATGACTCGGTCGCTAAATCGGCACTGGATATGATACGTATCGTACCAAACCCGTATCTGGCATACTCAGCATATGAGGTATCAGCTAATGATGGCCGTATCAAAGTGACCAACCTGCCAAACAACTGTACGATCAAGATCTATACATTGGATGGAGTGCTGGTGAGAACTCTCAACAGATCTCTCAATATCGATCCGGTCACTAACAAACAGGTCGAGATCACAAACGGGTACAATCTCAATGATAATTCAGGAAGCGCAGCACTGGATAATACAGTGGAATGGGATCTGAAGAATCAGAGTGCCATACCGGTGTCCAGTGGCATTTATCTTTTTGATATAGACGTACCGGGCGTAGGACATAGAATATTAAAATGGTTTGGAGCTATGAGACCTACAGATGTTTCTAACTTCTAATTATTATCAGGCGATTCAATAAAAGACAGAGTATGAAGAAATTTTTAGTATTGGGTGCGGCATTAAGTATGTTTTTGCAAACAAGCTATGCAGGTAATCCGGATAGGAAAGGCGAAGCTGGCGCATTAGAGCTGAATATAAACGGCTATGCGCGTTCTGCCGGTTTTTGGGACCTAAACTGTGCAGGTGTACAGGGTTTGGAAGCAGAAAGGCTCAATCCCGCAGGTGTGGGATATACGCAGAGTACGGAGATCAATGCCGCCTATACCTCGTGGCTCACAGGCTCAGGTGTCAATATTGTGCAGGGCGGGTTTTCTACGCGCTTCAAGAGCAATGCAGTAGCGCTTTCTATCAACTCACTTAATTTCGGTGCGATAGACAAGACCACTACAGCATCACCCGAAGGCGGATTAGGTGTATTCAAACCTACCTTCCTGAATATCGGTGCATCGTTTGCTAAGAACTTCTCTCTTGGTTCTAACAAGGTGATGGGCGACAACCTGATCACAGGTGGCGTGACCCTCAGGTTAGTGTCTGAGATCATCGGCAACGTAACTGCTACAGGTTTTGCATTTGATGCGGGCCTTCAGTACACCACCGGCAAAAAGGAAAACGTTCACTTCGGTGTTTCACTTCGCAATGTCGGAACTACCATGAAGTTTAACGGAGATAATCTGGCCTATGTAGGTGTAGCCGAAGGCGGTACTTATGCTGTGACTTATAACAAGAGAACAAATACATTTGAATTGCCTACGCAACTGAACATGGGTGTTTCGTATGATCTCTATCTCGGCAAGAGGATCGAAATAGCTCCGAAAAAATTCACCCAGTTCTACAGAGTCACCTTCCTGGGTCAGTATTCTGCCAATGCATTCGGAAATGATAACTGGGGTCTGGGTGCGGAATTCTCACTCAAAGAAATGTTTATGATCAGAGCGGCTTATCGTTTTGAGAATGGGATTTTCACCGGTGCTACTACTACCACAGCTTATAACGGTCTGGCTGCCGGTCTGACCATCAATGTTCCGTTCAAGAAGGACCATTCAGGACCAAATCTGGCTTTGGACTATGGATTCAGAATGACCGCGCTCAACACTAATTTTGCTCATACACATACCGTAGGCCTGAGAGTGAATCTGGGTGGTGGTGATAAAGTTAAAGTGGTAGGCGACAAAGCAGATGCTGCACCGTCTGCATACGATGACAAGAAAGCTGCTCCTGCTGAAACCAAGAAAAAAGGTAAAAAAGGCAAAGTGACTATAGAAGAGATGGAAGAAAAAGATGCTGCTATCGACTCTCTGGTGAAAGCTAATAAAGAGCTCAAAGTAAAGGCTGACAATCCTGTCGTAAAGATCGACACGGTGATCAAAAAAGAAATAGTGATCAAAAGAGATACGATCGTTGTGTCTCTTGAGAAATCAGATTACAAAGGGGGCGATATCGATACAGTGACCAAGGGTGGCAAAAAAGCCCTTCAGTTCAATGACTATGAAGTACTGGAGTTTGAGACTGGCTCAGCTAAGATCCAAACCAAGTCAT
Organism: uncultured Bacteroidota bacterium; assembly: GCA_903917755.1. GTDB lineage: Bacteria > Bacteroidota > Bacteroidia > Chitinophagales > LD1 > UBA1941. The sequence continues at coordinate 18,329 of CAIXBT010000243.1, forward strand.
TTAACTACCTCAACTACCTCGTTAATATCATGAAAAAGAACAACGGTTATCATGCTATTTTCGAAGGTCATACTGACAATGTAGGTGATGAAGATGCCAATCAAAAACTCTCTCAGGATCGCGTAGATGCAGTAAAAGATTACTTCGCATCTAAGGGTATCAGTGCTGACAAAGTCACAACCAGAGGCTTTGGTTCTAAAAAATCAAAATACAAGAATGACTCAGCTGCAGGACGTGCTAAGAACCGCAGAGTCGAGATTTATATGGAAATGTAAAATTTGGCGATCAGCTAAAAGTCTATTAACTTTGACATAACGAAAGACGTCCAATAGGGCGTCTTTCCGTTTTATAAGTTACAGACAATCAAAAGAAAATAAAGAAGCGATTATGGCAGACATACAATATATGACCAAAGATGGCTATGAGGCACTTGTGGCAGACTTAAAACACATGAAATCCGTAAAAAGGCCCGAAATATCTCGGGCTATAGCCGAAGCACGCGAGAAAGGCGACCTCAGTGAGAACGCTGAATACCATGCAGCCCGTGAGGAGCTGGCACATCTCGAAGCGCGTATATCTGAGATGGAAGGCAAAGTAGGCAGTGCGAGAGTCATGGACGAGAAGAACGTCGATACATCTAAAGTGGGTATCCTCACTAAGGTCGAAGTGATGAACAAAAAGATGAACAAAAAGCAGCTGTTTACCATAGTGAGTGAGGCAGAGGCCAGCCTGAAAGATGGCAAGATATCAATAGCCTCACCTATCGGCAAGGCACTGCTCGGCAAAAAGATCGGCGAAAAGGCCGTAGCACAAACACCTGCGGGCGCTATGGAGTTTGAGGTTCTGTCTATCGGTATTTAAGTTCATTATCCGGCTGTTTAAATCAATGAATATGCCCTCGATTTTCACACGCATCATCAATGGAGATATCCCTTGCTACAAAGTGGCAGAGAATGAACATTGTTTTGCCTTCCTTGATATCAGCCCGCTGACCAAAGGGCATACACTCGTAGTGCCCAAAAAAGAAATAGACTATCTCTTTGATCTGGATAGTGAAACCTATCTGGAGCTGATGTCTTTTTCAAAAAAACTGGCCCGGGCTATAGATCAAGCTGTGCCCTGCCTGCGTGTCGGGGTGGCTGTGATAGGTCTCGAGGTCCCTCATGCCCATATTCATCTTATTCCATTGCAGAACGGCTCTATTAACTTCTCTGATCCTAAGCTTAAATTGGAAAAGGAAGAATTCGAAAGAATAGCTTCCGCTATCAGACTGGCTTACAACTAAAATCGGCAGAGTTTATTCTTCGCCCCATACGAAGCCTTCTGTAAATTTTTATTGGAGGAATAATATTTTTAGAGTACCTTTTAACATTGAAATTCGTCTATGCTATATAGTCAGATTTTTATGCTTAAATTGTGTCAGTTAAACTGCGAATGCAAACACCTATTTTGTAATATAATACAACCGCTGATGGAGATGCCATCGAAATATTTATGGCTTTTATTATTCGGCTTTTTGCTTTCGGCAGATGCAGATGCTGGTGGTACATGTACGGCCTGCAATCAACTGGTCTTTAAAGAAAACAAAGGTCAGTGGAATAAGAATATTCTCTACAAAACGGAGATGCATTATGCCAATGTATTTTTTGAAAGAGGAGGGATCACCTATGAGCTGATGGATACTGCAGATCTGAAGCACTACCGCAGCGAGCATCCGCTGCAGATAGAATATAAACTGAATGAGGATCGCCTGATACATGGTCATGCTTTCAGAAGCACTTTCGTAGGCGCTAATCCCAATGCCGAGCGTATCGGTGCAGAAAAGCTTGATGAGTATTTCAATTATTTCGTAGGAAAGGATCAGAGCAAATGGGCCAGCCATGTCAATGCTTACCATCAGATCACTTATTCAAACATCTATGCGGGTGTTGATCTCTTCCTGCATTCCGAAGGGGCAAACCTGAAATATGACTGGATCATAAAAGGCAGTACCAATATCACTTCAGCACCGATCCATATTCGCTATGACGGAGCAGATAAAGTATCGCTGAATGACAATAAACTCGTGATCAAAACCTCTGTAGGTACACTGGTCGAATCTGAACCTTATGCCTATCAGGAGATCAATGGCAAGAGGCAACAAGTGCCATGTGCCTATCAGATGAGTGAGGGTGTCATCTCTTTTGATCTGCCGCAGGGTTGGGACCATACACATGATCTGATCATCGACCCAACACTTATTTTTTCTACCTATTCAGGATCTACTGCTGATAACTTTGGTTATACAGCTACCTATGACAGCAAGGGTAATGCCTATTCTTCAGGCAGCGTATTCAGCCTTGGCTACCCTACCACATTGGGTGCTTTTCAGGCATTCTGGGGCGGCGGATGGGGCTTTTATCATGATAGCCTCTATCTGGATGGTTCGGGTACGGATGTGAGCATCACCAAATATACTTCTGACGGTACCTCACGTTTATACTCTACCTATCTGGGTGGCAGGGGCGATGAGCTGCCACACAGCCTTATAGTCAATAGCAATGATGAACTTTTTGTATTTGGCACTACAGCTTCAAATAACTTTCCAACTACTCATGGAGCCTATGATACGGTCTTCAACGGTGGTACTGATCCCGGCCTCTTCAATGGTATAGGTGTGCACTATATAGCAGGCTCAGATATTTTTGTCACACACTTCACACAGGATGGCTCGGCGCTGATTGGCTCTACTTATATCGGTGGTACAGCGAATGACGGACTTAACTATCCCGAATATCAGGATCTGCATTATCAGTATGCAGACGAAGTGAGAGGGGCGATAGATATGGATGCGAATGACAATGTCTATATCGCATCCTGTACACGGTCGCAGGATTTTCCGACCACTCCCGGAGCCTATCAGACCATTTTTAATGGAGAGATGGATGGGGTGGTTTTTAAAATGGATAACTATCTGACCACACTGATCTGGAGTTCATATCTGGGCGGCAATAAAAAAACAGCCTGCTATTCACTGACGCTGGACAACGTAGGAAATGTGTTTGTCTGCGGGGGTACGCAGTCAGATTCTTTTCCTACTACTGCCGGCACCTATCAGCCCCTTACACATGGGGGACAGGCAGAGGGCTTCATCTCTTTATTCAATAGGAACGGCAATAGTCTCATTCGCTCTACCCTTTTTGGTACACCGAGTTATGATCAGCTATTTTTCGTCCAGACTGACAGGCTGAATAATGTCTATGTGCTCGGTGAGACTACTGATACCAGTACCTATTTCAGTTATAATGCCACTTACAATATCCCTAAGAGCGGTCAGTATATCAGTAAGTTTAATTACGCACTTGATACGCTCATTTGGTCTACCCGCTTTGGCACAGGTATAGGCAGACCTGATATTTCACCCACTGCATTTCTCGTAGATGTTTGCAGAAGCTTATATGTGGCAGGATGGGGTTCGGATTTTCACCGGTTATATGGTTTTGGGCCGAGCCTTAGTACTGCGGGTATGTATGTCACGCCTGATGCTTATCAGCTGCACACAGACAGCAATGATTTCTATGTCATGGTCATGAAAGACGATGCCTCTGCTATCACCTATGCCACTTATTTCGGGTCGCCTATCTCCGAAGATCACGTAGATGGAGGCACGAGTCGATTTGACAAAAAAGGGGTGATCTATGAATCTGTATGTGCCGGATGTGGCGGCAATAGTGCATTCCCGACCTATCCTGCCAGTGTGGTTTCGCATACTAATAATTCACAGAATTGTAATAATGCCATTTTCAAACTGGATCTCAATCTGCCTTTGGTGATAGCTGATTTTACAAATCCGCCATCTGTCTGCGACACTTTCAATTATCAGTTCATTAATAACAGCAAGATCATTGATACTCCCAATACGGTGGTCTATTGGAATTTCGGAGATGGCACCACGTCTAATCAGCTTAACCCTTTTCATGCATATACAGCACCCGGTATTTATACCATTACACTGATCATAGCAGATGCCACCAGCTGCAATGGATCAGATACCGTCAAAAAACAAGTCACTATTCGCGGTAATGATTCAACCACCATATTGCCTCCACTCTCTGCCTGTCTGGGCAATAGTATTCAGATAGGTATCCCGCCACTGAATGATACATCGCTGACATATCAGTGGTTTCCATCTGCAGGATTGAGCAATGTAAATATTACAAACCCTTATGTGTCTCCTACACAGACCACGAATTATGAACTGGTAGTGACCAAGGGCAATTGCCATACGATATATAAACAGGAAGTGGGTGTCAATAAAGATAGCCTGCTGATCAAGGGCAATAATGTCTTGTGCCCTAATGACACGATCGAGCTCTTTGCTAAAGACACAGCTAACAGGACGATGAGTTATACCTGGACACCGTCAAGTGATATTGTGAGCGGAGGAAATACCGATTCTCCCTTTGTGAAGCCACCGAGCAACACCATGTTTCATGTCACGGCTACCGATCTCAGCACTGGCTGTGTGTACAAAGACAGTATCAATGTCAATGTCGTATCGTCTTTGCAGTATGTGTTGGCCACTGCCACTCCTGATACGATCAACTATGGCGATACTTCTCAACTCAATGTGATCTATACGCAGGCTACGTCTCTATACTGGAATCCGGACTCTACTATCTCCTCGACGGTCATACAGGATCCGCTTGCTTTCCCGCGGACACCTACGACCTATACGGTCAATGTGACTGATAATAATGGCTGTAAACTCAAGAAAGAGGTGACCGTGTATATACGATATACCCCCTGCAAGTCATCCAATCTCTATGTGCCCAATGCCTTCAGTCCTAATAATGACGGCAAGAATGACAAGCTCTATGTGCGAGGCAATTTCATTCAGGAAATGTATTTCACGGTGTATGACAGATGGGGCCAGAAGATGTTTGAGACACGAGATCAAAACACTGGATGGGATGGTACTTATAAGGGCAGAAAGCTTGACCCGGCAGTGTTTGGTTGGTATATAGAGGGTACATGTGAGGTCGGCGAAAAGTTTTTCAAAAAAGGGAATGTAACACTATTAAGATAAAGTATAACGAAGAGTGAAGGGTCAAAGCTCCAAACAAGATCATATGAATTCCGCCGACTGGAATTTAGCTGCTGACACAGATGTCGTGGCGATTAGGAGACTGAGCATAGGTTTCAAGAAATACATTGTGCTATCTCTTGTCTCTTGTCTCATATCTCTTGTCTCATTAGCTCAGGATATCCATTTCACTCAATTCAATTTCTCTCCGCTCAATGAAAATCCTGCCAATACCAATCTCTTTGATGGAGATATGCGTTTTGTGGGAAATTTTAAAAACCAATGGCAATCTGTACCTGTAGCATACAATACCGCATCGGCATCGATGGATATGAATTTCGTGACCCTGAAAAACCATGACAGGATAGGTGGCGGCTTTCTCTTTTATTATGACAGGGCCGGAGATTCAAGATTCAGCTCTCTCAATGCAGCTGCATCCTTCAGCTATCAACTCAATTTTGGTCATAAAGATGAGCACACGATCTGTCTGGGCTATCAGATAGGCTTCGTTAATCGATCCTTTGATTATACTAAACTGTTTTTTGACAATCAGTTTAACGGAGATGCTTTCAATCCGAATATCAATCCGAGCGAAGCATACAGCAAGACCAATTTCTTCTTTCTGGATATGGGTACCGGCATCACTTACAAATGGAATAAAGGGATCAGAAATAATTTTACGATTGGTTTTTCTATAGCTCACTTCAACTCCCCGACCCAGAGTTTCTACAATGACCTTTCTGTCAAACTCGACCCGAGATTTAATATCAGTGTCCGCGGACAATTCAAAATATCCGGGAGGTGTGATATCGTTCCCGAGTTTCTGTGGCAGAGACAGGCTACTCAGCAGGAGTTCGTGCCGGGCGTGCATTTAAAGACATATGTCTCTGTCAAATCATACTCGCGTATAGCGATAAATACAGGTGCATACTATCGCGTAGGCGATGCACCGGCAGTACTGATAGGTATGGACTACAACAACCTTCAGGTGAATTGCAGCTATGATATCAATAGCTCAAATTTCACCCCTGCCAGCCGATATAATGGAGGCTTTGAAATATCAGTGATCTATATTATTTCGAAAATCAAAAAACTCAGTTCAAGTTTTGCAAACTGTCCTATATTTTAATATTGCCCCATACCATTCTCTGAGATATATAGTAATCCTCTTCATGGGGATTTTCTTTTGTATCCCATCCTTTGTGTATGCCCAGACAGCTAAGCAATACATTGCCTTCGGTGATGAAGCAAAAAAGAAGGGCGACGACTACAATGCAGCGGAATATTACAGACAGGGTTTAGAAAAATTTGAGTTTAATATCGAGCTGGAATTTAAATATGCTGAGGCACTGAGGGGATTCAATGATTATAAGAATGCATCGGAAGCCTATAAAAAACTGATACAGGATGATGTGACACATCAGTATCCTTTGGCTACTTTTTGGTATGGCATCATGCTGCACTATCTGGGCAGATATGAGACAGCAGTGGCACAGTTCAAAAAATTCAGAACTAAATATACCGAGAAAGGATACTATCGGGACAAGGCACAGCAGGAAATAGAATCATGCAGCTGGGCCATTGCAAATATCAAAGATAGCACCACGCTCAGGATCATACACCTGCCGGAGGGCGTCAATACTGCCTTTTCGGAGACCAATCCCTTTCTGGACCCTGATGGGCAGCTTTTATTTTCGTCTATACGAAACATTAGCGGCAACAAAAAGAAGCAGAAATTTCTAACCAGAATATATCAGGCCGATTCGACATACAAGACTTCAAAAATATTTTCTGTCAATGCTCCGGATCAATCTTTTCATATTGCTAATGGCGCTTATTCGCCGGATATGAAGCGCTTTTATTTCACCATGTGTGAACCTGATGAAGAAAACAGATCAACACTCAGATGCGATATCTATGTCAGCAATGCAGGAAAGGATTCGTTCTCTGCAGCACTCAAACTCGATGCTACCATCAATGCACCGCATACTACATCTACTCAGCCCAATGTCGGGACCAATGACAAAGGTGAAGAGGTGCTATATTTCGTGAGTGACAGGCCGGGTGGATATGGCAAGACCGATATCTGGATGAGCAGGATCCAGAAGGACAATACCTATCAGGAGCCTGTCAATCTCGGTGCCAATATCAATAGCCAGGACGAGGAGTTTTCACCCTGTTATGACAGCCATGACCAGCAATTATATTTTGCATCAAACTGGCATTATGGTTTTGGAGGGCTTGATATATTTCAATCTGCGCCTCAAAATGGCTCCTGGTCCATACCTAAAAATCTAGGGCATTCTGTCAACTCATCGCAGAATGATTTCTATTTCTACAAAAGTCCGGATCGATCGAAAAACTACTTCGCATCCAATCGCAAAGGTTCATTCTATATCAAGTCAGAAACCTGCTGCAATGATATATGGATGTATGAGACCGGAATGAAGATCGAGGTCCCGAAGAGGATAGACACACCGGAACATCAGATCACGGCAGAGGTTAAAATTGACACACCAGATAAAAAAACAGTAGTAGTGCAGGTCGTTCAGCGGGATACCGTCACACCTCCGTTGGTTACAGCAAAAACTGATACACCGACAAAAGTTTGGATAGACAAGAATATCACTAAGATCAAGCAGCAGCTGCCTGTCACACTTTATTTTCATAATGACGAACCGGAGTGTTGCAATCTGAGAGACACAACTACCTTAAACTATATCTATACCTATCAGCAGTACTGGAGATTATTGGATAAATACAAAAAGGAATTTGATAAAGGTCTCGCACCTGACCAAAAAACGGTGGCCGATCAGGAGGTCTTCAATCTCTTCTCTGATAAGGTGGAAAAAGGTTATTATAATCTCATACAGTTCAGCGCACAGCTGCTCGATATACTTCAGTCAGGCCGGAAGATCGAGATCACGATACAGGGCTATTGTTCGCCGCTCAACTACAGCGAATACAATATACAACTCGGCTACAGGAGGATAGCCTCACTGCGAAATTATTTCTATCACTATCGCACAGGGATTTTGATGCAATATATCGACAGCGGAAAACTGGTTTTGAAAAACGAATCGCTCGGCAAAGAAAGGGCCGCAAAAAATGTAAGTGATAGCCACGAGGATACCCGAAACTCAGTCTACAACCCGGCTGCAGCGGTAGAGCGGAAAGTGGAGATCATATCTGTAGAGATCCAATAGAACCTGTTTTCAGATTTCAAAAACGCACTTCAAATCGTATAAATAGAATGTCCATCGCATCCTCATGTGCTTCATGAAGAGAATTGTGTTATATTCGTGACGTTAATAAAATGATAGTGGCGAAGAGTAATCCAGATAAAAGTAAGAGTAAGAATCCTTTCGAGAAGTTTTATCAGAAGAAAACTACTGCGCCCGAATTGGAAACTGTGCCTGTCAAAAAGACCAGGCCTGCGCAGGCACCCAAGAAAAAAACTGACGCTCCCACTACTTCGCTCGACTCAAAGATCCAGAAACGCCTCAATAAACTAAAGGAGGGCGATATGCCCGCAGTAGTAGAAGCTGCTCCAATGGAGAGTATGCGCCTCAATAAATTTCTGGCACATGCCGGTATAGCATCACGCCGCAAAGCAGATGAACTGATAGCAGAAGGCAAGGTCAAAGTGAATGGTGAGGTGATCAAAGAGATGGGCTACAGGGTCAAGGCCACAGATAAGATCACTTTCGATGATAAGCGTATCACTCCGGAGACCAAAGTATATATACTGCTGAATAAACCTAAGGACTGTATCACTACGACTACTGATGAGCGTGACCGCAAGACAGTGCTCGACCTGATCAAGGCTGCCTATACGCAGATCAAGTCCACTAAGAAACCTCGTTTATATCCTGTAGGAAGATTGGATAGAAATACTACCGGTGTCCTGCTGATCACTAACGATGGCGAGCTGGCGCAAAACCTGACACACCCATCTAAGGAGATCAAAAAAATATATCATGCCGTCCTCGACAAGTCACTCAAGCTCGATGACTATGAGCGTATCAAACACGGTGTAGTACTCGAAGACGGAATAGCAGAAGTGACTGAAGTAGCATATACCAATCCGAAAAATAAATCAGAAGTAGGTATCGAGATCCACTCAGGTAAGAATCGTATAGTGCGTCGTATCTTCGAATCTCTCGGCTATGATGTACTCAAACTCGATCGTGTCTATTTCGGAGGCCTGACGAAAAAGGACGTTCCACGTGGCAGATGGCGTTTTCTCGAAGATGAGGAAGTACGCAGGCTCAAGCACTTCAAGATAGGTTAGGCTTTAAAAACCTATTTAAATGTACATCTCAGAAGACGAATTAAGGGAAAACTACAGGAAATTTCGCGATGAAGATCTGGTGCGGATAGCAGTGCGAGATGCAGAATCATTGACTCCCGAAGCTTTGCAAATATTAAAGGAGGAAATTCGCAAACGCGGACTTCAATACACTGAGCCGTCTAAACCGGCTTTTCTTATTTTAGAAAAACCACTTCTCGACTCCTATTGCTACTGTATTCAAAACGCCTTTTGTCCGAATTGTAATGTTCAGGGAAACCTGAATAGAATAAAGGTTGGAACTGTTTTTGGAATACCGCATTTTCATGTGTCAAATACAGAACATTTGATCTTATGTAATAGCTGTTCGAAGTCTATTGTTGCCAAAAAATGTCTTTATAGTTTCTTTCTTGGGGTTTGGACCATTTTCCCATTTCTGATCACCATGTTTAGAAACATTAATGGTTTGCGTGTATTTAAGTCAAGTGAACCCTCAGAGTTATTAGTAGACTTTGTAAAAGCAAATTATAAGGAGATAGAACCTATCAAGGGAGATGCACTTGCAATATCACTTCTCCTCAATGGAGTTAATGCCCGGCAAGAATTTTAAAACATGTGTCTCAGTGATCTTAAGATCTGGCTATAGAGGAAAGGGAATTTTCCAAAACGACCGCCATTCTTGTACCAATCTCTTTTGCCCAGCCGTACGAAGATGATGTCCTTGTCAGGCAGCGTGCCCACATATTGCCCTTTCATTCCGTCTGCGGCATAGTCTCCTTTATTATCAGTATTTCTCAGCCACCAGAGGTACCCGTAGCGTCTGCATATCACAGAGTCGCCCATCTCACCATCCCAGATATTGATAGGGGTGAGTGAGGCTCTCACGTAGCTGCTATCTACTATTTGTTTGCCGTGCCAGTTGCCGAAATGTTCATAGAGCAGTGCTATCCGTGCTATATCGCGTGCATCGGTATGAAAACAGCAATAGGTCTTTTCCATGCCTCCTTTTTTGTCAGTGAGCCAGAAGGCATCATGTGCGGCACCGATCGGACCCCAGAGTTTTTCGGTGGCATATTCCGAAAGAGGCATCCCTACTGCGTTTCGCAGGGCTATGCCGAGTATCTCGGGGTCTACATTCTTATATCTGAATTCATATCCGGCAGGTTTTTCTTTTTTCATCGTGTTGACGAACTTCAGTAGATCCCTACCGTAGTATAGTCGTGCCACATGCCCGAACGGATTGAGAAACTGATCATGATAGTTGAGCCCTGACGACATGGTGAGCAGGTGTTTCAGCGTGATATTGCTCAGATCGCCGGATTTATAAGGAGCATAATAATTTCCTACCGGTTCATCTACACTTTTGATCTTGCCTTCTCTCAGTGCTATGCCGGTGAGGATAGAAGTGATGGATTTAGTAGCTGAAAAAGGATTGGTGTGGCTGCTGTCCGAATAACCCTTCGCATACCACTCATAGATCAGGCTGTCATGTCTGAATATCAGAAAAGCTATCGTCTGCGTCTGCTGCAGTGCCTGCCATAGAGAGTCGGGCAGCTTGATAGAATTGTATAGAGAGGACTCGGGCAGTGGCTGATAGTTAGTGGCTCTGACATGAGCATAAGGCATGATCTTGTAATCTTCCAGGCCGGGATCGTTATAGATAATGGTGCGGGTAAACTGACATGAACACAAGAGAAGCGCAATACTGATCGAGACAAACAAAATCTTATTCATAAAAGACTTTTGCATTTAAGCCCTCTCCTTTGGGAAGGTTTGGGAGGGGTTACTTTATTTCTTCCACTCAAAACTATTCAGTATCGTATCGATATCCTGACGTATGAAAGCCAGCACCGGGGCCATCGAGTCTGAATTAGGCTCATTGAAGAAATACAGAGAGCCGCGTATATAGTGATGCACACTGTCTGTCAGAAAGAACTGGATGTTAGTGGCAGCATCGCCACCCACGTTGTAAAAAATACCGCTCACTCCATGTTTATTTACTATGAGGCTTTCGTCTATGTAGTTAGCTTTTTTAGTATGCTTGAATGAAAGTTTATGCGCATCATCCAGCAGTCGGTCCAGTGTCATGGTCTTATTGATCTCCTTGTAGGTGAGATTGATCGTACCGTTAAAATCAGGGAAGACGATATTCAACCAGCATGGTTCAGCAGGCCGCTGACCGAAGAAGGAAGTGTCTTTCTGCACGATGGCATAAACCGGTTTATCAAATTTGAAAGGGCATGATTCGGGATCATAAAGCTCATACTTTCTCTCAGGAAAATTGACACGCGGGTATGCCTTAGGCTTAGGCGTATAGTCGCCATGACAGCTGCTGAGGGCAAGAGCAAGGATTAAGAGAAATAGAAAATTGGCTCCTTTTGACATTGTGTTGCTTATTATTTATTGACTGACCTCCAGTTTCACTTTCTCTATTCGGTTATTTTTGATAGACAGCACCCTGAAGTTAAACTGTTCATAGCTGATCTCATCTCCTGCTTTCGGAATGCGTCCGCGCAGCTCCAGTAGCAGCCCCGCCACCGTCTCGGCATCATCACGTATCTCTTCGAAGTGGTCTGCCTGCAGGTTCAGCGCCCGGGTGAAATCATTCAGCGGAGTGATACCATCTATGATATAGGTATCGTCGCTCAGCTTTCTGATATTGCTGTCTGTCGACTCATCAAACTCGTCTTTGATATCGCCGATCACTTCTTCCACTATGTCCTCCAGCGTCACGATGCCCGATGTACCCCCGAACTCATCCACCACGATGGCCAGGTGTGTACGTGTCTCCTGAAACTCCCGCAGCATATCATCTATCTTTTTGGTCTCCGGTGCGTGCAGCGGGTCGCGTATCAGTTTCTGCCAGCCGAAGTTCTTGCTCTGGTTGATATGCTCCAGCAGATCCTTGATATAGAGTACACCCTGTATCTGGTCTATGCTTTCGGAATAGACAGGTATGCGTGAGTAGCCTTGTTCACGTACATAGTTCAGCAGCTGCTCATAGTCCCATGTGATGTCGGCTGCTGCTACCTCCATACGCTGCCTCATGATCTGCTTCACGGTCAGATTGCCGAAATGAACGATGCCTTTCAGCATTCTTATATCATTGCCCGATTCTTTATTTTCTACCGTTATATCTATGGCCTTGTTGATCTCTTCGATGTCCATCTCCGCGTTGTGACGTTTGATTCGTCTTTCTATCACTGCCGTAGAGCTGACCAATACATAGTTGAGCGGATAAAAAATGCGATTCAAAACAATAAAAAAACCTGACATGGTTTTTGCGATGCTCATCTTATTGTGAGAGGCATACAC
>CAIXBT010000244.1 GCA_903917755.1 uncultured Bacteroidota bacterium
CAAATGTTGTTTCTTAAAACCTGTAGCTGGTGATGCCGAGTTTTTTCTCGCTATCACACGGAGTGGTAGTTTCTCATAGAGCCTGCTGAGCAGGAATGTCCAGGCACCATTGTTTTTCGGCTCCTCCTGCACCCATACGAATTCTGCTTTAGCATATTTTTTAGTCAATTCCAGCAATTGAGCTTCGGGTAGCGGATAGAGCTGTTCCAAACGAACTATAGCGATATCTTTCACTCCATCTTTTTCCTGTTTGTCGAGCAGTTCATAGTATATCTTGCCTGTGCAGAGCAATACGCGGCGTACCTTTTTCGCATCTGTGATAGCTGTATCATCTATCACTTCGCGGAAGCCACCGGTTGTGATATTTTCTAAAGGTGAAATGCACTTAGGCAAACGCAACAATGACTTCGGACTCATGACCACCAGCGGCTTGCGAAATTCCCATTCGAGCTGCCTTCTCAATGCATGAAAGTAGTTAGCCGGGTCGGAGATATTGACCACGACCATATTCAACTCAGCACAGAGCTGCAGGTAGCGCTCCAGTCTGGCAGATGAATGCTCTGGGCCTTCGCCTTCATATCCGTGAGGCAGGAGCATTACTACTCCGGTCTTGCGCTGCCATTTACTTTCTCCAGTAGCGATGAACTGGTCTGTGATGATCTGCGCACCATTACTAAAGTCGCCATATTGAGCTTCCCATAGCACCAGCGCATTAGGCTGGGTGATCGAATATCCGTATTCAAAACCTAAGACACCATATTCGCTGAGGTTAGAATTGTATATGAAAAAATGGCTGTTATTCTCAAGGGGGGTGAGGCGATTGTATTCCTTTTCTGTATTGACATCAGTGACCACTGCATGCCGATGTGTGAAAGTTCCCCGTTTGACATCTTCCCCGCTGAGTCGCACATTTTTGCCATCGAGGAGTATGCTACCATAAGCCATTAGCTCAGCAGCAGCCCAGTCCACGATCTTTTTTGTGATCAGTTTGTCGCGCCTGTCCTCGATATGTTTCTGTACCTGTCTGAGTGGTGTGAAGTCGGCAGGCAGGGTGCATAGTGCATCGACGAGTTTTTGTTTGTTTTCTTCGCTGATAGCAGTGACAGGAGACTTGAGGAAATCTGCAGGAAGAGCACTGCGTAGTTTCTGCCATGCCAGTTCGGTAGGCTGCGGGTGATAGGGGAGAGGGTTTTCCTTCACTGCATCCAGGTGTGCCTGCAGGTCAGCCCAAAATTCCTTCTCCAGCCTTTTGGCCATTTCGTCGGTGATGGTAGCTTCGGCCTCCAGTTTCTGGATATAAATGTCGCGGGTATTGGGATGTGCGTCTATCAGTTTGTACATAAGAGGCTGTGTGAACTTTGGTTCATCACTTTCATTATGCCCCCACTTACGATAGCAAAGCATATCAATAAAAATATCCTTGTTGAATTTTTGACGATATTCTGTGGCCAGTTCGCAGGCGAATACCACAGCCTCTACATCATCACCATTGACATGTATGGCAGGTGCCTCAATGGTAGCGGCGATAGAACTGCAATAATCTGACGAGCGTCCATCTTCGAAATCTGTGGTAAATCCGATCTGATTGTTTATGACGAAGTGCAGTGTGCCACCGGTATAATAGCCATGCAGTTTGGCCATCTGCAGCACTTCGTAAATGATACCCTGACCAGCCACTGCTGCATCGCCATGCACGAGTATAGGCATTATCTTATCATAGTTTGAATTGTAGATAGCATCAGACTTGGCTCGTACGAAACCCTCCACTACAGGGTTCACGGCCTCCAGGTGTGATGGGTTTGGTATCAGTTTTAGGTAAACAGACTTATTGGTTTCTGTTGGGTATTGGTGTGAATAGCCGAGGTGGTATTTCACATCACCATCTCCCAGCGACAGGTCGTAGAGCGCGGTACCCTGAAATTCATTAAATATTTCCTCGTATGTTTTGCCCATGATATTGGCCAGGATATTGAGCCGGCCTCTATGTGCCATACCTATCACGACCTCGTCCAGGCCCAGACCTGCACCTGCCTGAATGATGGCATCAAACGCGGGAATAGTAGATTCGCCACCTTCCAGAGAGAAGCGTTTCTGACCGATATATTTTGTGCCTAGAAATTTCTCGAATACTACAGCCTGATTCAGTTTGCGAAGGATGCGTTCTTTCTTTTCCACTCCGAATTTGAAGAGTGTATCGTTTTTTTCGATCTTCTCTCTGAAGAACTCGACCTCTTCTTTTACTCTCAGATAGCCGTATTCAAATCCAATGCTTCCGCAATAGATTCGGTGAAGTTTGTCCCAAATCTCATGTAGGGTGGCATTGGGCAGACCGATCTCCGCGCCTATGCTGAATCTGGTTTCCGAGTCTTTCTCAGTCAGACCGAAATCTGCAAGCAGGAGGTTAGGTTTGCGGTTTTTGCGAGGACGAATAGGATTGGTCCTGGCTTTCAAATGGCCTTTTTGCCTGAAGGCATTGATCATAGCATAGACCTTGAATTCATCTGCAGAGACACCGGCAGACTTGCCTGTATAATTAAGGGTGGCAAATTCAAAACCTTCAAAGAATTTTTTGAATTCTATATCGACAGATTCCGGCTTGTTCTTAAAGTCTTTGTAGAGGTTTTCCAGATATTCGGGGGTAGCATTGCTAAGAAACGAGTAGTTATCCATTTTTATCACTAATAATAGGCTGCCAAGGTACGGCAAAATAAGGAAATGGAAAAAGAGATTTTGCGTTTTATATCAACTCTGCTTGTTTCATGATACATTATTTATTTTATTAACTTTTCTTAATACAAATCAGCCCATTTGAGCTTCTGGTCATATTTCAAGTGCCCGGAATCAATATACAGCGGAGACGCAATATTATTCACATACAAACTGCCGGTACCCAGCCCTTGCACGGTATTGAGTTCTTCCTGTTTCATCTTCGATGCCGCCCATTGAGCAATGGCATTAAGTCCGATATTGCTCTCGAGTGCCGAAGTGGCCCACCATCTGATGCCGAGGTTTGAGGCGATATTGATCCATTCATCGCAGACTGTCAAGCCACCCAAAAGGCTCGGTTTGAGGATTATATACTGCGGCCTGATCGTTTCGAGAAGTTTATAGCGCATAGAATCAGGTAGCCCGTTATGAAAATCGTCATGATAGCTGCCGATCAGTTCTTCATCTAGTGCTATGGGGATGATATTCTCCCTGCATAACTGGTGCATGAGCAGGTATTGCTGAGGTTTGACGGGCTGTTCTATGGAGTGGATGGTGTATTGCGAAAGGATACGAAGTCGATCCTTGACATTTTTTTCGGTAAAGGCCCCGTTTGCATCTAATCTGATCTCGATCTGAGAAGGTGAATAGCTCTTTCGGATATTCTCGATAAGCCTGCACTCTTCTTTGAAATCTATGGCACCTACCTTGATCTTGATACAATGGAAACCCTCAGCCAGTTTTTCCTTGATCTGCTGCTGCATGAATTCATCGTTGCCCATCCATACGAGACCATTGATCGGAATCGCGTGGTTACCTTCATAAAAATCGGAATTAATGATAATGCGGTGCTGGCCGCCATGCAAAAGATCAAGAAGTGCAGTTTCCAAACCAAATGCAAGAGCAGGGTAGTCTCTGTATAATTGCGCCGGCAAATATCCATGAGCAAGGTATGTCTCTGAAATACGCTCAATATCCCTGCACACTTCGGTCAATTGCTTTTCAAATGTATCCAAACGATCTATGCTCAAGCCCTCTATAAAGCTGCATTCACCCATGCCTTTGATGCCCATATCTTCAAGCATGATGTAATATCCGTTCTTATGTGTCATACTGCCCCTTGAGGTCAGTACCGGTTTTTTGAATTGCAGTTGATATGATCGAAAGGTAGCCTTCATGAATGCGAATGTAGGTAAATACATAAAAAAGCCACGGCCAATAATGCCGTGGCTGATAGTAATTAGAATGTCATTGATTATTGGACGACAAATTTCGAATTCAGGATTCCTGATTCTGTTTTAAGTTGAACAGTATAGAGGCCAGCACTGAATTCGGACACATCGACAGAAAGCTTTTGCCCATTCAATTTGCCAAAACTTTCACTGATATTTTGGCCGACCGTATTGAGTATCGAGAGTGTATATTCGCCATGTATTTCACCTGCATCAATTGTGATTTTGCTGCTGGCCGGGTTTGGATAAACTTTGATCGTGTTTTGCTGTACTTCTTTTATGGCCAGAATATTTATTTCCGAATTCACCACATTGATCAGTATCGGATTTGAATAGTTCAGCCCGCCGCAATAATAATATTGACTTGTTCCTTGGGCTTCCTCCGCGATGGCTAAGATATATTGACCCTGAGGAGATGTGATGCCGGACGAACTAAATGTAAGATAAGGGGCAATATAAACATATGTAGATGGCAGCCCGTTTGATTCGGTTATGATACCAATTGATTCAACATAATTGCCCTGAAGGTCGAGGAGTACAGCTTCGTATTGCCCGTAATAGGTAGTTGATCCGGTATTCTTCAGGTTCACATTTACCGAAGCAGGCTGCCCCTGTACAAAAGTAGAAGGTGTGGGCACAATATTTGAATATAGTGCAATGCCCGGATCATTAGCTCCGCTCACAGTGACGGTCACCGGATTAGTATAGGAACTTTGACCGGCGAGCGTCCATTGGTTAGCACCCATCGCCTGATAATAGATGCCTATGGTGTAGGTGCCAGGTACTGTCACAAAAGTAGTGGTGTCTGAGAACGTGAGACCAGGACTAAGGTAGTAATTGCCTGCGAGCAGTGGGTTAGAGCCTGTGCTTAGTATATTGCCGATGTATCTGATAAATGTGCCTGACGCATTAAACATCGCAGCACAGTAATATCCGCTGAAAGAACTGCTACCATTATTGATCAGGCTCGCATTGACATTAAATGTCTGGAGAAAACCGATAGGGTTTGGAGTAATGGTGATAGGAGTATAGAGAGCAATAGTAGTCGGCGCTACTGTGGTATTAGGTGGTTGGATGCCGACGATCATTTCTTCGCCGCTACTGAAGTTTCCGTTATTATATGGAGCAGGAATGAGAGCATCTACACTGTAGAATCCATTGTCTATACCACTCCAACCCCAGTTGATGTGATAGTTGCCGCTGCCATCTGCTCCATCCAAAACAAACGTATGCCCGCCGCTTGCGCCCTGACCTGCATATTGTATAGGTCTGTTGTTGCTCATTTCAGTTTGGATCAATGCGATCCAGTCTGCCTCGACAGGATAGTTGGCACGATCCAGACCCTGAATGGTAGTCGCATCATAGCCGAAATATGCAGTATAAGCCGCCTCACAGCTGGCTGGTATTCCCGTTCCGGGCAGAATGTAGCTTGAGCTTTCTGTAGGGCCATACATCATATCTACTGCCACTCCGCAATCGTACATGATAGTGGCTACGTCTGTATTAGCGCTGGTGACTGAGTTTGGCATATTGGCCCAATTGTATGTAGTGGCTCCGAAATTCACACTGAGTGTACCATAATTGGAAGCATATGAGTTAGACCCTGTGCCTTGTGTCGGATAGCTCTAGTACTTCATGATCTGAGCCATAGCAGTGGCACCGCATCCGGTCAGGACCCGGCCATTATTCTGGCTTGGGCTGGAAGCATCGGCAGGGCATAGCATATTATATGGGTAAGGTTGATCCCATGTAGTGGTCAATAGCGGGCCTACGGCACCACCGGTTCTCAGTTGCTTACTGATACGGAGGGTACTGCTTGAGTATGTAGTCCATTGATCTGTTATTTCCTTGGTAGTAGATGTCAGGTTAACTTTAGCATAAGCTATCTGCTTACTGTATTTGCCATACCAATCTGTGACCACAGACGGAGCATTTTGGATCACAAAATGTCCATGAGTATTATAGCCGATAATAGGTTTCACGAGGTCTTCTGCGGAAACCATCACAAAACCATTATCGCCAGACACATCAAAGGCATAATAGATCGGTGTGCCCGCTGCGACTCCGTTTGATGCATCTGCATTCAAACAGGTATGGGCCAGTGTGAGTGAGGCAATTTTGCCCGTCATCTGCTGGTAGTAGTTTTTTGCGACAAGCATAGCCGTAGTTTCGTCTACCTGCTTAGCCTGTATATTTGCAAAAAAGAGAGACAGAAAAATGAGGGTAAGAGTTTTTTTCATAAAGCCTTTATTTTATTAAGGTTTTTAAATAGGACCTGAAGAATATGTACATCGGTACATATTTTTCAAATTTAACTGAAAAAGACAGAAATGAGAAATTTGATTTGTCACTATTTGTGAGGAGTATCGGCCGTCATCTGGTTCGAAAAAAACCATTGTACTAAATATAATTAATCCTATTTTTAGCCATCTGAAAATCATCGAATGGAAAAGAAGTTGCTGCTGGAGGTTAAGAATCTTGTTACTGAGTTTAAGACAGAAGAAGGCACAGTGAGAGCTGTGGACAATATAAGTTTCAATCTCTACAGGGGAGAAACGCTGGGAATAGTAGGTGAATCCGGTTCCGGCAAATCGGTAACATCGCTTTCCATCATGCGCCTGATACCCAACCCGCCTGGCCGAATAGTGAGCGGACAGATCATTTATCACACCACTGATGATAAAAAAATAGATCTGGTGAAGCTCTCAGAAGAAGAAATGAGAAAGTATCGCGGCAATGAGATCGCAATGATATTTCAGGAACCGATGACATCTCTCAATCCTGTATTCACCTGTGGTGATCAGGTCATGGAAGCCATCATCCTGCATCAGAAAAAGAATAAACAGGAGGCCAAAGAGATCACCTTAAAGATGTTTGAGAAGGTCAAACTGCCTGACCCTCTTCGGGTGCTCAATGCCTATCCGCACCAACTCTCGGGAGGGCAGAAACAGCGCGTCATGATAGCTATGGCCATGTCATGCAATCCTAATATCCTGATAGCTGACGAACCAACTACAGCGCTGGATGTGACCGTACAGGCTACCATACTTGACCTGATGAATCAACTGAGAAAGGAGATAGATTCTTCCGTCATCTTTATCACGCATGACCTAGGTGTGATAGCCGAAATAGCAGATGATGTGATAGTCATGTATAAAGGTAAGATCGTGGAGCAGGGATCGGTGATTGATATTTTCAGCGACCCTAAACATCCTTATACAAAGAGTTTGCTGGCCTGCAGACCACCTTTGGATCTCCGCCTCCGGAAACTACCTACAGTAGTGGATTTTATGAAAGAAGAAAATGGTGAGATCATTGAGCTCCCCACTACGGTCAAGGAAGCTATCGATGCAAATGTCATCACTAAAATGGAGACAGATGCCAGATACAATAAACTCATGAGTGGCAAACCACTGCTGGAGATCAAGAACCTAAGAACATGGTTTCCCGCCAAGCGTAATTTCTTTGGCAAACCTACAGAATGGGTCAAAGCGGTAGATGATGTATCATTCACTGTGCAAGAGGGAGAAACACTCGGCCTGGTGGGCGAATCTGGTTGCGGCAAGACCACATTGGGACGCACTTTGCTCAGATTAGCGCCAGCTACTGATGGTGAAGTGATATTCGACGGTCGTAATGTACTCGACCTGCCACCCGATGAACTGAAGGACCTCCGTAGGCATATGCAGATCATATTTCAGGACCCATATTCATCTCTCAATCCCAGGATGACCATAGGCAGTGCCATACAGGAGCCCATGAGTGTGCATGGCATATATGAGAATGAAACGATCCGCAAAGAAAAAGTGATGGATCTGCTCTCTAAAGTCAATATGAAACCTGAGCACTATCACCGCTATCCACATGAGTTTTCCGGTGGGCAGCGCCAGCGTATATGTATTGCCAGAGCGCTTTCGCTCAATCCCCGATTTATCATATGTGATGAATCTGTTTCCGCACTTGATGTGTCAGTACAGGCACAGGTTTTGAATCTTCTTATCCAACTGCGGGAGGAATTTAAATTCACTTATATATTCATTTCACATGATCTCTCTGTAGTCAAATTTATGAGTGACCGAATGGTAGTGATGAATAAAGGCAAAGTCGAAGAAATGGGTCCTTCTGATGAGATATACCACAACCCACAGCATGAATATACTCAGAAACTGATCAATGCGATACCAAAAGGAGAAATAGAAGACATCAGAAAACGAAAGTATTTCACTTTGTCGACTTGATCTATATCGATAGTTGATATGTGAGTCAACTTGTCCCGACAAAATGCATTATTATCAAGGGGAATCATATGTTTTAACAACATTTTTTTTGAAATTAAAAAATGCTTGGTTAACTTTATAGTAACCTGAATACGTGATTTTTGCATTACGAAACCCCTTTCATATGCGTCACATATATCCAAAACTTATCACAGCACTATTTTTGGCACTATTTGCAGCTATGTTGTTGAAATATGCAGATACCGATACCAAGTCAATGGTATCAAGAGAGATCAATTCCCGAATTGCATCTCACTGATGGTTATCAGTATTTTATAGCCCATGCAAATTTGCAATATCATGTCGTTTACGTGATGTCATATTAGTATATGTACAGAAATCAACTCACAGGGCAATAGGCTGTTGTTAATATGTGACGTTTGGAATAGAGATACACGTCTCTATATAAGTACATTTGAATGTCATCTAATACTTTCTCGTCATGCAAAAGTTTTTCTTTTCAATATTCTTGCTGTTCATTACCTTATATGCTATTGCACAGAATAAGTCGGTTTCGCACCAGGTTGAGAAAGGCGAAACTTTCTACTCGATCGCGAAAATGTATCATGTGACAGTCGAAGCGCTCCAAAAGGCCAATAAACTCCCGGGAGATGCTAAGTTGAAGATCGGTCAGAAGCTATTCATACCCTCATCTGCATCTACAGCTAAGGCCACAGAAACAAAGGTGGAAAAACCTGCACCATCTAAGGCCCCAAAGCCCGAAGTTATCAAGGTTTCACAAAATCCACCTGCTGATGGGCCATCCACACACATAGTGGTCAAAGGGGAAACGGTCTACGCTATCGCTAAGGCCAATGGGCTGACATGGAAGCAACTCAAAGAAGCCAATCATCTGTCTGATGATATGAAATTAAAGCTGGGGCAAAAATTGATCATCCCCTCCAGAAATCCTGAGGCTATGTATAAGGCGGACAAAGATGTGAAGACTGTAGTCGCGCCAAAGCCAGAATCAGCAGTTAAAACTACAGAACAAGGCAAGGATTATCTTTCGGCACAGCCGGCGGTCATCAAAAAAGAACCGGTGAAGGCACAGGATCCCGAACCGGTCAAACCTATCGAAACTAAGACGATGGCGCCTGCTCCTGTCAAGACCGAAAAGCCCAAAGAAAATACACAGGACGAAAATCCTTTTGCAGCTAAGCCTGCCACAGCGGCTACCAATACCTCAACTACAACATCTACAACGCCCCCTGCCAAACCGGTAGAAACTATCAAAAATGACAATGTGAATCCCAATGATTATGCAGCTGTCTTTGGCCAGTATGGAGATTCAGGCAAGAAGAAGGTAGTATATAGGGGTATTGGTGTGTTTATGCAAAGCGACAACCCCGGCAATCAGTTTCTGGCTTTGTATAATTATGCTGATATGGGCTCAATATTGAAAGTGACGAATCTGATGAGCAAAGAATCCATTTTCGTAAAAGTGATCGGAAAAGTGCCTGCCACCGATGCGCAAAAGGATGTGATCCTGAAGGTGAGCAGTGAGGCCGCAACTAAGCTAAAAGTCACTGAGGATAAGTTCCTTGTGGAGGTCACAGGCTTCAATATTCAGTAATAGAAACTTTTATTATCAGAATACGTATTAGTCGGTAGAAGAAGGTCTGTCAAAGGGCTTATTAAAATTAAAACCGATCAATATGAGACATTTATTTACCACCCTGTTCGTATTCTTATCAGCGATCTTATTCGCATCCCCAAACGGGAAATTCGTATATCACACGGTAGAGAAAGGAGAGACGCTATACTCTATCTCGCACCAATATGGCCTCAAGCCACAGGATATCACACAATTCAATGAGACACTGGGAGATCATCCTACTATCAAGGTAGGCCAGAAGATCAAAATCCCTTCTACGGATTCGGGTCCGGAGACCGCGGCAGTGGTCAATACCTCTGATGTCAACACCAACGATCCATATCATATTGTGAAAAAAGGGGAAACTGTGTTCAGCATTTCTAAGTTGCACAGTATCTCAAGAAATGATCTATTGGCATGGAATAAGATCAAAGACAATAATATTTCTGTAGGTCAAAAGCTGATCGTAAAAGCAGAAGGTAATACATCACTGGTGCCATCTGAGAAACCACATGCAGCACCTGTAGCAAGTCGTGAAAACGAGCCTGCATTAGCCAAGGCGGATGTTCAAAAAGCGATGAAAAAGGATGGTTACACATGGACAATGCCTAAGTCCAATGTTTCTACTGCATCAGGTGATGTCACTGCTTCGTCAGCGCCCATCGGCCTGGCAGATTCTAAAGTAGTTAAATCATGGAAAAGCGAATCTACGACTGATATCAGAGAGTATTATAATGGTAAGTCAAATACTTATGACCCAGCTGCAGAATACGAATCGCTCTTCTATCAGAACATCTATTCGGGGATGACCAAAAAGTCAGAAACCGGCGTGGCTAAATTTTTGACTGATAATAACACGGCCAACACTGCCTATTACAACAATGCCCCGATAGGCACCATACTTAAGCTCACTAATGCTGACAATGGAAAATCAACATATGCGATAGTAGTGGGTAAAATTCCACCGGCAGAAGAGAATAGTTACTTGATGAAACTAAGTGGTAAAGTAGCACGCAATCTAATAGCCAAAGACTATAGCAGCATAGAGATCGTATGCTATACAGAAAATTAAAAAATCTGTGTTATGAAAAAGCTGACAATATTATTTAGGTACATAGACCAGAGATTTGTCCTTAAAGAAATCTTCAGGAAAATAGTCGGAGAGAGGAGTGGTCTCAACTACTTTGATGCCCGATTTCTCAGCGGTCAGATCACCTCCCTTGAGGCAGATGAGGCCGTTGCGCTTTTCATTTAGATGCTTGGGCAGATACTTGGTAGTAGACCACCTCATCAGATCTTTGAGCGGGGCTACAGCCCTTGATACCACATAGTCGTATTGGTACTCCATGTCTTCAGCACGCGAGTGGAAGGTGAAGATGTTTTTCAATCCCAGTTCTTCTTTTACAGCTTCTATTACCTTTAGTTTTTTCCCTATCGAATCTACCAGATGAAATCTGCATTCGGGAAATAATATGGCCAGTGGCACACCCGGAAACCCGCCGCCGGTGCCCAGATCCATGATCTTCGTACCATTTCTGAATGTGATGAATTTGGCTATCGCCATCGAATGCAATACATGATGCTCATAGATATTCTCTATATCCTTTCTTGATATCACATTGATCTTATCATTCCACTCTGTATAAACACCAGCTAATTTTGCAAAAGCTGTCTGCTGTTCAGTGGTCAGTTTGGGGAAATATTTGAGTAGTAATTCTGTGCCCTGCATGGAGTGAAGGAGGATTTAGTTTGCGTAGAGTAATTTGAAACATCACTACTCATGTCTGTTCTAATACCTGTCTTTAGTAGATTTCATGAGATTATAAAGCATGTCTTTGGCGCGAAAGAGTTGTGCTTTGACAGTGCCAAGTGGCAGATCTAGTTGATCTGCTATTTCTTCATAAGACAGTTCTTCAAAGTATCTCAACTCTATCAGTTGTCTGTATTTCGGACTGAGCTGCTGTATCACTTCACGTATCTTGCCGGCCCTCTGATCTTTGATGATGCTCTCTTCGGGAGTCATAGATTTATCTTTCACTGCTATTGGTGCGGATTCGCCGTCTTCGGTTTGAGAAGATTGATCTATAGACGTGGTTTGAAGTTTTTTCTTTCTGATAAAGTCAATGCAGTTATTTGTTGCGATGCGAAACAGCCATGTACTGAAAGCGAAGTCAGCACTGTAATTTGCGAGGTTATGAAAAGCCTTGCTGAAGGCTACCATAGTGAGATCATCTGCATCATCTCTGTTGTGAACCATTTTCAGGATCATGTAATAGACCGACTCTTTGTAGCGGCTCATCAACTTGCCAAAAGCAGCCTGATCGCCTTCTTTTGCTTTGTTGACCAGCTCCAGGTCAGCGTTTGCTTTGGGGGACGGTGTGTTTACTACTTCCATTCGGGGTTGGGTCTAAATATTGTTAGGATAAATATAAACAATAAGTAGACAATATAAAGAGGGTCCATGATACCGAACCATTTACTAAGGTCGTTTTGTTGGAGCTTGTTGTTGATTTTTGCTGTCACGACATACTTAGTAAACAGCACTAGGGCCAATGATAACAAGACTATCGGAAGTATGAATGTTTTAATACACAACACAATAAAAGTTGTGTAAAATAAAAAATTACTGAGGGCAAAAAGAAAGAGTACAAACTTGTGATATAGTTTATAATGATTGCCGGAACTGACGTGTCTTGTCTTTTGCCTGATCCATTCGCTCCAGGTATTTTTAGCTTCAGAATAGGTGAATGAATCTTTGTGCAGACAGAGTTCGGTGTTCTTGGCCCTGGCCAAAGCATTCACGAAAAGATCATCATCGCCGCTGGAAATATTTTTGCCGCTTTTGTGGTCCCAGCCTTCAAACAGGGATTTTCGAAAACTCATATTGCGGCCTACACCCATATAGGGCATCCCTACTTTAGCGAATGAGAGATACTGCATGGCCGTCATGACGTTCTCATATCGTGCCAGTTTGTTGAGCAGGGTAGGAGCTTTGTAGAATGGTGAATATCCAAGAACAAAATCAGTATCACTGAGGTAGCTTCCTACCAGATGTTCCAGCCAGTGAGCTGATACGGGTTTGCAGTCAGCATCTGTCACGACTATGATGTCGTTTTTGGCATTCTCGATACCTGTTTTCAGAGCAAATTTTTTGCCGGGCAGAGGCTTTTCTCCTGGTTTGATATTGAAGAGGCGCAAGTTCTCATTGCGATCGAAATACTCCGCTAAGACTTCTATTGTATTGTCCGTAGACTGATCATTGACGATGATGACTTCAAAATCCGGGTAGTTCTGGATCAATACTACTTTCAGATTCTTTTTTAGGTTTTCGGCTTCATTTTTTGCGCAGATCACTACTGATACCGGCGGGTATTCGTCCGGCTCATAGTGCGGATCTCTGCTGTAGGCCAGTTTGCCGAAGATGAGACTGTAAAACAGGACCTGAATAATGGCCACTGCCGTAAATACTCCAAACACGATTATCATAATGCAAAGAAAAGGCATTAGGCATTCTGCCAAACCTTTAAAAATCAACATTTACACCGCTTATGAAATAAGTGTGTCGGATCGTGAAAGTAGTAAGCCAAGCTCAAAGCTTAATAAATTGCATGTCTATTTCAAAATTTAGACCAGTGGATCAACTTATCGCTTTTGATATAATGCCATACCCAGAGTAAATACCCAAAACATAAACGGAATAAGCACTATTCGCTGAAGCAGGCCAAACCAATCGCTAAATATAATTTGTAGTGATGGTATTTTCGTGGCGAAAGTGAAAAGAGTGAGGGTGGCTATGAGTATTATACCCATGGTTAGAGTCCATTTGCTGAAGATTTGCCAGTTAGGTTCGATGCGCAAACGGCGGTAGAAAGCGATGCAACTAATGGGCATTAGTAAAAACACAATGCCACCTAAAATACCATGCACCATACCATGCACACTTGCTTGCGCCGGTAATGTCCCCATTGGATCCATTACAAATGGGCCGGATAGAAGGATGCCCATTGCAATGATAGCAAGTTGCCATGAGCCGGCTTGTGATGTTTTTTCTTTTTTGAATTCAATTGCCAGGCCTCGGGCAAAGACCAGCATTAAAGTTCCGCTTATAATAAAATTGATGATTTGAACTCCGCCATTCGGGCCGAGGGATAAGGCACTGACATAGGTGGATAGTGCGTTATAGTCGGTTCGTAACCAGCCTTCTATAGTGAATATAATAACAAAAAGTGCAGGGCCTAGAATACCAGCGAGAGCTGTATAAGAACTGGTTTTATTACTTTCCATTTGGATATTCATTATAAATGGCAACCAATTGTAATGGTTTGTGGGGACACAAACCACGGTGTAGACATGTAATCTCGGCAACTAACAACCAACAGGCAATTGAATTATATCTCTCTGCTGCCGTCCCACTTCTCCAGATAGTCAGCTACACGGCGTACGAACGAACCGCCCAGCGCGCCGTCTACTATACGGTGGTCATATGAGTGGCTCAGGAACATCATATG
>CAIXBT010000245.1 GCA_903917755.1 uncultured Bacteroidota bacterium
GGATCAAACTCTCCATTGTAAAAGAGTTGACTTCCTGTAAAAGGAAATGATAATTATTGATTTTGCTTGGATTACCTTATCTAAATTTTTCTATGTTTCTTACCTGTATTTCAAAGAACTTTGATGACGGTCCGGTTTCGTTAGAAACCTTCTGTTGGTCATATTTGCGGTCAGTGTTTTGTTTCCAAAATCGCTTACCAATTGTGGTCGTTTTTTCGATTCGTTCGTTCCGTTATTTTCTAGCGGGACGCAAAGGTAGTTAAGATTTTAAAATCTGCAACTATTATTGAAATTTTATTTCAATTTTTTCAGCTTAATGCGCTGTTGAATTCTGATGTGCGGTGGACTCGGTCGAACCGAATGCTTTGCCATGATATGGCGCGTATCACTACGCTTTGTTTTCATTGTAGCCGTTCTTTTCAGAAGCGGGACGCAAAAGTAATAGAGTTTTTTCAATCTCCAAACTTTCAATGAAAATCTTTTCATTTTTATTCAGCTGCGGAAGCTGATATGATCTAATGGCTGTGGGTCTCGAAGAACGAGATGCTTTGCCCTGTAGATGGCGCGTATCACTACGCGGGGTTGGTTATTTTTTCCCTTTCGGAAGTTTTAAAAGAACGTTTCTTGTCCGATTGGGGAGTGCAAATGTAGTCGCTTTTTCTGAATATGCAAATGACTGGTGCAATAAAAATGAAATACTTTCGGATTTCCGGCTTCTATTTTGCCTTAAACCTTCTGATACTCTTGGTTTGAAGGTTAAAAGCTTTTCAAAAAAATAATCAGAACTACACTGCCAATCCACTGGCTGAAGATGATATACTCTATAAACAGAAAAAGGTTGCGTATGGCAACCTTCTTTCTTTATTGAATATAGTATGAGTTTAGAACCTTGGGCAGAACATCATCCTGCGCTCATCAAATACCTTAGGCAGTCCTATATATATGAGAGATAGCTCGATGCCACCCGTTCCCGAACTGCCGCTGCTCAGCTTTGATACCGTAAAGTCATAACTGACACCGAGTTTGAATCCCTTGACCTGAAATGCTGCATAAGCGATAGCCGATTCTGCCTGATGGTAGGCATCCATTACGTTATTGACCCGATTAAAGATGCCGAGAGTGATATTGGTTCGCATATTGATGTCATATCCGAATCCTATGCCTGTATTGAGGTCGCTGGTATTGGACTGGCGCATCCATAGCACCGATGGAAGTATATGATAGCGGCGACCGAGGGTGAAATCCATGCCTCCTGACAGGTTGCCACGCAGAGAAAGACTCTGTTTAGCCTGATTGGCAGCCAGATCTATCTTAGGCACTGTGGTATTAAAGATCGTTCCTCCCATATAGAGGCTGATCTTGTTAGTGATCTTGCCAAAATAAAGAAGTCCTACATTTAGATTAGCATAGTTGACATTTGGAGCCAGGCTCACTCCGCTAGACATATTGGGATTGAAATCATTGCCTGAATATTGACTGGCAAACTTGGCATCTGCCGCATTTAATCTGGTCTGCGTGAAGCCCACCTGAAATCCTGCCGATAGCTGATGCTTGCCGTCCTTGCCCAGATGTTTGATATATGAACCGGATATCTGACCTGTGAAAGTAGATATGGAACCGGCACCTGCCTCATCATACAGGATCAAGGCTCCGACTCCGATAGCATCGCCGTTTTTCAATATGAAGGGCATATCAAATGATATGGATGGTGTCTGAAACGGTGAATTGAAAAATCCGTTATTGACCGTGGTGAACCACTGATTTCTGTATATGGCTCCTATTCTGTAAGCACCGTTAAACACGCCTGTGAGTGCTGGATTGGTAGTAAGTGGTGTATTATAAAACTGTGTATAATGAATATCCTGTGCATTGGCTGCGAGGAATGTAAAAACCACTAATAAGATTGTATAAAATTTCTTCATGCTCTGTCGTTCTTTGTTTTTATTTTGAAAGAAGAAATTACCATAATAAAGAGATATTTCCGGTCACCAATGGATATTGCTTACCGGTAGAGTTATTGGTCACTACGGCGCGATATACATAGTTGCCCTGCGGCTGCATTTTACCATTGAAGTGTCCGTACCATTTGTCCGTACCTTCACGTTTGCTGTCAAAAACCATCTCGCCCCAGCGGTTGAACACGCTCAGCTCCTGTAGAGTAACTATATTAGCCTGATTGATAATGCTGAAATAGGTGTTTTCTGCCGGAATGCCCTGCCCATCGGCTACGAAGGCCGTAGGAAAGTTAAAGTCCGTCTTGACAGCGACCGAATCTACGAGTGCATGAGCTGTATCAGTAGTAGGTACCCAAACGGATTTGACCACTTTAAATCTCGGCGAACCGGTCTGACCGGCTACCGTAACTGTATTCTGCAGGTCTTCCCACTCAGGTAGTCCCTGCCAGCGAGCCATCGACTGCCAGTGCGCATCTACCGTAGGATCGAAGAATAGGGCCAGATCTGCAGGATCAGTATTGCCATTGGCACTGATGAGATGGTAAAATACATCATTCACCATGCCGATATAGCCTGACTTTCTGGCTGTATCATATCCGTCTGTAGTGGTAGTATTGCTTGTGCTTGGATAGTCTGCATATCTCACAGAATATACTCGCGGAGTGCCGTTAGCCGGGGTGATCGATGCCTCACGGATCTTAGGATTGCCGCTTTCTGTAATTCCCGTAGGGAAAATATATTCTGCTTTTTGATTAGTGTGTCTGATCAGCCTTCCATTGCCTGTGCTGCTCACGAATGCATCATTTACATTGTTTTGTACTACGGCAGCGGGATCGGGATTCAATATTGTGAGATAATTGCCCGCAGTAGCATGTTCCACTGCCCATATGTTGAGCAGACCGGCTACATTAGTATTGATCGTTTGTGTCTTGACACCGCTATTGGTATCGATCAGATTGTAGAAAGTAGTGGCATTAGAACCTGTGATCAGCTGTGGCAGTGCGCCATAGAGCACTACTGTAGAACTGTCGGCATTGAATGTTCCATCATTCTGCCAGTCGCCCTGCACTCGATACAAACCTGTATTGGATCCGAACCCGTCAGCTGTGCCTGAGGTATTGACGAAGCTGCCTTCGATCGTGACCTGGCCGGCATTTCTGAAAATACCCGTGTTTGCTGCGATATTCTCAAGTGAGCCTGACCCTGTAGTGGTACCGTCTGTTTTGACTATCATCACACCGCCCTGTGTGACAGCCACGGTAGCACCGTTATTGACAAAGGTTTGCCCATTGGCGCAATAGAGCAACACATTTGCCAAACAAATAAGTGTAAATTTTTTTATCATCATCGGGTTAATAAGGTCTGTCGTGTTTTGCTTAGTTAGTAAAATTATACGTTTTAAGTTTATATGCAAACTTTTTTGAAATTTCCTTTATAGCTAAAATATCGAATACCTAAATCAAGGACAATTAACAAATCAGAGGTGCATGACATCCCTCCCTTTAAACGTTATTAAGGGTAATTTTGATTCAAAATCGCATTTTAATATGAAAAAACTGATCTATTGTGTCGCCTTTGTGGTGATATCTGCCTCATTATCATCCTGTTTGGTAGCAAAAAAGAAGTATGATGAGCAGGTAGCCATCGGCAAAAAACTGCTGGATGAAAAACGTGACTGCAACGAGAAACTCGACAAAGCAAACGACGATATCAAAAGCCTGAATGAACAGCTCAAAAAACTATCGGACGAAGTAGAGGCATTGAAAAATCAAAACCTGAGTCTCAGTGAAAAATCTGATCGCCTCAAAAAAGCCAATGAGGATGCCAACAAGCTCTATGAGGACCTGAAAAATGAATATCAGGAACTGAGCAAATCTTCGTCCAAAGCCCGCGAGAAACTGAGTCTGCAGCTGGCCGAAAAGGAACAAACACTCAATCAGAAACAGGATGAACTGAAAAAACTATCTGATGCGCTCAATGAACGCGAAAAACGTGTCAAAGACCTCGAAGCTCTGATGGCTAAAAAGGATGCAGCCCTCTCTGACCTGAAGAAAAAGATCACTGAGGCACTGACAGGATTCAATAGTGATGAACTCAAAGTGACCCAGAAGGATGGCAAAGTATATGTATCGCTATCAGACAAACTGCTCTTCAAATCGGGCAGCTTCGCGGTAGATGAAAAAGGTAAAAGCGCTATCGTGAAAGTGGCCGAGGTACTCAATAAACTGACCGATGTGACCATCGTGGTCGAGGGTCATACTGACAATAAACAATACACTATAGCTAAAGGCGAGGTCAAAAACAACTGGGACCTCAGTGCCATGCGTGCAGCCGCTGTGACCAACATCATAGTGAATGAAGGCAAACTCGCTCCTACCCGTGTGGTGGCAGAGGGCCACTCTGAGTTCTATCCTGTAGAGAGCAACGAGACCACCGAGGGCCGCAGCAAAAATCGCCGCATCGAACTGGTGCTATCTCCGGACCTGAAAGAGATATTCAAGATACTGGAGACGACGAACTAAACGAGACCAGTCCCATTTGCTGAATTACGGATTTACGACTATTTGTGGATGGCGGGAAGCCAACTACCTACCAAAGTGTATTATCTCTTATCTCAAGTCTAATATCTCCTGTCTATTTTACTAAGTTTGCCCTGCAATGAAAAAAGAACAAAAGATAGTGCCTGATGTGGTCATCACGGCTATGGCCTCAAAAGGTACGGGTATAGGCAAAATAGACGGCAAAGTGATCTTCGTGGAGCGTGCCGTGCCCGGCGATACCTGCGATGTACGCCTCACTACCGACAAAAAGAAGTATGCAGAAGGTGTAATGCAAACCCTCACCACTGCCTCTGAACTGCGCACGGAGCCTAGCTGCCAGCACTTCGGTGTATGCGGCGGCTGCAAATGGCAGCACATACAATATGCCGAGCAGCTGCATTTCAAAACACAGATCGTAGAAGATGCATTGATACGTATCGGCAAGCTGACGATACCTGAGGTGAAGCCGATCATAGGTTGTACATCTCCGTTTTATTATAGAAATAAATTAGAGTTCGGTTTCACAGACAGGCGCTGGCTCACGCAGGCCGAGATAGATTCCGGTGCTGAGTTTGACCGCAGAGGTCTGGGATTTCACGTGCCGGAGAGTTTCCTCGGTGTGCTCGATATTGAGCACTGCTGGCTGCAAGGCGACCCATCGAATGGCATCAGGCTTTCTATCAAAAACTTTGCGCTGGCTCATGATTACACCTTCTTCAATCTCAAGACACAGGAAGGACTGCTGCGTAATGTGATGATCCGCACTACTTCGCTCGGTGAGATCATGGTGCTGGTGAGTTTCACTTCTAATGATGAAGAAAAAGTAAAGGCGCTGCTCGACCATGTGCTGCAAGAGTTTCCGGCCATCACTTCATTGCAGTATGTGATCAATGGTAAAAGAAACGATACAATATATGATCTGCCTACAGTGACCTATCATGGCAAAGACCATATCACGGAGCAGCTCGGTCAATACAAATTCAAGATCAATCCCAAGTCATTCTTTCAGACCAATTCCGCACAGGCTAAGGTGCTCTATGATGTGACGAGAGATTTCGCCGGTTTGAAACCTGACGATGTGGTCTATGACCTATACACAGGGGTGGGCAGCATAGCGATCTATGTGTCGGGCCAGTGTAAAAATGTGGTGGGTATCGAGCAGATAGAGGCCGCCATAGAAGATGCCAAAGCCAATGCACAAAACAACAAAGTAACGAATTGCTCTTTCTATGCCGGCGATGTACGTATGGTGCTGAAGCCTGAATTCATAGCGGCAAACGGCAGGCCGAATGTGGTGATCACCGATCCGCCTCGTGCGGGTATGCATGAAGATGTGGTGAATACTTTGCTGCAACTCGAAGCACCGCGCATCGTCTATGTGAGCTGCAATCCAGCCACTCAGGCGCGTGATCTGGAGCTGCTCTCTGCTAAGTACGATATCATCAAGATACAACCGGTGGATATGTTTCCACAGACCACGCATATAGAGAATGTGGCACTGCTGGAACTGAAGCCCCTCTAAATCTCCCCGAAGGGGAGACTTGAATACAAGATGCCTCGCTAAAAATCCCTGTCATCCCTGTGCTCTGTATTTGTATTTTAGCTGCACAACTAAACAGCGTCAATGAAAGAAGATGAAACCATAGAGCACGAAGGCAAATTGTTTGAAAAAATACAGTGGCAGGAGAAAGAAGTGTCAGGCCGAAAATTCATTGATTGCACTTTCAGAAATTGCCAACTGAATGGTTTGATATTTTCTGATTGCCATTTTACGGATTGCAAATTTGAGGACTGCGATCTGTCTCTGATCAAGGTCAAAGGAAGTTTCTTTAGCCACCTGCAGATCACGCGCTGCAAGGCTATCGGCATCCATTGGTTTGATACAGGTAAACCATTCTCCATTGGTTTCACAGATTCCAATATCAGTTATTCGAGTTTTTTCGGCAAGCCACTGAAAAAAACGAAATTCAAAAACTGTGTGGCAAAAGAGGTCGACTTCTCAGAATGTATTTTGACCGAGGCAGACTTTAGCGGCACCGATCTGGAGGGCACGAGATTTTCGAATACAGATCTTTCGCTGGCAAATTTCAAAGAGGCGAGAAACTACTTCATCGATGTACAATTCAACAAGGTAAAGAAAGCGAAATTCAGCCTTCCGGAGGCGCTGAGACTGTTGGATTCGTTTGATATAATCATCGAGTAAAAAACGGCCCCTCTAAATCTCCCCAAAGGGGAGACTTGAATACATCAAGATTTGTATATCTTAATAATGTTTTTCTTGTTGGAATAAGGAGATGATAATAGTGATTGCAAAAAAATGTCGGTTAATTCAGTCGATACTCTAAACCAAATAGGTTTCCCATGTCTATCGTTTGGATAACCATTCTTACCTTCTTTACCATTCCATCTCATCCCTAAAACCATTTTTCCATCATCCCATTCACCATATGCAATAGCAAAGTCATCATCATTATAAACAATATGACGGACATTAAAATTGTCTGGATTAACATTTTTAGGTTTCATCTTATTATTAATTTTATGATGGCTATTTATTTGTATTCATTAATATCTTATTGTACATTATTTCTTTTGATCTATCAACGGCATTATCAAGCAGTTCCTCGGTCATTTTTACTGAATATCTATCTAAACTATCTGTAATTTGATCAAATGATTTTCCATCCAAACATCGAAATTGCAATTTTAACACACTAACTAATGACTTCTTTAATGATAGATCGTTGGCACCTTTTACTAAAAAAATCATTGTGTCTTTAGCCTTATTACTATTAGTAAGGAAACTATCAATATAATGTTGCGCCTCAGTACGGGTTTTATTTATTTCTGGTTTACTAACCTGACCATAACTACGTATGCTAACTAATAAGATGATTAAAGAATAATATTTCATTGCTTAATTTAAAACAATTATATCGCCAGTCCCCCCGCCACATTGGGCTTTTCGGGATGTTTGGAGAGCTTATATTAATATACTGCCTCTGACGATTTGATATACTACAAACTCATCGTTTTCAATCTTGAAAGCTATAACCCAGCCATTAAAAGTAATACAACTGAGACCATCTTCGGCGAATGCCTCATTTCTACATAAGACATACTTGACATTAGATTTAGCATACGTGCCGATCCAATCTGTTAGCCTGGCTACCCATCTGTTACCTGCTCCTTCTGTATTAATGTTATCTATGAAATCGGAAAGCTCAAACAAGGTTATTTTGACTTCTTGACTGAAAACTACTTTCATGAAGCCTTCTTGATTTGCTTTTGCTTATTTCGTTCCTTTAGCTCTGCAAGAAGTTCTTCGGCTGTAATTAGTTTCCCGGTAGGACGGCTTAATAGCTCCTGAAGTTCTTCCTTTGTAGCCTTTCTGCCTATACCAAAGGCCAAGTCATGCGGGGTTAGTTTTCTGAACTTTTCCATATTATAAAAATAAAAAATAAAATCCAGTTGTGGAAATTGATACATTTATCTGCTAACATTATACGTGAAGCACAATAATTGGTTTTCGGATACACTACTGGATTGGAATCGCACATCCAACGACCGGCAGATGCCCT
This sequence comes from uncultured Bacteroidota bacterium, assembly GCA_903917755.1. GTDB lineage: Bacteria > Bacteroidota > Bacteroidia > Chitinophagales > LD1 > UBA1941. Next base: position 8,077 of record CAIXBT010000245.1, read on the forward strand.
GGAAGGGTGAGAAAAATCCCTATCTGGTCTGGCTCTCGGAGATCATCTTGCAGCAAACCAGAGTGGTGCAGGGCATGCCCTATTTCCTTCGGTTCAAAGAGACCTATCCCTCTGTGCAAAAACTCGCAGACGCACCCGAAGATGATGTGATGCGGCTCTGGCAGGGACTTGGCTATTACTCTCGCGCACGAAATCTACACGCCACAGCTAAACACATAGCCTATGAGCTCAAATGCAAATTTCCCAACACCTATCACGATATCGTGAAGCTAAAGGGTATCGGCCCATACACTGCGGCGGCTATCGCATCCTTTGTGTACGGTGAACGTCAGGCAGTGGTAGATGGCAATGTGATACGGGTGCTCGCCCGTGTATATAGCATCGATCTGCCATTTGATACGACCGAGGGCCGAAAGGAATTCAATGCGCTGGCACAAAAACTGATCAGCCATGAGCATCCCGGCGAATACAATCAGGCCATTATGGATTTCGGTGCGCAGATCTGTGTGCCTGCCAATCCAAAATGCGAGGACTGCCCTCTGGCTGAACGGTGCACTGCTTATCGCGATATGCGTCAGGAAGAGCTGCCGGTCAGAGCAAAACGTATCGTGAAAAAGGAGCGCTTTTTCTACTATCTGGTGCTGAAGGATGACAAAGAGATCCTGATCTCCAAACGGAGCGGAAATGATATCTGGAAAGGGCTATACGAACTACCGGTGATCGAAACGGGGAAACCTATCAAAAAACAGCTCGAAAAAACGGTAAGTGAACACCTCGGCGTGGACTGCAAAGTCATAATTTATTCTAAACCTTATACACAGCAGCTCACTCATCAAACCATACACTCACAGTTTATTTTTGTTGAGCTGCCTGATTTTCAGGATACTCGCATAGACGGGACAGTGCGCGTGTCTCTGAAAAAATTGCATACCTTTGGCTTCCCCAAAGTAGTGCATTTGTTTCTAACCGAAAATTCTTTACTTTAGGAATATTATACAAAACGCAAATATACGATCATGGTAAATAAAGTAACCTTATTGGGAAGACTGGGGAAAGACCCCGTAGTAAAACATTTTTCAGATACCAACGCAATCGCTGAATTTTCTCTCGCCACTACCGAAAACTACAAAGACAGAGAAGGAAAATGGGTAGAGACCACTGACTGGCATAACATCAAGCTGCCCTTCAAATGGATGGCTGAAAGTGCCGAAAAATACCTCAAAAAAGGAAGTCTGGTATACATAGAGGGCAAGATCAAAACACGTTCATACGACGATAAGGATGGCAATAAAAAATATATCACCGAGATAGTGGCCGAAAACCTGCGCCGTCTGGACAAAAGAGAAGGAGGACCGGCTGCCGGCAGTGGTGAGCAGTCGTACAACAATGCTCCGCAGCAGGAATATACACCGAGCGAAAACAAATCAGCGCCGAGTATAGACGACGATCTTCCATTCTAAATAGACAATCAACCGCATTGGCACCTTCGTATGGCTCTGCGGTATTTTATAACTAAACACTCAAGCCTTGGACCCCAGCGGATCGGCAGGACATATTCTCTTCAGTTGCTTAACGGTATCTCCCGGCAATCTCCTCAATATGCCAACACCCGGCGTGATCATATCATGTGTGGTGGGACTTTTGCTTGTATTTTGCTCCGGTATAATGTCGGGTTCGGAGATCGCTTTTTTCTCCATCACCAATGTAGAACGTGATGAACTCAGAGAGAGTGAAGAACCGGCAGATAAGCGGCTCATCAAACTGCTCGACAAACCCCGTTACCTGCTTTCTACTATTCTGATCAGCAATAATATCGTCAATATCGGGGTGATCATCATTTCCTATTTTATCATCACCAGCCTGTTTAATTTTCAGGATGTAACTGTAAGTACTGTCACGGTGCCGAAATCTGTGTTTGATTTTCTGGTGAATGTGCTCATCGTGACATTCTTTCTGGTGCTGTTTGGTGAGGCCATCCCAAAGGTGTATGCATACAC
>CAIXBT010000246.1 GCA_903917755.1 uncultured Bacteroidota bacterium
GTAGCAGGTCGCCATGTGTCGGTAGATGCCCCCTTCGTAAATGGAGAAGAGAACGCACTCATCGATGTGCTGGAAAATCCTAACTCCATAGCCACAGACAGACAGCTGGCCTATCAGGAGTCACTGCGGTCAGAGATCGAGCAGTCCCTCTCCTGCCTGCAGGACAAACAGGCAGAAGTACTTAAATTGTTCTTTGGTATCGGTGTAGAGCAGCCTTTATCTCTCGAAGATATCAGTATGAGATACGATCTGACCAAAGAGCGTGTCCGTCAGATCAAGGACAAGGCTATTATTCGTCTCAAGAGCAGTAGCAAATGCAAAACCCTTAAAACATATCTCGGATAAGAAAATTATACCCATCCTAAATCCAAGAACCATCCTCGCAAGGGATGGTTTTTTTATTAATAACAATCATTTTAATTTAATTTATATACGAATTATTTTTCAGTTACAAGCTATTTTTTGATACTTTTGTTGTAAATAAATCAATTTTATGTACAGAACAAGACGATTTTTAGCAGTAATCATCCTTTTTGCTGTAGTTTTTACCCTAGGTTTGTTTTTACCTGACAATTCCCAGACGGATGCAAAGGATGCCAGTCTCAACTTTGCAGATATAGCCTGGATGCTCACTGCAGCTGGCTTGGTTCTACTCATGACACCGGGTTTGTCCTTCTTTTATGGTGGTATGGTGAGCAAGAAGAACATCATCTCAACCATGCTTCAGAGCTTCATCGCATTGGGAGTCATGACAGTGCTTTGGGTCACTGTGGGTTTTAGTCTTAGTTTTGGCAGCAGCTTTCATGGCCTAATAGGCAATCCATTTGACTTTGCATTCTTTAGAAATGTAAACCTCCATACTAATGCGGCTCTCGCTCCTACCATTCCGCTGATGCTCTTTGCTGTATTTCAAATGAAATTTGCCATCATAACTCCGGCGCTGATCACGGGCAGTTTTGCGGAGCGTGTTAAATTCAATGCATATCTGGTTTTTATTATCCTCTTCAGTGTTTTCATATACTGCCCGCTCGCACACTGGACATGGCATCCAGATGGATTCCTGCACAAATGGGGCGTTCTCGATTTCGCAGGTGGTACAGTAGTACATATGAGTGCCGGTTATGCAGCATTGGCCGGAGCTATGTTCCTGGGGCCACGCACAGGCTTCATGGACAATAAACACTCCGAGCCTGCCAATATCCCCTATGTCATTTTAGGCTCAGGGATGCTTTGGTTCGGATGGTTCGGGTTCAACTCAGGTTCTGCACTGGGCGCCAACACTACAGCAGTATTAGCGTTCACCACTACAGTAGTGGCATCTGCCGCAGCCATGATGTCATGGATATTTTTTGATGCGGCCCGTGGCAAGAAAGTCTCTGCGATGGGCGCATGTATCGGTGCAGTGGTGGGGCTGGTAGCTATCACTCCCGCCTGCGGCTACGTCACTGTACCACAGGCGCTATTTATCGGTTTCATATCAGCCATCGTTTCAAATCTCGCAGTCCGCGCCAAAAACAGATCAAGCCTGGATGATACACTTGATGTATTCCCATGTCATGGTATAGGTGGAATAGTGGGAATGATCATGACGGGAATATTCGCTAAAGATGTTGGTTTATTCTACGGACATACCTCTACTTTATTATATCACATGCTTGCATTGGTCATCGTGAGTGCTTATTCATTCGGAGGTTCATACATTCTGTATATCATTACAGATAAGATAGTTCCGCTGCGTGTGAGCGAAGAAGATGAACTCGAAGGTCTCGACTTTACACAGCACGGAGAGCGCTACAAGATCAAAAAACCGGAAGATATTCTGGCTGCATAATGTTCTGTTTTATACTTCGTGAATAATCTAATCACCGAATTATCATTGAAGCCCTTTCATAATTCGCAGGAAATTCTATTTTTGCATCACAATTGGATGGCGTCCATAGCTCAGTTGGTTAGAGTAGTGGTTTGTGGTACCATTGGTCGAGGGTTCGAGCCCCTCTGGACGCCCACAGTTATAGCCCCTTCGGGATTTAAGGTAAAAAGGTCGGTATTATGCCGACCTTTATTATTTTTACGCCTTCATTACAAATCAATATGAGAAAAGTACGTTATCGTGATGCCCTGAGAGAAGCCATGTCTGAAGAAATGCGCCATGATGAGCGTGTATTTCTGATGGGCGAAGAAGTAGCTGAATATGATGGAGCATATAAAGTAAGTCAGGGAATGCTGGCCGAGTTCGGCCCCAGAAGGGTGATCGATACTCCGATCGCGGAGTTGGGTTTTGCCGGTATCGCCGTTGGTGCCGCCATGAACGGTGTCCGCCCTATCGTTGAATTTATGACATGGAACTTTGCCATACTCGCATTCGATCAGATCATCAATGGTTCTGCTAAAATGCTCTCTATGAGTGCCGGCGAGTTCGGCAATCCGATCGTTTTCAGAGGACCGCAGGGCGCGGCAGGACAACTCGGAGCGCAACACTCACAGATGCTGACCAATATGCTGGCTTCGGTTCCTGGATTGAAAGTGATCTCTCCGTCTAACGGATACGATGCCAAAGGCCTTCTCAAATCTGCCATCCGTGATGACAACCCAGTTATATTCATGGAATCTGAACAAATGTATGGCGATCCATGTGAGCTGCCTGATGAAGAGTACCTCATCCCTATCGGCAAATGCGACATTAAGCGTGTCGGCACAGATGTGACCATAGTGGCTTATAACAAAATGATGAAGATAGCCCTCTCTGCAGCTGACGAACTGGCCAAAGATGGTATCGAAGCAGAGGTGATAGACCTGATGACCATTCGCCCGCTCGATATTCATACCATTATCGAATCTGTGAAGAAGACCAATCGTCTGGTAGTGGTCGATGAATCATGGCCATTCACATCCATAGCATCTGAGATAGCATTTCAGGTACAGCGCTATGCATTCGACCATTTGGATGCCCCTGTGCGCCGTGTGTGTGGTACAGATAGCTCTATGCACTATGCGGCTAACCTCGTAGAGGCCTACATGCCATCAGTAAAGAAGGTTACAGATGCGGTAAAAAGTGTCACGTACAAGTAAATTCGAATTAATCATGATCTAAAATATTCTGTATGAGACTAATTATTTCTCTGTCCTTTATATCGGCATTTGCACTGTCCGGTTCTGCGCAGCCATATGACCTCAAGCTGAAGCTCACCAAGGGCCAGCATTATACCCAGTCTATGACCATGGATCTCAACATGGTCGAAAGTATCAGCGGTCAGGAAATAGTCATCAATACACGAATGCTTTTTGAATTCAAGCAAGTGGTACACTCCATCACTACGAAAGGCGATTTTGTGCTCGAATGCGAATATTCCAGAATTGGGATGAACATGGATGCAATGGGTGAAAAAATGACCTATGATTCTCATGTCAAGGACACAACGGGCAATGAACTGATCAAAGCATATGGAGGTACCTTAAGCAAGATCATGGAAAAGAAAATATTTGTAACGCTTTCTCCAAAAGGTAAAGTGGTCGAGATCAAAGGACTCAAAGAAGCATTTGAATCATTAGAAAACACGGCCAATCCTGCTGCTCAAAAACTGATCGAATCTACATTCGATGAAAAGAAACTGACTTCCAACTTCGAATCATCCTATCACATATTTCCTGACAAGCCCGTACAGATAGGTGATACATGGAGTCAGAAGAGCTCAATGGAATCCATGTTTCCTATAGATATCACCACAGGGTATAAACTTCAGGAAGTGAAAAACGGTATCGCGAGGATAGCCGCATCGGGAGATTTCACTATGAAAAAAGATGACTATGAGACAGCCGGTATGAAAATGAAGATCGATTTTTCCGGCACCTATACGGGCACCTATGATCTGGATGTTTCTACAGGGATCAGCACCACATCAAACGTATCAATGCCAATGAAAGGCACTATGGAGGTAATGGGAATGGAGCTTCCGGTCACCGTCACCACAGCCATTCAAACCACCACTACTGCTACAAATTAAGCATTAAACACTCATCTGACATAGTCCTTCAAAACCAAGTGATTTGGTTTCTACATAAAGAAAGCATACATTTGCAGCGTGAAAGCAGTTTCCTCCACTGCTCATCAGAACCCTTCTCCACATATTGTGGGCAAGAAATAAATATCCCGCCGTCAGGATAAATATCTTTAAATCAAGCAAGACTTGAGATGTAAGAAACGAGAATTGAGTTTGTGATCTCAGCTCTATTTTAATATACTCATTTGATTGTCTCATATCTCAGGTCTACAATCTCACATCTAATTAATAAACATGCCAAAAGGTAAATCAAGAGGAAGTAAATTCATTCCTCACAAGAAAAAAGAACATTCTACAGAACACAATCCTAAAAATAAATTTCACGATTCTAAACCGAAACGTGGTATTCAGGAACTAGTCTTCGAAACAGTCAAATCTCTGGGAGCTAATGCTACCGTGCAGTCAGTTTTTCAAATACTATTGTCAAAACTCACCAACGAACAGGTGATCACATCACTCAACAGACTTGAGTCTCAGGGCCGCATCAAGGTGGGCCAGAAAGGAAAAATATTCATAGACGGCGTAGGCTATGAATCTGAAGCAGGAGAAAGGAAAGCCAGCTTCAAAGGTGAAACCAAAAGAGGAGATGAAGTAACCGGCAAACTGGACGTTAGCAGAAGCGGCTCCGGCTATGTAATGGTAGACGGTATGGATCATGACGTATTCATTCCTGCCAAATTTCTCAATCACGCACTAAAAGGTGATATCGTCAGAGTACGCATACTGCCCGGCAGACGTACCAAGCCCGAGGGACAGATCACTAAGATCATCAAACGCTCTCAGGAGAGTTTTTCTGGCCGGGTAGAGATGTTTGAAGGCTATGCCTTCGTCACAGCAGACTCGCCAAGCATCAGGGCTAAGCTCTGGATAGCCGAAGACCGGTGGAACGGTGCCAAGACCGGCGACCGAGTCATAGCACGTATCCTCTATTGGAATGAAAAAGGAAAACATCCTATAGCCGAGATCGAAGAAATAATCAATGACAAGAGACGCAATGATCTGGACATGAAAATGATCCTGATTCAAAGTGGCTTCCATACTGAGTTTCCGCTCGATGCAGTGGCTGAGTTGAATAAAATACCTGATGAACTGCCACAGGCAGAGATCAAGGAAAGGCTCGATATGCGTGAGGTGCTGACATTCACGATAGACCCCGCTGATGCTAAGGATTTCGATGATGCCATATCATACAGAATACTCGAAAATGGCAACTATGAGATAGGTGTACACATAGCGGACGTGAGCCACTATCTCAAACAAGGTTCAGAACTGGATAAAGAGGCCGAACGCCGTGCCACTTCCGTCTATCTGCCAGACAGAGTTTGCCCGATGCTACCCGAGAGACTGTCTAACTTCCTTTGCTCATTGCGCCCTAACGAAGATAAACTGACATTCTCCACAATATTTGAATTTGATAAAGCATACAAAGTAGTCAATACCACTATTGCCAAGACAGTCATTCACTCCAAACGCCGTTTCAGTTATGAAGATGTACAGGAAGTGCTTGAAACAGGCAAAGGCGATTATGTAGAAGAACTTCAGACACTCAATAAAATAGCTAAAAAGATCCGCGAGGGACGTTTTCAGAATGGTGCTATCGCTTTTGAAAAAGATGAGGTCAGATTCACAATCGATGAAGACGGCAAACCAACTGGTATCTATCTCAAAACAAGAAAAGATGCGCATTTGCTCATCGAGGACTTTATGCTCCTGTCTAATGAGACCATCGCTAAATACGGCTCCAAACTAAAGAAAGATAAAACACATTATCCTTTCGTATATCGTGTACATGATTCACCAGATGCAGGAAAACTGGAAATCTTCGCAACTGTAGCTAAAAGATGCGGCTATGTTCTAAAATTTGACAATCCAAGACAGATAGCGGAGACATTGAATCAATTACTCAAAAAGATCAATGGCCGCCCTGAACAGAATCTGCTCGAAAGCCTCGCTATCAGATCGATGGCCAAAGCGGAATATACCACCAGAAACATAGGTCACTATGGTTTGGCGATGGAATTCTACACTCACTTCACATCTCCTATACGCCGTTATCCCGATGTAATGGTTCACAGACTCGTGTACGAGGAACTGACCGGCAAACCGCACAACCTCTCAGTCGAAGAGCTAGAATCAGCCTGCAGCAACTCCTCTCTCATGGAGCGTAAAGCAATGGAAGCCGAACGCGAAGCTACTAAATACAAACA
>CAIXBT010000247.1 GCA_903917755.1 uncultured Bacteroidota bacterium
ATACAGGTCTGATCGTATCACCTACACCTGCGGGCGACACCGTGATATGGCAGAACGGCTCTCATGCACCATCATTCAACGTCAATGCGGCGGGAGTGTATTGGTATGAGTGGAGCAATAGCTGCGGAGTATCGCTCGGCATAGATTCATTTGTATATACGTTCACCGGGCCTGCATCTCCTGCCAGTATCGGGCGGGACACCCTGCTCTGCAATGGCAGCAGCATCACCCTCAGCCCTGCACCACTGCCTGCGGGAGCGCATTTCGTATGGCAGGGTCCGGGTAGTACAGCCGCAGATACATTGCCGAACTTCAGCACTTCCACTGCCGGTCTTTATATCCTGCAGGTCAGCAACCAATGCGGTGCTTATGCCGATTCGGTGACCATCACTACGCTTTCATCGCCGCCGCCTTTCAGTATCGGTGTCAGTCAGTCACTCTGTGCTGGCTATACGCTGACACTGCTCGCAAACCCGCTGCCGGCCATCGGTACAGCGCTGCTATGGCAGGATGGTGTCACGACCACAGATTCTTTTGTGGTGAATACCGCAGGGACCTATCACCTCAGCGAAAGCAATGTGTGCGGTGTGACCAATGATACGGTCGTGATCACCGCATCTCAACTGCCGACGGTGAGTTTCAATCCTATACCGCTGCAATGCAATCTCGATAGCATTCTGCTGATACCCATCACAAGCGGCACCAACACCTATGTATGGAGCAGCGGCTCCACGCAGCCTGCTATTTATGCCACTCAATCTGGCAGCTATCAGCTCACGGTCACCGATCACTGCGGCAGCACAGCCACTGCGACTGTGCAGGTCAGGATGATGGCTATGCCTGTCAGGCCCTTCAATGATCTGAGCATCGACAGCTGCCTTGGCACACATGTGGCTTTGAATGCCGGAAACGATGGCAGGAACTATCTCTGGTCAAACGGCTCCACGCTGCAAACCATCACCGCCATTGACTCGGGCCTGTATGCCGTGACGATCAGCGATTCGGGACTCTGCCCTGTCAGAGATACGGTGTATGTGTCCTTTCACAACTGCGCTGTATGCCGCGTAGCGGTGCCGGGCGCATTCTCTCCGAATGGCGATGGCAGAAATGATGTCTTCAGATGTTTCTTTGAATGTGCTACCGATCTGTTTGCGATCAGGATATATGACCGATGGGGCGAAGCGGTCTATGAATCTACCAATCAGGCTGACTCATGGGACGGCACATATAAAAATGCTATGCAGCCTCTGGGCGTATATGTATATTACATCCAATACAGAAATACAGGCAGCACAGAGACCAGATCCCTGACGGGAAATGTTACGCTGCTGAGATAAATTCCAATACAAGATATTTATGAATATTGTTTATAAGATCCAAACCGTAATATCATCTATCGGCGCTATTGGTTTTTTTATCATGCCGCTGATCTTTGCTCTCATTCGCTTCCTCATGTTTCTGAGTGGTCATATCATCGAACGCCGAAAGAAGTTCTGGTTCATCATTGAGTTTTTCTGCATGATCATTTATCCCGGCATCTATCTGTTGTTTTCCTTTGATGGCCGGAGCAATGACTGCTGCATGTCTGACCCGCCTGCGCTATCGCCCGATCATCGTTTTTCTATCCTCGTGCTGATCGTGCTGGCAGATATCGCTTATTACAGTTCGCGGTACCGTCGGGAGCTATTCCCGCCCATAGCCGAGGTAGCGGTCAACTGTCTGCTGATGATCGGTATCGTGATAAATATCCTCTACATGATACAAGGCCAAAGCAATATTGAGTATCTGTATGAATATTTCGTAGTGGTGATCCTGTATCTCATCATGGCGCTGTCTGAAAATCATAAGCGGTACACAGAGCGTTTTGCCGAGCAGTCCCCGCAGGCCTCGGGTACCTTCATGCGCGCACTGCACCGCCTGCTCATGGCCAACGCATTCATTAAATATCCCCTGCTGCTCATCTTCTGTCTGCCGCTGCTGGCAGTGATCGCTATGCTGCTGCTGCTATTCGGCCAGAAGCCCGACTCTATGGTACAGGCATTCACAGATACATATCATCATACTTTCTCAATACATGACTGTACGCATGTGCAGTGCCCGAGCGGCCACTATCTCTGCACCATAGCCGCCTGCGGGCATGAGACGGTGGTGCAGCCGCTGAGGCCGGGCATCAGGCATGGGCGAGTGATCAAGGTCAACAGGCAACTGCTCGTAGCCAATGCTTTCGAGGAACTGATAGCAGTGCATCTGCCTGCGCTGCACAGGCCGCTGCGTACCACATATGACAGGGTAGGAGACAGGCTCTATGCATGGCAGACTTTGCTTGACAATAAATGGATGTCAGATGTGGTTTACTATCTGATGAAACCGCTCGAATGGCTATTCATACTGACCTTGTATATATTTGATCGGAAGCCGGAGAACAGGATAGCCTGTCAGTATATATCGCAGGAGCATCGGACGATGCTGAAATAATTTCCCCATGGTTTAAACCATGGACTATGTCTAAAATTCAAATCGATCAAACAATAACCATAGCCCACGTTTTTAATCGTGTGATGTATCTGCGGTAGAAAACCTATTGGCTGTTAAAGCCCCCTTGAGGTGTTGGGTAGAAAACCTAATACAAAAGATGGAAGAATTTTTTTGGGATTAGCATGTATGCTATGACTCCACCCCCTAGCCCCCGCCAGCGGGGGACAAACAGCCTTCGCGTTCTTTGCTCCTTTGCGGTTAAATATGTATTTACCCTCCTAAATCCTCCCTGAAGGGAGGACTTCAATACAATCAACAGCCGCTTCATCATTCTATGTTTCTTATCTTTTCTATGTGGTATTTATATATTCTTCGCGTTTTCGCGAGAAAAAATGAAAGTAATACAAAAGATCCCTGCGGGATGACAAACAGGTCAGATCTGTATGCACCCTCCGCCTCTGCGGTGATATATTCTTTGTGTATATACCCTTTGAAATTATTTCTATTTTCATCGCAATGAAATCTCTTTTCACCACCATCATATTGGTCTGTCTCTGGCTGGCATCATCTGCGCAGCGAGATACCTGCTGCCGGGTAGAGATATATCTGCTGAACGGCACTTACACTTTCCGTCCGGACAATTTTTCGGCCATCGGGTACTTCATGCCACAGCGCGCCTACCTGGCCGACACGGCGCTCGTGCATGACGACGAGATCACGGGCTACGAGCTGCCTCGCGACCCCAAGCAACCCTATTATCTCAACCTCAAAGAATCTACCGCACACAGGCTCGACAGTATGGCCAAGAAAGCACCGCTATTCGATGGGCTGCCGATGGCCATCGTAGTAGATGGGGTGCCGGTATATGGGGTCTATCTGTGGAATATGGCTTCCTCTTTCGGATGCGACTGGATCATGGCGGTACCCTTTCCGGGCAGGCTGGTGTTTTATCCCGGTGTGCCACATTATTGTTTCTCTGCGGTACATCCGGACCCTCGCGGCGATGCCCGACTCATAGACCGGATGGACAGGACCGGTAGAGTTATACATCATTGATACTGCGGGCAATAGACGCTTTTTCTCTAATCAATATTTAATGCCAAATTATCGTTGTGATAGTCGGCTATGATGAGAAATGATCTGAAACTTGTCTTTTTGCAGCTTATTTTTTTGAGTGTAGTCCTCGCATACATCAGAAATCCGATTTGTTATTCTCCCTATCATCTTTAAAAAATATTCGTTTCAACACGAATACTAAATCATGACTTCAATCATAAAAAGTACTGAAATCGGTCAGTTTGTTTTATATGTCAATAGGTACTTTTACATCATAAAATATTCACTTTATGAGTTCAATAAAATACCTTTTAATTCTACTGGCCGGGGTACTGATCACATCTACCTCTAAGGCACAGGACAAAGACACCCTCGAGGTGCAAAAGATCGGAGACAAATATTTTCTGATAGTAGACCACAAGGAACCTGACACGGTCAAATACGTTCCTATGGACTATCACAAAAAGTTTGATTCGCATTTCATGGTGGTAGGTCTTACCACAGTCGGCTTCAATCAAAACTGGACAACCACAAACAGCGTAGCAGGTGGTATAATGAACCAGAAATCTAAAACCAACAATCTGGGCGATGCAGACAATTTCGAATTCAGCCCGATGCTGCTCTGGCGTCATGGAGAGAAATTCCTACTTGAGTTTGAACCTTCGTTCACATCAGGTGGCCTGAGTGTCAACTGGGCAGACGTATCCTATTTCGCTGCTCCGGGTCTGATCATCCGCGCAGGATATATGGTACTGCCTTTCGGTACCTACTCTAAGCGTCTGGCAGCAGGCTGGATCAATAAGTTCGGCTATGATCCCATCAGTGCCACTTCCACTACTGTAGGTAGTGACTGGGGTCTGGGAATAGGCGGTGGTGCACAGGTAGGCAAGATGAAGATCAACTACGACATCAGCCTCTCAAACGGTTTCAATCTCGGCAACGATGGCCAGGTGACCAACCCGGGAATATCGGGCAATACAAACATAGCCAAGACCGTCTGCGGCAGGTTCGGATGGCTGCCTATAGCCAACTCATCTCTTGAGATCGGTGTATCCGGCCTCTATAGCAGAGCAGGGCTGGACACAGGGGCAAACAGAAATGTATCTGCTATCATGGCTGCCGGCGATATCCAGTATATCTATTCTAAAAGACCGATACAAGTCACTTTCAAAGGTCAGTATAATATGAGTTATATAACCAAGTACAACTATACTAACCCAGCTGACTCTACCGGTGGCAGCTATAACTTCACTAACCTGTCTTACGGCTACTATGCTATGCTGGCGCTGAGACCGATAGTGAATAACAAGATCCTCAGAAATATGGAAGTAGCAGGTCGTTTCTCTCAGTTCAACACACCTACAGGATCTACCTGGGAGAGCCAAACCAGACAGATCGATGTAGCCCTGGACTACTGGTTCAACTGGCGCACTGTGATCAAGCTCTGCTATGAGAACAGGCTTCAGACCAACCCGCTCAATACTAAGGTAGGACTGGCAGATAGCAAAGTACTCTCTCATATATTGCAGGTACAGTTTTCAATTCAATTGTAAAAAAATATAAAATCATTATAGATATGAAAAAGATAATAACCATCATCATCGCCATAGTAGGGGTAGCCCTCTATACCACCGTGAACGGATGCAAAATAAATCAGGAGATAGCTGATAAGAGCGGTGCACAACTCTGGGCCGAAAACTGCCGCAGATGCCACAATGCCCCTGACCCAAACACACACCATCCCGAAAACTGGGTGACCGTAGGCATGCACATGCAGACCCGCGCATTCATCACAGACAGAGAGCGCGACAAGATCGTACAGTTTCTACAGCAATAGTAGGAATACATAAGAAACATCCTCGCATGATAATGGATGACAGGTACCCCTCGCCTGTTGTTCATTATCATTTTTTTTTGGCCCTTAGGCAATACGTTTTTAACCGCAGAGGCGCAGAGATGCAGAGAATACATAACCACATATAAAGCATAGAATGATGAAGCTGTTGATTGTATTAAAGTCCTCCCTTCAGGGAGGATTTAGGAGGGAAAATAGCTCAATACTTTTTTCGCAAAGGAGCAAAGAACGCAAAGGCTGTTTGTCCCCCGCTGGCGGGGGCTAGGGGGTGGAGTCATATACTGTCGCGAAGCCGCGAGGAATACTAAGCAAATTCAATCCGCGTCATCCGTGTGCTAATTTATTTTCCTTCCCCACATAATTCTGAATACACAGCAGGTCAATACTGTATTGAATAATGTTTACACGAATTGTGTTATCACGCATGGTTGATTTTTATGTTATTATTAAGTAAAATAATATGTAATTAACTATCAGTTCATTATCGATCACAATGGCTGATCGCCTAATATTCGGATAACATGGAGTGAAATTTGTAACGTAACATCAGGGCCCTGATCTTGCTATTGAATTGGTGAGAATATTTAACAAATATAATTTTCATCAATATACTCAATTCATTTAATGGGTCCTGCCATACAGTGTTCTTGATTTTGCTGACTGAATAGACTAATTATTATATACAATTTATATGTGTCTATTTAGTATATCAAAATCTGATATTTTTAAAAAGGTGAAATATTTTCTGTCATCAGAATGGATTTTGCATGAATCGCTGTATTGATATAGTATGTTATTAGTTAATAAATTAGATTTGCGATCATTTTTCACAAAAAACGCTACATATTTATGAAAAACAAA
>CAIXBT010000248.1 GCA_903917755.1 uncultured Bacteroidota bacterium
AGCTTGTCAGGCAATGCACTTTACCGAAGCTGACCGCGAATGGATCAAGGTATTTAAGATGAAGGAGGCAAAAGAAACTGCTCCTTATTATTTCCCAAAACCATGCTTCCACTGCGATAATCCTCCTTGCACAAAAGTTTGTCCGGTCAATGCCACATTCAAAAGGCAGGACGGGATAGTATTAATAGACAACGAGCGCTGCATAGGATGCCGCAGTTGTATGGTAGCCTGTCCTTATTCTACTCGTTTCTTCAACTGGTCTCACCCTGTTCAGACAGCTGAAGTAGCTAATACTCCTTATTCACCCGAACAAAGTTTCCCTCGCAGAATGGGTACTGTCGAAAAATGCGATTTCTGCCCTGATATGCTGAGACAAGGCAAAATGCCTTCTTGTGTAACAGGATGCCCTATGGATGTGATCTATTTCGGCGATCAGAATCAGGATGCCGTCACTAACGGATCAGGAGTCACAGTGAAACTCAGCCAACTGCTCGAAGATAATGCAGCTTACCGCCATCTCGAAGAACTGGGTACTGACCCACGTGTGTATTATCTGCCTCCGAAGAACAGAAAGTATCCTACTCCTGATCTGAATGAAAAAGAGGAAAACGGAAAGAAGAAAGGCAAAGCCAAGATGGACGATATGAAAATGTAAACAGAACAATTAACTATTAAGATTAAATAATAAGATATGACAGATTTAGAAACACAGGAATTAAATAAGGAGATAGCCATCCTACAGGAAGACTGTCTCCGTCCTACCCGAAAATGGAACTCGAGCACATTGATTTGGCTCGGCTTCCTCTCTGTGGTAGCAGCTTGGGGCTTAGGTGTGTACATCTACCAGCTCAGAAATGGTCTAGGTGTGACCGCCATGCGCAACTATGTATCATGGGGTTTGTATATTTCCACCTTTGTCTTTTTCATCGGTATCAGCCACTCCGGTACATTGGTCTCTGCTATTTTGAGACTTACTAAACAGGAATGGCGCAGACCGATCACTCGCTCGGCAGAACTACTCACATTCGTATCACTGCTTTTCGGGGGCATCATGCCGATCATTGACTTAGGTCGCCCTGACCGTATCCTGAACCTGGTGATCCACGGCAGGGTTCAGTCTCCGCTCATATGGGATGTGATCTGTATCATGACCTATTTCACAGGTAGCACGATCTTTCTTTTTCTCCCTATGATACCGGATCTGGCACTCTGCAGAGATCGCCTGTCTGACCCGAAAAACCTTTTTGAAAAATTCAAGAAATGGTTGTATACCACCTTCTCTATGGGATGGAAAGGTTCTCCTCAGCAATGGCATATGCTGGAGAAGACCATGAAGATCATGACCATCATTATCATACCGATAGCAGTATCAGTACACACAGTGGTCAGTTACATTTTTGCTATGACACTTCGTGCAGGATGGGATAGTACAGTATTCGGACCATATTTTGTGGCTGGTGCTCTATACTCCGGTTCCGCAGGTGTGATCCTGGGTATGGCAGCTTTCCGTAAACTCTATCATCTGGAGAAATACATTACACCTAAGCATTTCAACCTGATGGGACAGATCGTTCTCGCACTCACTTTGATATATGCTTATCTCAACCTGAATGAATACTGGATACCTGCTTATAAGATGGCTACAGGCGAAGGTGCACTGCTCGGTGACCTGTTCTGGGGATCTTATTCAAAAGTATTCTGGATACTGCAGGTCGGCACAGTATTGCTTCCGATCCTGATCATGAGCATACCTGCCGGACGCAAACCATTACCGCTCTCTCTCACTTGTATCGTTATCGTGATAGGTGCATGGGTCAAGAGGTATATCATCGTGGTTCCTACACTGCTCCACCCATATATGCCTATACAGGAGGTACCTGCAGACTGGGCCACTTATTTCCCTAACTGGGTCGAATGGTCTGTGACCATGGCTTGTCTGGCTGGCATATTCCTCGTCATCACACTCTTTGCTAAAACATTCCCAATGATGGCAGTATGGGAAGTGGCTGAAGGTATAGAGATAGAACATGACAAGAAGAATGCGATCCAGATCAGAAAGAAAAGAGAAGGTATCATCAAAACAGATGAAGTAGTAGCAGGATAAATATTAATGATGGAAACAAATTCAAAATATTTTATGAAAAAAACAAAACTAGCGGTGATAATGCTGTTCCTCATGTTCTGCGGAATGGTACAAGCCCAGGAAAAAGCCAAAGCGGCAGAGAAGAGACAATCTTCGGTACAGGTGTCTTTCTACAAAAAAGGGGACCAGACCAAAACAGCAAGGGTCAAGGTGACCGCAAAGAACGAGAACAAGAAATTTTTCCCGGCTCAAAATGCTGAGGTCAGTTTCTATGTACAAAATGACAAAGAGGAAAAACTGATTTCCAAAACCGAAACGGGCGTAGATGGCAAGGCCTCTGTAGATCTGCCGAAAGATCTGGCGCTCAATGCGGAGATGAAATATACCATCATTGCTAAAATAGAAAATAGCAAGACCCTCGAAGATGCAGAAGACCAGGGCAGTATCAAAGATGCTAACCTGACCCTCACTGCCAAACAGGGTGATACCACTAGAACGGTGACTGTCAAAGCCACTGAGATCGGAAAAGACGGCAAAGAAAAACCGATCGCTGATGTGACCATCAATTTCTATGTGGAGAGAATGTTTGGCACCATGCTGGCGGGAGAAGATCACGCTATCACTACTGATGAAAACGGCGAAGGAACTTTCAGCCTGCCCAGAGATGTGAAAGGAGATACTGAAGGCAATATCACTGTCGTGGCTCGTATAGATGACAACGACACCTACGGCACGGTCGAGAGCAAACTCGGCGCCAAGTTTGGAATACCACTGGAAGTAGATAAGGATCCGTTTCCACGCGCACTGTGGGAACCACGCGCACCGGCTCCGCTGGTCGCTATCCTGTCCGTGATCTTTACCTGCATCTGGCTGACATATTTCAGCATGTTCTATACTATGTATAAGATCAGCCAGGACAAAAATGTGCCTACTACAGGCAAACCACCATTCGAATTGACTTACGAGGAAGACTAAACAAAATAAATTAAATCAAATTTTTAAATCACACACTTAAATAAGTTTTTTATGAAAAAGATAAAAAAAGCACACGTTGCTATCGCCCTTTTACTTTTAGGATTATTTATTCTGCCCTTTTGCACCAGACACGATCAGGTACTCAACACGACCACCGGTACACTGAATGTCGACACATTATATGCTGTGAAAGGAACTGCTAATCTCGAGCCTCAGGGAGGAGCAGCATGGAACGGAAACATCGATGCAGTTTGGAATAACGTTCCAAAATTAACTGTGAAAGGTACAGTGCCTGACCTTGGAAACGGAACTTTCGCAGGCTTTATAGGCAACTCTTCTAATATTTCAATGCAGGCTATGTACGATGCCAATAACGTTTATTTCCTCGTACAGTGGGATGCGGATCAGAAGAATGTGATGAGCTCACAGTGGTATTACAACCCTACCACTAAGAGATGGGCTCAGGAAGGTGGTGCTCCATCAGCTAATGCTGACGGAACATACAGGCCTCCTTTCATACAGGATCAGTTTGTCATGATGTTCAATATTTCTCAACCTACATTCTCTACACTGTCTTGCTATGCTGCCTGCCACACTGCTTCTACCTTCGGCACCACTGCTACTACAGGTGGTATGATGTATACAAACGGACCAACTGAGAGACTGGACTGCTGGAGAGCTCGTTCACTTCAGGTAATTAATGAAAATCAGGCTAATGACTGCTTCATTGATGATGGTTCTAGCGTAGGTCTGGACCTGTCTGGTACTTTGAACAAAAATGAAGTTCACGGTGACTGGCAGGTTAATAACGGTCCTTCATCTTCAGTGCCACCTGCACTTCAATCTGCAGCTATAGCTGATGGTGGATTCGGCAATACTCAAAAACTGACAATCGCTGGTACTAGTACAAAGGTTAGCGTTCCACTGTGGGTATATCCTTCAGGTGGCTATGTCAACAGTGCGATCTTCGTAGGTGATACTACAGGCAAAGCTGTGAAAGTAGTAGGTGTTGACTCATTTGGTGTCCTGACTCTGGCTAACTCTACCACTATCGACCCTAGAGTAGGTAATAGCTATCAGCAGGTAGGTTCAGGCGATGGTGCTAACTGCATTCCAGGTAGCATTCTCGGTCTGTATACCGGCAGCCGTTCAGATGTGACTGCGAATATGTTTTACACTGGTTCAGGATGGAGACTGCTGCTGAAACGCGCACTCAAGACAAGTGATACTGTGAATGACGTAGACTTTACTTCTCTTGCTGATCAGCAGTTTGGTGTAGGTATCATGTTTAATGGTGCTGATAACGAGCACGCCATTGTAGCCGGCCTTACTTTACGCTTTAAAAAATAGTGATGTGAATATTTGAAGAATTGGAGAGCACATCTCCAATTCTTCAAAATAAACCATTAAAAATAATCATCATGAAAAAAATATTAATAACAGCGGGCATACTAGGTATCTTGGCAATGGCCGGGTGTGTGAAAGACGACACAGTGATAATCCGTCCGGTCATCACCACGACTGTCTCTTTCCAAAAGAATGTGGTTCCCCTACTCACTAAAAACTGTGCGATCAGTGGTTGCCATGTGAGCGGCGGACAGACACCTAACCTCACAGCCGACAAGGCTTACACCTCACTGGTATCTGGCAAGCTGGTAGATACCGGCACCCCGGCTAACAGTGTCTTATATCTGCACTTAATAGGTTCACTGAGTCCTCAGATGCCTATGGGCGCATCACCCAATCCCGGCAATATTGAAGCTTTCGTACTGGCCTGGGTTCAACAAGGAGCAAAAAACAATTAAAAAAATAATAACATGAAAAATGATAAAAAAATAATATGGTCTACTGCGCGTCTCGTAGCTATATGTGCTATCCTGATTGGTGGCATGCACTGCACCTACGCACAGGACTCTACGGCTGCCAAGAAGCATCCGCTCATGGATAAGTTCAGGGCAATGAAGCCGGTCAAGAGCACTTTTAATGATACCTATATTCTGGACAATCAAACAGTGGATGTATCGCCTAAAAGGACTTTCGAATTCGATCTCCAGCACAGATTCGGTGTAGTGACAAATGGTTATAAGGACTTCATAGGTATCTTTTCTGAGGCGAATATCCGTTTGGGAATGGCATACACTCCGATCAACAACCTTAAACTGGGTTTCGGTTTCAACAAATACAATCTGACTTGGGACTTTGATGCCAAATATGCATTGATGAGACAATCTCAACATGGCAAAGGTATCTGGCCTCTGAGCATCACTGTATTCGCAAACATGGCAGTTGATACACGTGACAAGAGCAATTTTGTGAACGGTTATGACAGATTGAGCTATTTCGGTCAGGTATTGATAGCCAGAAAATTCACAGAGAGCTTTTCGGTACAGATCGGTGCGAGTATCTCCTACATGAATAATGTACCGGGATATATCAATGCCGATGGTGGCGTGAGCCCGCTGATGAATAATGCACACTTTGCGGTAGAAGCAATGGGACGCTATAAGATAAATGAAAAACTGGCCATACTCCTCAACTATGATCAGCCGCTCACTCAGCACCCGTCTAGCAACCCACACCCTAACCTGGCTGCGGGATTGGAGATGTCTACATCAGGACATGCTTTCCAGATCGTGTTTAGCAACTATCAGTATATCATCCCTCAGATAAACAACTTCTATAATCAAAATGATTATCAGAAGGGCCAGTTCTGCATAGGATTCAACATTACAAGATTGTGGCACATCTAAAAGCATTTCAATTAATTTAATCACTTAACAAAAAACCATTAGAAATGAGAAACAGGATTTTATTATCGTTGGCTGTACTTGCCATAGCTATCGTAGGAATGGCATTTCAAACAGACAGCAAACCATGGGCGGTGCCGGACAAAAATGCTAAGATGGCCAACCCTATCAAATCATCACCTGAATCTATGAGCAAAGGCAAGACACTCTATATAAAGAATTGTCAGGATTGCCACGGCAAAAAAGGATTGGGTGATGGAACTAAGGTGCCTGATCTGAAAAGTACTCCTCCTGATTTTACCAAAGCAGCTTTTCAATCTCAAAGCGATGGAGCAGTATTCTATAAACTATCAGAAGGACGCAATGATATGCCTCGCGGCAAAAAAGACCTGCCGGATGATGAGGACCGTTGGAATCTGGTCAACTATCTGAGATCTTTTAAGAAGTAATAGCTGGTCATACTCATAAAAGGATGTACAAAGAAGCCATTGATCTTTCAGTGGCTTCTTTTTATGTATATACTCGATCGATTACCCTTTTCTGAGTGTGATCTCTGTGATCTCAGGCAATATACCCACACGGCCGGGATAGCCGAGGAAACCAAATCCGCGATTGACATAGATATATTGCTTGCCTTCCTGATAGAGGCCTGCCCATTGCTTATATACAAACTCAGATGGAGACCATTTGATGTATTTATTCTCTATGCCAAACTGAAAACCATGAGTATGTCCTGCCAGTGTCAGGTCGATATCAGGATAATGCGGACGTACCTGCTCATCCCAGTGCGATGGGTCATGGCTCATCAATATTTTGAAAGGAATATTTTCAGTGCCTTTGTATGCCACATCCAGTTTGCCATATTTCGGAAAGTGCAACGCATGTCCCCAGTTTTCGATACCGATGATCGCTATCTGCTGACCGTTGCGCTCTATGATGTGATTTTCGTTCATCAGTAGTTTCCAGCCCATTTCGGCATGGGTATGAATGAAGCGTTTGAAGTTTTCTTTTTTCGCCTCAGGTGTATCCCATTCCGAATAATCGCCGTAGTCATGGTTTCCGGTAGTAGACAGCACTCCCTGTTTCGCTTTGAGGCGCGAGAATATCTGTTTATAGGGGATCATTTCTTCAGCGGTATTATTCACCAGATCTCCGGTGAATAAAATAATGTCCGCATCCATTTTATTGATGGCTTCTACGGCATGTATGAGTGGCTCAGTACGGTTGAAACTGCCGGAATGTATATCTGAAAGCTGAATGAACCTGAACCCGTCAAACTCTGCCGGCAGGTTGGGAAAGGTGATCGTCAGTTTACGAAACTGATAGTTGTATGCATTGACCACCACCCCATACAGCAAGCTGAAAAAAGGCACTGCGGCGCTGGCTATAGCGGCTTTGGCCAGAAACGAAGACCGGGTCATGCCGGTGCCGGGTTCCGCAGCCGGTGCGGGGCTGAGCTGTGAGATAGCAGCCTGTATCAATCTCATGATATCACCGATGAACATGAATAGAAATACCACAAGTTTTGACACCGTAAACATCAGAAAGAAGGTGAATACACCGACGAAAAACAGCTTGTACTCTCCATGTATAGCAGGTCTGCGCATAGAGAAGAACAGTACATACAGCAATGCGGTGAGCACCAGATAGCCTATCAGGATGCCGTTCATGCGGGCTCCTTCGCGCGGAGGGAATATCAGCTTCAGAGCTTGATATGTGTAATACTCGCTTCCGATCAGGATACTTATTATTAAGGCTATAACAAAGAGACTGCGCATTGATTTTTTGGTTTTTGAACTGTAATTTTGGATTTCAGAGCATGAATTACTGATTTCCGGCTTTCTTTTAGACGTTTATCGAAACAATATATTTATTTTGGGTGCAAATGTACCGGATGTATTTGAATAAATCTTGTCAGTGGTCAGTGCTAGTTTATAATAGATCAGACAGTTTCAGCCCCATGAGCATAAAGATATGCCTTTTCCTTTGCCTCAGTTTTATTTCGGCCAATAACCTTTTTTCACAGTTGCTCGAGCCCAAAAAGCCATTCACACGGGCCGATACGCTCCGTGGCAGCCTCCGTCCGGAGCGCACCTGCTATGATGTGACATTCTATGAGCTAAAGGTCAAAGTCGATACGGTAACAAAAAGTATCAGCGGCAGCAGTGAGATATTCTTTAAGGCTCTGAGCAATATTAACGTGATGCAGATAGACCTGATGGATAGTTTCGTGATAGATAATATCAGCTATAAGGGTACCACGCTCTACTACACACGAGAGTTCGGGGCGGTTTTCATCGCGCTGATGACACCTATCCCGGCCGGCACCGAGGGCAGTATACTGGTCAAATATCATGGTACACCTCTCAAGGCGAAACATGCCCCCTGGGATGGTGGTTTCGTATGGCGGCATGACAAAAACGGCAAAATGTGGGTCGGTGTGGCCTGCGAAGGGCTCGGCGCATCGAGCTGGTGGCCATGTAAGGATCATCTGGGCGATGAACCGGATCGGGGCATCAGGATCATAGCCACCGTACCCAAGGGACTCAAATGTGTGGCAAACGGACAGGATATGGGCCAGAAAGATTCGGGAGTATGGAGCACTTTCACCTATCTGGTCACCTATCCGATCAATACCTATGACGTATCTCTTAATATCGGCGACTATGTGCATTTCGAAGATGTGTATGTGGCATCTGATGGCGAAAAGCTGAAACTTAATTACGACGTACTCTCATACAATCTCGACAAGGCCAAAGAGCAATTCGCTCAGGTGAAACCCATGATGAAGATATATGAGAAATATCTGGGCAAATATCCCTTCTGGCGGGATGGATACAGACTGGTAGAGACCAGCTATCTGGGCATGGAGCATCAGTGTGCCATAGCCTACGGCAATCATTATCGCACGGGATACGATGGCATGGACTATTCCCGTATAGGATTGGATTTTGATTATATCATCATTCACGAGTCGGGTCATGAATGGTGGGGCAATAGTGTCAGTGCCAGCGATATGGCCGATATGTGGATACACGAAGGCTTTTGCACGTATACAGAGTCTATCTATGTGGAGGAACTGTTCGGACGCGATACGGCACTGCTCTATACCAATGCTAAAAAACCTACTGTCGGAAACCGTGCACCGATCCAGGGTCAGTATCTCGGAGTGAATGCCGAAGGGAGCAGTGATATGTACAGCAAGGGTTCGCTGATGCTCAATACCATACGCACAGTGGTGAATAACGATGCACTGTGGTGGCAGATCATCAAGGGTACCTGCGACACGGCCTTCAAATATAAAACCACCAATGCCGACGAGATCATTACCTATTTCAATAAGAAAAGCGGCAAAGATCTGACCCCCATTTTTTATCAATATCTGAAATATCCTGCCATCCCGAAACTGGTCTATACGCTGAAGAAAGTGAAGAAGAAAAAATATGAATTCATTTATTTCTGGCAGACAGATGTCAGGAATTTCAACATGCCGATCATGATCACTACTGATAAGGGCAAGACCGAATGGCTGCAGGCCAACAATTCCATTCAGACCAAGATGATCACGCTATCTGCCGAGGGCGATCTGAAGATCAATGATACACTTGAATATTTCAAGCTGGAGAAGCGATAATACATCAGTTCAAAATGAGTATTTAATAAATATTTGTGAATTTAACTTTCGTTAAAACTCGCTGTTAAACAGAGTTAAAGCAACATGGGCAGGGCTTGATTTTTTAAATAGGGCAAAATAACTTTGTACCCGCAAACGTTGTTTAACTATAAAACATTTAGCCATGAATTTCAAAAGAATTGCTTTTACAGTGATCATTTCGGTAGTGAGTGCTCTGGGTGCGGTCATAGCTTATCAGCATTATTATCCGATAGATAGAGTTGCTCTTATGCCGGGTGCGGTACCTGCCCGTTTGGCTGCTTATTCCGTTGCCGGCAACACTTCGGCGCAGCCCATAGATTTCAGATATGCAGCAGCGGCATCGACGCCATGCGTGGTGCATGTCAAGTCCACATTCAAAGCAGAAAAGGTTTCCTATCAGCGTGGCCCCAACCCTCAGGACCTCTTCGGCAATGATTTCTTTCAGTTCTTTCAGGGTCCCAATCCCTATCAGCAGCGGCAGGATCAGGTAGCGACTGGCTCCGGTGTGATCGTATCAAACGACGGCTATGTAGTGACCAATAACCATGTGGTAGAAAACGCCAATGAGATAGAGGTCGTAATGCAAAACAATAAATCATACAAAGCCAAAGTGATAGGCCGCGACCCCGATACAGACATCGCTCTGCTGAAACTGGATGGAGATAATTTTCCAACGATCCAGTTTGCCAATTCGGACTCTGTGCTGGTAGGAGAGTGGGTGCTGGCAGTGGGCAACCCATTCAATCTGGCATCTACCGTGACCGCAGGTATCGTGAGTGCCAAGGGCCGAAACCTGAATATGATAGGCGATGGACATGAGAAAACAAATACGGCCATTGAGTCATTCATTCAGACCGATGCCGCTGTCAATCCCGGCAATAGCGGTGGAGCATTGGTCAATGTGAGCGGTCAGTTGGTTGGGATCAATACGGCCATCGCTTCGCCTACAGGCAGCTATGCGGGATATTCTTTCGCGGTGCCCTCAAACATCGTGAACAAGGTGATACTCGATCTGAAAAAGTTTGGCATATCACAGCGCGGTTTTCTCGGTGTCACTATTCGCACACTCGATGACAAAACGGCTAAAGATCTGGGCATCGACAAACCTGAAGGCGCCTATGTAGATGGCGTGAACAAAGGTTCTGCGGGAGAGGAAGGCGGATTGAAAAATAAAGACGTGATCACCAAGATCAATGGTTTTGCTATCGTCAGTTCTCCCGAACTGCAGGAGCAGGTAGCCAAGTATCGCCCCGGCGATAAGATATCTGTTGAGTTTATCAGAGATGGCAAGATCAGGACCACTACCATACAGCTGAAAAACAAATACAACACCGTGGCTGCTGTAGAAAATTCAAAAGATATACTCAATGATCTGGGCCTGAAAGTGGAGAACCTGAGCGACAAAGAAAAAGCGCAACTCGGCGTGCAGAGCGGTGTGCGGATCACCGATCTCAAGACCGGCAAGGTATCTCAGTTCACGGATATCAGAAAGGGATTTGTCATTACACAGATAGATGATCAGCCTGTCAATAGTGTGGATGATCTGGTCAATATCCTCAAAGACAAATCAGGCAAAGTGATGGTGGAAGGTATCTATCCGAATAGACCTGAGAGCTATCTGTATGCCTTCAGAATGTAATTCATTCATTGCTTAATACATCAAAATGGGAGACACCAAAAGGTTCTCCCATTTTTTATTTATAAGGTCTGATGATCTCTATTTATCTATCACCTCAGGCATCACCTTGAGTGTGCCGGAGCGATAGTAAAGATAGATAAAGAACATACTCACCGCAGTGAGCAAATGCCACATCGCATGGCCCTGAAGCGCACTCTGCGGATTGCAGACCACCCGCTCTCTATCCAGCATCCAGATGCTGCCGGCAGCGAACAATACAAAAAATGCAGCATACATATAGTTGATGAAGTAGTCAGTATTGCTCACCCTTTTGATATAGTAAAGGGCAGTAAGAAAAGTAAAAATTAGCATGATAGGTACCAGCACATTGATGTTGAATTTCCATAGCCATTTAAAGAATGCTATGTTCAGCACGATCACGAGCAGTTTCGCAAATACATGCGAGTTTTTCCATTCACCTTTGCGATAGTGATAGGGGTTGATCTTATAAATATTCAATATCAGGATCATGCCTATCACAGAGTATAGTCCTGTCTGATCCAGCTTCTGAAAGACCAGGGTCAGAGAGGCGTGATACATGAAACTCCCGATGAAAAGATACAAACATGAAAGCCCGTACAGCACCGAAAAGAAAGGATACATGACGAGGAAGTTTTCTGATGAGCGGCGGTCCTTGTTTTTATAATCATGTACTGCCAGGGTCAGCGCAAAGAGCGCTACGATCAGATAACCGAGATTTGACCATGTATTCGATGGCTGTCTGATAGCCTCATCCATCCTGTTTGCCTCACAAAAATGAAAGGCATTGCCTCCGGCCTCGGGCATACTGCTCCATATATCATGATGCTGATATACGTGATAGGCATTATACAAAGTAAGTGTTGTAAGAATGAAAATGAACGCAGGAAGGTAGAAGGCCCTGACCCGGAGATGTTCTAACTCCAGCCTATCCCTTAGCAGATCAATTTTAGATGATAAATAATTTTTCATATTCTGAACATACTATAATCATACGGAAAATAATGGCTGACGGTCTGATTTCACATTTTTTTAATTGTTGATATATGAAATCCTGCCGTTCGCTGTATCGTCAGATCCGTTCGGAGGCAGATCAGTATGAAATGACGGATTCGATTGGGGCTGTATAGGAGGCTATTTTTTCTTTGCCTGATAGAAAAGCCAGTTCGACTATGAATGCAAATCCGGCTATTTTTCCTCCTTCTGCTTTGACTAGTTCAGCTGCTGCGATCGCAGTGCCACCTGTAGCGAGCACATCATCATGAATGAGCACATTCCAGTCTTTTTTGATCACACCTTTATGTATTTCCAATGTGGCGCTGCCATATTCCAGTGTATAGGTGTAGGCTCTAGTCTCGGAGGGTAGTTTGCCTTTTTTTCTGACAGGGACCAATGGTATCTGCATCTTATGAGCGAGCATCATTCCGATAAAAAACCCCCTGCTCTCCACCACACAGACCGCATCAGGCTTGGTTTTCAGGCGGCTGATGAGTTCATCAGTTATGTCATTGCATAGTTGCCAGTCCAGAAATACAGGAGTGATGTCTTTAAATAAGATTCCCGGCTGCGGAAAGTCAGGCACATTGCGGATACAGGCATTCAGGCGCTCGGCCAATGAAGTGTGTGTTGAAATACTCATCGGGCAAATATAAATTTGTTTGTTGATTCTATGTAAGCCGGTATCTGTTATATTAGTACTCAGATGATACGCTCACGCATAGCACCCACTCCAAGCGGCTACCTGCACATCGGCAATGCCCTTAATTTCATCCTTGTCTGGCTATGGGTGCGAAAGTCCGGCGGCATGCTGTGGCTGCGCATAGATGATCGCGATACACCCCGCTCCAGGCCCGAACATATGGACGATATTTTCAGGACATTGGAGTGGATGGGCATAGACTGGGATGAAGGCCCGCAGACACCTGATGAGGAAGCCCGTATCTATTCGCAGACACTCCGCTCAGGCCGATATGATGAAATGACACAACTGCTGATAGGCAGCGGAGAGGTCTTCGCCTGTGCCTGCTCACGCCGGGAGATACATGAACGCGCCTGTGCCTGTCGCAGCATGAGACTGCCTCTAGACCGGCCGGATACCGCCCTTCGTATTGCTACATCGACTGATCCCATATCTGTCTGCGATGCGAAAGCCGGATCCATATCGGTGAGTCTGGACAATGAAATGAAAGACTTTGTGATCAGAAGGCGGGATGCGATACCCGCCTATCAGTTGGTTTCGCTGACCGATGACATCGACCATGATATCAATCTGATCATTCGCGGAGATGATCTGCTGAGCAGTACCGCGGGGCAGCTATATCTGGCTTCATTGCTGGGTGCCAGTGCATTTTCTGAAATATCTTTTTATCACCATCCGCTGCTGTATAATGAGCAGGGCCATAAATTGTCCAAATCATCAGGTAGTCCATCTCTCAAAGCCCTTCGTGAAAGCGGGGTGACACAGGCACAATTTTATATGATGATGAGTGATATTCTCAGATCAAAAGAGAAATATACATCTCTGAGAGAAATGCTGGAGGTAGAAATTGAAGTGCTAAAACAACCAAGCCTTTTCTTTTGACTCCTGAGACAACCGCTACTATCAGTAGCAAAAACTACCCATCCGGCAAAAATAACTCATTAGGAAGGAATCAATTGCAACCAGTAGTTGCGACCTGCTAAGGATGGGTAAAACCAGAGCGATACTTTAGCTTGTCAATGCAGCAATAACGTTCACGCCAGATTATTTGATGGAGTTCTTCGGCATATTTAGAAGCCTTAAAATCTTCTGTGCAAATTGTGTTCAAATAAAAAAGGTTGTATGGTGTGAAAACCATACAACCTTTTAATACCAAGTGTTCCCGCGGAGGACGCTGGCAGCATAGGAAGTCTCCAGAAACTAAGGGAAGCTGTATTACAATATGTATTGAATGTCAATCTCTTAGGAGTCTTCTTGACTTTCCCAGCTGTATATGTAGATGAGATTGCTGGTGATATGATGAAGTAAAGACCACGTAAAAGTACGCGTGCAGGGAGAATTACGCCTATAAGTTCTTACAAATTTTGTAACAATACCTACTGATATTTAACCTTCGTAGTAAGTTCTCTGAACTTCTCGAAGTTCACAACACCCATATAGTGCTTCATTGCGGTTACTTGGTTTTGGCCTCAATTGATAGAAAATCCGAAAAACTTACCCAAGTTCCCTGCTTCATGTAATAAGCATCGGCCCGTTTCGGGATTTGGGAAGGAATGACCCCGATATCAAATAGCTCTTTGAAACTTTTCTTTGATTGGATATGAAGTTGCTTTAGAAAGGCTTTTGCCTGATCATATTCCCAGTATGTTCTATCCTGATTTGCGACTCTATTCGTTCTGAGAAACTTTCCCCATCCCTCAAATTCTTCCCCATAATAGCGATATGGATCAGGCGGGAATGTGTCTGGCCGCATGGTTGTAGTACGCCAGGTATAAAAATCTACTTCTGTTTTAAGTCCGATTGCCTGTATGTATAACTTTGCCTGAGCATAATTCATCCGATTCTTCTTCGATGGTTTTTCATTTCCTGTTCCAAGGTAGTCACCGAGACCCTTCCATCCTCTGCCCTTATACTCCTTTTCAGGGCTATAAGGAATTGTCTTGGGACGCTTGCCACTTCCGCGCCACTGCCAATACTCGGGCCGGTTCTTCAATCCCAATCTTCGCATGTAAGTGCGGGCTTCTTCAAATGGCATGAAGCTAAAGCCTACCCAGTCAGGCCAACTCAGCCATCCTTTATTTCTGTAAGTTACATTAGGAGACGAAGGAATAAAAGCTGGTCGTTTGCCTTCGGCTTTCCATGTATTTAATTGATGCTTGCGGTCAAAACCC
>CAIXBT010000249.1 GCA_903917755.1 uncultured Bacteroidota bacterium
CACCAGCACATATCCGGCAGAGTACTGGAGATATTAGAATATGCTCCTAATATCAATGATGAAATGTACAAAGGCAATCCGGTTGCTAATTCACCCGTGATAGTCCGAAAAGATATTGCCCTTGAGAATCTATTTAACGAAGATCGTGAACTGTCAGGTAGCGAAGACTTCGAACTATGGCTGCGTCTGGCTTCTAAATACAAGATCAACACATCACCCAAGGTCACACTGGCTGTGATAGACCATGATGAGAGAAGCATGATCACGATGGTCGATCCTGATCAGCTCATCAAACGATTTACCAAATTCATTCTTTATACTACCTCAGACAAAGGAGTAGTTGCGCTGTTAGGAAAACACAAAGATGTGTTTGTGATGAAAAACTATCTACTGCTCTCGGTGGTGCTGGTGAATAATAACAACCTCAAGTTGGGTATGCATTATATGCAGATGGCATTTTCGAGTTCTCCGAGAGTGATCTTTGAAAGAGGATTTTATGCCTTTATCAAGCACTATATGCGTCATATCATTTCCTGATCAATTTTCAGGTTTCCGGGCCACTAATACCATGTTACTAAATAGATCTTGATTCCTTCCCAATACAGGGGATAAAATGATTCCGAGTACATTTACAGGGAAAATAAAGATCAGGGTGAGAAGCAGTTTCAACAGGTTTGATCTCGGAAAAATGGCATGATATAAATAAGCATTTCGCGTTTGGAGCGTAGATGTGAAATAATTGCCTTTTTTCTCTTGCTTCAGAGTTATAAAACCATGTCGCTCCAACAGATCCACTATCCCAAAGGAAGTATATCTGACTGCATCACAGGGTTTCTCATTTCATGCCAGACAAAGGGTACTGTGACCAGAAGATTCGCCCCAGGTTTCATAACTCTTTTGATTTCGTCGATCATCGGTTCAATGTCTGAAATATGAGTCAAAACTTCGCTGCTATAAGCAGAATCAAAATAATTATCCTCAAACGGAATGGTCCTGCCATCATAGAATACATCAATTTGAGAAATGTCATTATCATGTCCTGTATTTCTTATGTCTATGCCAATATATTTCTGGACGTCGAAAAGAGTCCGATACGGTTTGATACCACATCCGAAATCAAGCATCAAACCATTCATGAAATGAGCATTCTCCCTGATACCTTTGTATATACCTTTTCGGATCAAATAATTAGAATTGATAAACACTGATAGCCAGGTAGGGATGAATTGTTCCTGTCTATATCTTGCCTTTAAAGTATTTATCATAAATTAGGATTTCCTTAGGTAATTAGTAAACGTTTTAATTTTACTCGAAAATAGCTAAATCCCAAAGAATTTCATGAGCCACCCTGTACTGATTTCAATCATAGTTCCGACATATAATCGCGCCCACCTTATATCTCCGACCATTGAAAGTATTTTAGCCCAGACCTATACAAATTTCGAATTGATCATCGTAGATGACGGTAGTACTGACGATACTGAAGCAGTCATTCAAAAATATCTGTCTGAAAAAGTCTTTTATTTCAAAAAAAATAATGAAGAACGTGCAGCAGCCAGAAATTACGGGACGAAGAAAGCAAAAGGTGATTATGTGAACTGGTTTGATTCTGACGATATGATGTCTCCTGACAATCTGCAGGAAGCAGCAAATAATATCGCTAAGAACGGAATGGTCGAAGTGATAATACAGGGTTTCCAATATATAGATGGTGCCGGAAAACTGATACATGAATCAAATTTCGACCGGCCGGTACACCTCGACATGTACATCGCAAATCAAGTAGCAAATTCTCCCGTCATCGTTCGCAGAGATATTGCACTTGCCAATCCATTCAATGAAGATCGCGAACTGTCAGGCAGCGAAGATTATGAACTATGGCTGAGGTTAGCATCTAAGTATCCCTTTTTCACATCAGAGAAAAGAACTGTGACATACATACTCCACGATGAGAGGAGTACCGTAGTGATGAGCGATCCCGATCAATTCATCAGGCGCTATACCAAATTCATTCATTACACGACCTCAGACCCGGGTGTAGTCGCTTTCTTAGGAAAGAATAAAAATTATTTTGTGATGAAAACCTACCTGCTGCTCGCAGTAGATCTGGTCCTTAATAATTGTAAACTGCTGGGCTGCAAATATTTGCTGAAAGCATTTTTCACCTCTCCGAAAGTGATCTTCGAAAGAGGCTTTTATGCATTCATCAAACACTTTCTCAGACATATCATATCATAGGCTTCTATGTTTTATATTTACCTGAAATAATACTCGTGGCACAGACATTACTATACATCATCATTGCTTTCGTAGCAGCTGAGTTTATCTTTTCTAAAGTACTCTCCTATATGAATGTCCGATCATGGGACAAGCCGATACCGGAAGAACTCAAAGATCTATATGGTGACGGAAAATTTGAAAAAGCAAAAGCATATGCACTCGACAACGATCGCATCGATACCATATCAAGCTGGCTATCCTTTATCCTCACTATCCTATTTTTGTATTTCCGTGGGTTTGTTTGGTTAGATAATATAGTCCATCAGGTATCAGGAAATTACATCATTCAGGGTCTGCTGTTCTTTGGCATTGTGGCCTTGGCATCTTCGGTCCTCAGCATGCCCTTTGACATATACAGCACATTCGTGATCGAAGAGAGATACGGTTTCAATAAGACCACTCCACTCACCTATGTGACCGACAAGATCAAAGGGGCTATACTGGGCGCAATTATTGGAGGTGGTATCTATGCCCTTCTGGCATATTTGTTTCAATTGCTTGGTGGATATTTTTGGGTAGCTGCATGGATCGTTGTGTCGGGTTTTTCACTTTTTATCGCTGCATTTTACACTGCTGTGCTGCTGCCGATATTTAACAAACTGACGCCTCTGGAGAATGGTGAATTGAGATCAACTATCGAGCAATATGCATCTAAAGTCAGTTTCCCGCTTACCAACATCATGGTGATGGACGGCTCCAAACGCTCATCTAAGGCCAATGCTTTTTTCAGTGGACTGGGCAGCCGCAAAAGCATCGTACTGTTTGACACCCTCATCAATGATATGAATACAAATGAGATCACTGCGGTGCTGGCTCATGAAGTGGGACATTATAAGAAAAAACATATCCTGCAGTCTATGGCTCTGAGCGTGGCGCAGATGGGTGTTCTATTTTTTCTTTTTGGCTGGCTGGCCAGAAACCCGCTGATGGGCGAAGTATTGGGCGCTAAAGAAAATACATTCTATCTGGCGCTGGTCACTTTCTCATTATTATATAGCCCTGTGTCTACTTTGATCGGCTTGTTCATGAATATCTTCAGCCGTAAGAATGAATATGAAGCCGACAATTATGCCAAGACTACCTATGGTGCAGAGCCGCTCATATCTTCTCTCAAGAAACTATATGTAAACTCTCTGGGCAATCCTCAACCTGATCCCTTATATGTTTTTGTAAACTACTCCCACCCTACCCTGCTGCAAAGGATCAGGGCGATGAGATCTGACTCTTGAGATCGTTCATTCAAATATTAGGCACCGGATTAGCGAAAAGTCTTTTTTATACGATATTGGCCGTAATAGGATGGATGTGGCTACATTTCCAATATCGGGTCAAAGAAGAACGAACGAGATTGTTAGACGAAGACTATGATGGGTCATATTCAGCTGCGGGATACATACTAATAGCCAGGATAGTTTTTTCGATTGCCTTGCTCTGCATGCTATTTATTCTAGTCCTAATACTCTACCAGACTACCATTGTGCTATTGACGGAACAATAATCCTACTTAAAATCCTCTTGCGCCTTTTGATAATCTTCCGGTATACCTATATCAATGAAATAGCCTTTGAATTCCTTGCCATGATAGTGAAGATGGTTCAAATGTTTTTCGAGAATGTCTTTTTCAAAAGAAAATTTCTGAGGTAAATCAGTTTCCTCTTCCGCTTGTACTTTTTTGAAAAGATCTTTACTCAATACGTATACACCGCCGTTTATCAGTCCCTCATTGCGGTATTGCTTCTCATGAAACTGGAGTACCCGATCATGATTGCCGACCTCTACAGTGCCATATCTGTCGAAGTGATACATACGTCTCAATGCAAGAGCAATATCCGCGTTTCTCTTTTTATAAAAAGAATACAGATCTGACAGGTCGACATCGAAGAAGGTATCACCATTCAGCACAAAAGCATCAGAATCGATCATAGCCATAGCCTGAGCTATACCGCCACCTGTACCCAATGGTTCATTCTCCACGGCATATCTGATATTGATGCCGGCATATTTTTCTCCGAAAAAATCCGAGATCATTTCGGACTTATACCCCACAGACAATACTACATCTGTGATACCCTGTTTCTGAAGATACTGGAAAATAAAGTGCAGAAAAGGTTTGTCGCCGACCGGCGCCATAGGTTTAGGCATATCGCTGATGACAGAGCGGAGCCTTGTGCCCAGCCCTCCTGCCAGAACTATTGCGGGAATACTTGTCTCAATCATTCATTCGCCTTTTATTGTCCTTCACCGCTCGTCGCCTGCCACTTTTATGCCATCATCATTTCTTCTACCAGCTGGCAGATGATATGGCCGATCAATATGTGTGATTCTTGTATACGTGGAGTATCGGTACTAGGTACATTAAAAAGAAAATCGCAGCTATCTTTCATCCGGCCACCGCTGGCTCCGGTGAATGAAATGACAGTCATACCGCGCCTTTGGGCCTCTGACTGTGCCAGAATGATATTTTTAGAATTGCCAGAGGTAGAGATACCAAACAGCACATCTCCTTTTCTGCCTTGCGCTTTAATGGCTCGCTCATATATCTGGTCGTAGGAATAGTCATTGGCTACGGCAGTGAGAAAAGAAGTGTTGCAATGCAAGGCCTCTGCAGGAAGCGGCTCGCGATCATGATAGAAACGCCCGGTGAACTCTGCCGCCAGGTGCTGTGCATCGGCTGCACTGCCGCCATTGCCACAGAAATAAACCCGTCCACCCTCCTTGAAAACCGCTGCTACTTTTTCCGCTACGGTTTGAATTCTTGCCACCAAAACTTCATCTGCAAGAAGGTTTTTCTTGACGTCTATAGAAGCCTGTATAATAGATCTTATTTTATCTGACATGTTGGTTTTTAGCTTGTATGTATAAGTGCTTTATACTCTTTCTATGATAGTAGCTACACCCATACCTCCGCCTACACAGAGTGTGATGAGGCCTGTAGCCTTATTTCTTCTTTCCAGTTCATCGAGCACAATACTCACCAGCATAGAACCTGTAGCACCCAGCGGATGGCCCATAGCGATGGCACCTCCATTTACATTGAGTATGTCATCATCTATGTTCAGGCTGCGTTGAAATTTCAGTACTGCTGATGCAAAAGCCTCATTCATTTCATAAATATCAATGTCCTTGCTACTCATTCCTGCTACTTTGAGTGCTTTTTCTGCAGAGAGCGCAGGCCCTGTGAGCATGATGGTCGGCTCTGCAGATGTCACTGCTGCTGCCACTATCCTGGCTCTCGGTTTGAGGCCGAGTCTCTCCCCCATTTCTTTAGAGCCGACGAGTGTCAGTGCAGCTCCGTCTACGATACCTGATGAGTTGCCCGGGGTATGTACGTGGTTGATCTTTTCTACATTGGTATATTTCAACTGAGCTACTGCATCAAAACCAAACTCACCCATCATCTCAAATGACAGTGGCAGTTTGGCCAGACTCGCCATATTAGCATCTTCGCGTATCGTTTCATCATTATCGAGAATGAGCAGACCATTCTGATCGGTCACAGGTATGATAGATTTTTTGAAATATCCGTTCTTGCGGGCATACGCTGCTTTTCTGTGCGAGTCGAGCGCATACTGATCCACCGTTTCGCGAGAGAAACCCTCTACGGTAGCGATCAGGTCAGCACTCACACCTTGTGGTATGAAACCTAAAGTAGAATTGACCATCGGATCCAGATACCAGGCACCCCCATCGCTGCCCATGGCATTGCGCGACATAGATTCTATGCCACCGGCCACGATCAGGTTTTCCCAGCCCGAGCGCACCTTCATGGCAGCCAGATTGATAGCCTCCAGACCAGAAGAGCAGAATCTATTGATCTGCATACCTGAGACCACCTGATCCCAGCCTGCATAGATGTGTCCGAACTTTGCTATATCGCCCCCCTGCTCACCGATAGGAGTGACACAACCCAGCACCACATCATCTACATGACGAGTATCAAAATTGCCGTTGCGGGCTGATATTGCCTTGAATAAGGTAGCCAGCAGATCAATGGGTTTCACCTCATGCAGCGAACCGTTCTTTTTGCCTCTGCCTCTTGGAGTACGAACCGAATCGAATATATATGCCTCTTTCATGTATTGCTTATATGTTTTTTGATAGATGTAAATGTAAAAAAAATCACACAGGGATATAGGGAGAAAATTTAAGAATTTAGAAAAGGAATATCTATAAAAATGCCTTGTTTGTCAATAAACAGCCCATTCCAATTTATACTTTACTCCGTCTTTTGTAATTAATGGGGTTTTACAAAAAAACTAAGCTTAATCTTTCTTTATAATAGCTACTCCCAGTTCTTCCAGTTGCTTCGGATCTACGGTGGCAGGCGCGTCCATCATCAGATCGCGTCCGTTAGATGCTTTAGGGAATGCCATTGAGTCGCGTATGGTCTCGCCACCGGTCATGAGCATCACCCATCTGTCCACACCGAATGCGCAACCACCGTGAGGAGGTGCGCCATATCTGAATGCATTGAGCATGAAGCCAAACTTGTGGTTTATCTCTTCTTCGGTCAGACCGAGTTTGTTGAATACCCTGTTTTGCAGATCGCGCTGGTGGATACGGATAGAGCCCGAGAGGATCTCATTGCCGTTCATGACCATGTCGTAGGTCTGTGCACGTACACGCAGCGGATCTGAATCGAAATACTGTAGATCTTCAGGATGCGGTGAGCAGAAAGGATGGTGCACGAAATTGATCTCGCCTGTCTCTTCATCTTTCTCAAACAGAGGGAAGTCCACCACCCAGAATACGCTCCATGAACCCGGTGCGATCCAGTTCTCCCGTTTAGCCAACTCCAGACGCAGATCGCCGAGCGATTTGCGGACCTTAGATGCTTTCTCAGCTGCTATCAGCAGGAGGTCACCTT
Source organism: uncultured Bacteroidota bacterium (assembly GCA_903917755.1). GTDB lineage: Bacteria > Bacteroidota > Bacteroidia > Chitinophagales > LD1 > UBA1941. The sequence goes on from CAIXBT010000249.1 coordinate 7,148, forward strand.
TTTGGGCGCCCATAGCCTTACCTATTTCTTTGAGTTGCTCTTCAGTATAGAATTTATCTACTGAAGATTTCACTGTACCATCTTCATTAAATTTGATATTGACCAGACCACTGAGGCCACGATGTGATGCCTTGACGAATTCCGTTAGTTCATCGAGCTGCTTGCGTGTGTATGCCGCACAACCCTTGGCATTCACTCCTGCCACCAGATTGCCTGCAGCTATGGCATTATTGAATACAGGGAATTCCGACTTAGGGAGCGCTTCATTCAGCTCTACGATCTTGCACTCGAAGCGCAGGTCAGGTTTATCCGAACCATAATATTTCAGCGCATCAGCATAAGTGAGACGGATGAAGTCAGGCAGGTCTATATTTTTTGTTTTTTTGAAAACATGCTTCACCATACCGGAGAAGTTTTCGAAAATATCTTCCTGATCCACGAAGCTCATCTCGCAGTCGAGCTGAGTGAACTCTGGCTGTCTGTCGCCTCTGAAATCTTCATCTCTGTAGCATTTCACCACCTGATAGTAGCGATCCATACCAGCCACCATCAGCAGCTGCTTGAGGATCTGAGGCGATTGTGGCAGCGCATAGAAAGTACCATGCTGCATGCGTGATGGCACGAGAAAATCTCTCGCTCCTTCAGGTGTGGATTTGATCAGATTCGGAGTTTCTACTTCTATGAAGTTCTTGCTGTCCAGATACTCACGCATGGCACGGATCATGGTGGCACGGGTGATGAGCACATCTCTCAGCAATGGGCGACGAATGTCCAGATACCGATATTTCATACGCAGTTCCTCACCTCCGTCAGACTCATTCTCAATAGTGAAAGGCGGCGTTTCAGCCTCGTTGAGTATGGTGAGTTGATCTATCAGTAGTTCTATTTCTCCTGTAGGAATATTGGCGTTCTTAGAAGTTCTCTCAGTGACACGGCCAGTGACCTGTATCACATATTCCCTGCCTAGCTTGCCAGCCAGTTCGAATACCTCTGCATGTCCGTCTCTGCTTAGAGACAGCTGCGTGATACCATAGCGGTCACGGAGATCTATAAACACCAGATGTCCGATATTACGTACCGTCTGTACCCATCCTGCGAGGGTCACGGTCTCATTCACATTACTGATCCTTAATTCGCCACAAGTCTTTGTCCGGTACATATTTTATATCTTTTGAGTGGGCGAAAGTAAGGGAAAATGCCCGAATTAGGCAATTTGAAAAAATACAAATATAAATACAAGCATACAGATATCTATCCTGATAAAACAAAAAAGGAGACCAATTGATCTCCTTTTGATAATATATCACTTATCCGTCTTATTTCGAAACAACTAATTTATTAGAGTAAGATATCCCATTCACATTCAGGCTATAGACATAGACACCGTTAGACAATTCGCTGACATCGGTAGGCACTTTGTAGCGGCCTTCGGTCTGCTCAGTATCATCCAATAGGGTTTTCACTTTTTGTCCCACCATATCATACAGTGTCAAACTAACGGTACTGCGGCCGCTGATACTGTATATAATGTTCGCCATACCTGTGGCGGGGTTGGGGCTGCATTGTTCCAGGACAGCCGTTTCAGTGATCGGTGCGATACCGGTACTCGCTGTGCCGAATGAGAGGTCATCGATAATAAAAAAGGTGCCTGTACCTAGAGGGCCTTGGAAGTTTTGTATGCCAAATTCAATGTAGGCGCTATCAGGGCCTGAGCCACCTGTCCATGATGAATAGTTGATGATAAACTGTTTGAAAACAGCACTCGGCTGTGTGATACCTGTTACGGTATTACCCCCTACTACCAGACCACCTGATAGGGTTTCTGAGTTGATGGTCAGTTCATCTCCGGTATCTACTATCTTGCCGATATACCAGCCATAGAGAGCCTGTGGTATGCTGCTGATGGGGAAATTATAGTTGGTCGAATCGCCTGAATAGATAAAAGGGCCGGATGCGAAGCCGCCCGTAAATATTGTGTTTAACCGTAGTGAATAGCTACCGCTGTGAGCAGTGCCGCTGCGCGAATTGAAACTATCTGCCGGTGTCTGACTGCTTGCCCACCAGCCGTTTGGCATGCCCGCGGTCCAGTTTTCAAAGCCGGAGTTGGGTATCTGTGCCTGAGCAAGCATGGTCATAAATAGTAGCAAAATAAAAATGTAAATCTTTTTCATGTTTGTTAAGTTTGATTATTAAGCGCTTTAAAGGTAGGTCAACCTATAGAAGATAAAAGGACAAATTACCTTATTACTTACTATCAGCATAGTTGGCCAATGATACAACTGAACCATTAAAACGAGGTGTTTTTTGAAAAAGATGAGCTATTGATCGCCTTCCTTTTTACCCTTAAAGAATTTCACTACTCCGGTAAAAAGTGCTCCGACAGCTAGTATCAGTGGTTTGAGAAATTTAAGGAGAAAGAGACCAAGTTTAGCAAATAGCCCTGTCTTAGCGAGAATGCCTCCCGCTATCAATCCGGCTATACCATAAGCAGCCACCTTGTCTACACTACTGTTAAACTCAGCATAAGTATTTCCCGTGGTAAAGTTTGTCGAAGAGAGAATGAGTGGTGTTTGTCCTTTTATCTCCGTCAGCTGATCCAGTCCTCCTATAGCATTCAGCACCAATACGCCCTTTCGCCCCAGTATCCTGATATTATAGTTCAGAAATTCGACAGTATCATTTACTTCTTTCAGTTTTTTAGCCCAATAGAGTTTGTGAGTGCTGCCGTCATAATATGGCGCCTCCGCCCAGCCTGTTAGTTCCAAAGCTTTCGCTCCCTGTTTTACTCTTTCTGGGTTTGATTCCTTTAGCCTCTCTTGCATCTGTTTGAGCAGGTCATCGTACTTAATATCTTTGGCATCGTCGTCCTTGATATGGCCGTCTTCCTCATAGGTGATCTCGACAGCCCAGCAATCGGTCAGATAGGGACTTTTGTTTTCGGGCAGCAGCATGCCGAGTGAAGGTGAATATGGGTTTTTCCATACATCATGTAGCAGAGAGGCCGCCTGATCTCCATCAAGAAATTTGAATCCCTTGGGTATATCGAGTGAGGCGATAGACCCTAAGGTAATATGACCTGATTTCTGATAGTGGAATGTGTCTATCTTAGCCAATATCTCCTCTATATTAATGACTGTATCGGTTGGATTGCTGTCTTTAGGATTATTTTTGGCAGCGGTGGCGGCGATAGTCACCAGCATCAATATGAAGGGTATGATTTTTTTCATGTTGTCAGTTTCATAAGCAAAATAACAAGATTTTGGCAGCAGAGGAATCTAACATCAACTTAATCCTATTGATTTCGCTAAAAACCAATCGATACCCTTAATATAAGACATAAAAAGAAGTCGTTTTGCACTGATCCTGCTGCTGATATCAGGCCTCCGCAGGTCAATATTTATTATTTCGGCAAAAAACTTAGCAGGTCTGTAGATTTTTTTATATTTGCACTCCCCTAACGGGAAATGAGAAGTAAAATATTTCTTTTCAAACAGATTGGAGAGATGGGTGAGAGGCTGAAACCACCAGTTTGCTAAACTGACGTACGGG
>CAIXBT010000250.1 GCA_903917755.1 uncultured Bacteroidota bacterium
ATTGTTACAATTCATTATTCACTGATTGGAAGTGACACTACTATTAAAGGAAACAGCCAGAGTCTCAATATCGGCGACAATACTGAAATAGATCTAAGAGGCGAAGGACATTAGCAGATCGATAAAAATGGAAAACAGAATAACTAAGCTTTTTGAAATAGAATATCCCATCATTCAGGCAGGGATGATATGGTGCAGCGGCTGGCGACTGGCTTCCGCTGTGAGCAATGCAGGTGGACTCGGACTGCTGGGAGCAGGGTCAATGTATCCGGATGTCCTGCGTGAGCATATTCGCAAATGCAAGGCCGCTACTGACCGACCTTTCGGTGTCAATGTACCGCTGCTATATCCGGATATCGATAAACACATGAACATCATCATAGAAGAAGGTGTGAAGATCGTTTTTACATCTGCTGGTTCTCCAAAGACATGGACCAAACATCTTCAAAGTCACGGGATCAAAGTAGTACATGTCACTGCCAGTTCTTTGCTCGCAAAAAAATGCGAAGATGCGGGAGTCGATGCTATAGTAGCAGAAGGTTTCGAGGCGGGTGGGCATAATGGTCGCGAAGAAACCACCACTCTGTGTCTGATACCTGCTGTAGCTGACGCTATTAGCATACCGATCATAGCCGCAGGAGGCATCGCTTCGGGCAGGGCCATGTTTGCTGTGATGGCACTCGGTGCAGACGCTGTACAGATCGGAACCCGATTTGTATGTAGTGATGAATCATCTGCGCATCCCGAATACAAGAAAAAAGTCAGCAGCCTGAATGAAGGCGACACTATTTTGTCTTTAAAAAAAATAGTACCTGTCAGATTAATAAAAAATGAGTTCTACAAGCAGATACAACAAGCCGAAGATAGTGGCGCTGATGCCGATGCTCTCAAACATATTCTGGGTCGTGCGCGCGCCAAAAAAGGTATGTTCGAAGGGGATATGATCGAAGGCGAACTCGAGATCGGTCAGATAGCAGCAACGATAAGAGAAATAAAACCTGCTGCTGATATTGTCCATGAAATATGGAACGAGTTTTTAGAAACAAAACAGAAGGCGGCAAATTTTTAATTTAATTACTAAGTTTTAATGATTACTAAAACCAAAGCAACCTCTTACCCCAAAGACAAAATAAAGATACTTCTGCTCGAGAATATCAGCGATGCCGCAGTGGAAGAGATGAAAGATGCCGGCTATACCAACATCAAAAAACTCAGTGGTGCTATTGGCGAGAAAGAGCTAATGAATGAGATCAAAGGTGTGCATCTGCTGGGGATACGATCTAAGACTCAGATCACATCAAAAGTGCTGGCCAAGGCAGATAAACTGCTGGCCATTGGCTGTTATTGCATCGGCATAAATCAGGTTGACATTGATGCTGCAACTCATCGCGGAGTGGTTGTATTCAATGCCCCATTTTCAAATACACGCTCTGTAGCCGAACTGGTCATCGGCTCTTCGATCATGCTTATGCGCCGCATTCCTGACAAAAACAGAGCAGCACACGAGGGTATTTGGCAGAAAGAAGCTAAAGGTAGTTTTGAAATGCGGGGCAAGACCATGGCGATAGTAGGATATGGAAATATAGGTTCGCAGGTATCGGTGCTGGCAGAATCACTCGGTATGGATGTGATATATTATGATCTTGAGCCCAAACTTCCGCACGGCAATGCTAAACAGGTGCGCTCCCTCCGCGAATTACTTCGCAAGGCAGATATTGTGACCCTACATGTACCAAGTGATCCGGGTACACACAATCTCATGAATGAGCAATCATTGTCTTATATGAAAAAAGGCACCATATTGATCAACTATAGTCGTGGCGATGTGGTCGATCTCGACGCACTGAAAACAGCTCTCAAAAGTGGCATGATAAGCGGTGCAGCAATCGATGTTTTCCCTGTAGAACCTGAAAAGAATGGCGAAAAATTTCATTCCGTCCTACAAAATCTGTCTAACGTGATCCTGACACCTCATATAGGAGGGTCTACTGAAGAAGCACAGCTTAATATCGGTCTGGATGTAACCTCAAAGCTCCTTAGCTTGCTTGAAAAGGGTTCAACAAATGGTTCTCATACTGTGCCTGCTCTCAGCCTTCCTTTACAGGCTAAAACACATAGAATACTACATATTCACAATAATATTCCGGGTGTATTGGGTGAGATAAACTCAAAACTATCCTCACATGGTATCAATATTCTCGGTCAGTATCTTAAAACAAATGATAAGATAGGATATGTCGTGCTTGACATAGATACTCGTTTGTCTAACGAGGCACTTGCCTTATTGAAGAATGTAAAAGGCACTATAAAAACCCGCATTCTTTATTGAGACTGATACTCGACTAAAGCAAAATGCCTCTCCAAAATGAGAGGCATTTTGCTTTGCATATCATCGTATTACTTTTTTAGGATCTGTATCTCTACACGGCGGTTCAGGGCCTTGCCTTCGTCCGTAGCATTGTCTGCTACCGGTATCCGTTTACCAAATCCTATCCAGCTCACATTTGCAGCCGGGATACCATTCTCGACCAGATAGTCTGCTACTCTCTTTGCACGTTTGTCTGAAAGCCACATATTATACGAATCCGTTGCCACATAATCTGTATGACCAAGTACTTTGATCTTCATCTCCGGATTAGCTCTCATGATCTCAAGTAGCTTATTCAATTGCTCAAATGATTCCGGTTTGATATAGCTGCTGTTTCGTTCGAAGTATATCTTATCCATGCGGTAGATATCATCCTTGTTCATATTTTCAGATCCGTCAGTAGGTCGATTGTCCGGGTTGTTACCGCCTACTACTTTACCCTTTTTAGGCTTGTTGCTTGGATCGGTCACATCAGAGAATGCACCAACAGGTTTTTTCCTAGTCAGATCCTTGTATTCTTTGAGTTGCTTCTCAAAAGTATCCAGACGACCTGTCATGTTCTGGATCTTTTCATCCTGAGCCTTCTCATACTGCTGCTGATACTGTTTATTCTCATCTATTTCTGCTCCTAACTGTTTTGCTTTATCCTGCAGGCTATCGATCCTATTAGAAAGCAATGTATCAGTCTGCTTCAGTTGCTTGATCTGCTTATCGAGCGAATCCAGTCGTTTCTTTTGTTTCTTACTGTTTTGTATCCATTTGTCGAAGTTGATACCAACGATCACTTCATGTGTACCGCCAGTGCTACCATAAGAGACATGGCTTACCATTGGATACTCATAGGCATAACCCAAAGTCACGCATCTGGCTATTCGCACCGCTGCCATAGCGGACACACCATAGTCCAGCCTATATCCGACACCCAAATAGAGGAACCTCTTATAGTTGGCCATAATATTAGCATCTACCTGAACCGGGTCGCCGCTCCCTTTTTTCACCAATACCGATGGTTCGATATTCCACTTTTCTTTTTTGATACTGATCTCATAGCTCACACCACCTACATAGTGTCTCATCATATCATAATTAGTATTTTTCAGCTGATCTGCTACAGTGATGTTAGAATTTGTGGCATGCTCCACAGCAAAATTGATCGTGAGTTTTTTCCACTGATAAGCTAATCCCACATTCATATCAAATGCCAGACCACCTCTGGCTGCACCGAGCAGATGCGGGTCTGTGACATCATTAGCTACCAGATTACTATAGTCGATAGTCGTCTGCATCAAACCAAAAGAAACGCCTAATGAGAGATGATGATCCGGTGCCAACTTGATCTTCTGAGCATAATACAACTGTGCATTGACAGTATTGATCACACTAGTCACATCATCTATTACATGGATACCTACTCCGCTGCGATCTCCCCAAAGGCTGATCTCCCCCATACCACCGCGTGTGGATGGATGACCGGGCATAGCAGTCCATTGTTCCCTATCAAACAGATACACATTAGTACCGCCATTATAAGCCGTAAGAGCAGGATTATACAGCATACGCATGAAATACAGCTGGCTATACAAAGGCATCTGCTGTGCCCAAAGGGAAGTGCCAATGCATATCATCAATGCGGCAATTATTAATTTCTTTTTCATAACAATCATTTTGTTTTTATGAATAGTATTTTCAGTATTGTTTGGATTAATTACCCTCGCTGCTTAAAACATTGATAGGTCCTTTGTATGTATGGTTGTCCTGAGCCGGTACAGTGAGCACATAGTAATATGTTCCATCCGGTACTTTATGGCCTGTTGATTTATATGTACCACCCCAATCATTATTGTAATTGTCGGTCTCATATACCACTTCACCCCACCTATTGAATATGACCAGATGAGATCCGATAAGGTTGATCTTAGGATTGAGTGCCCAAACATCATTCTTTCCATCACCATTTGGTGTGATCACGTTTGGCAGCAACACATTGTCAGGTATTCGCACATTGATGGTATCATAAGCAGTGGCTGAACATCCATATGTATCTGTGACCTTGAGCTGGAAGATAATCGTATCAGGACCTGAATAAACAGGATTAGGGATATTGGTCACATTGAGGAATGAATCCGGAGACCAGAAGTAAACCAAGGTTGTAGCACCTGATGCATTGCTATGCAGCTGCACTATCTGGCCAAGGTCGATCGTGGTGTCTGGACCTACAGTAACCGTAGGCAGAGGTATCACATCTATGATAGTGAAATCGCTGGTATCGCTGGAGCAGCCATTGGTACCGTATACCTTTACTTCATCATGATTTGACAGTGCACTTGTAGTAAAAGTATTGGTCGTATCAAGTGTGGTCCATGCACTATCATTTACAAAGAACTGATAGTCTACCGCCCCAGTAGCAGTGAATGTAATGGGTTGGCCTTTGCAAATAGTGAGGTTAGACTGAGTCGTATGAAGTGATACTTTCACCGAAGCCAAAATATCGATCTTGCGGCCAGCAGTATCCATACACCCATTCTGGTCTGTATAAATGTATGTGATCGAATCTGAACCAACCTGTACCAGTGACGGGTAAAAATAGTAACCGCTTATCCCTACACCAGAGAACTGACCGCCAGCCGGGCTGAAGTAGTTATTGAGATTGATAGGTTGAGAGCCGGTGCATGAAGTAGGCAAACCTAAGGTATCAATGATCTGTGGTTTCGGGTATATCGTCACATCATGACTGGCAGAGTCAGCACAACCTCCTGCAGTGGTAAACACATAAGTGACATGATGAATACCTGCACCCAAAGTGGATGTTCTGAAAATACTGTCCAATACATAATCTACATAGTAAACACCTCCTGATGGAGTAGCTCCTGTGAGTGGGAATGCAGGATTAGTACTGCAGAGATTCGGATATGCAGGAATATAGACCTTAGGTACAATCTTGTCAATAATGGTGGCATATGCTGTGTCACTGCATCCGCTGGCATTTGTCACTATCAGTTCATAGGTACTGGTTGTTACAGCAAAATAATTTGCCACACCTACCCATGTATAGGTAGCATAACCGCTGGCGGGATACAGAGTGGTAAGATCATAAGTATAACCCGGACAGATACTGTCGGTCTTATTACCACCGAGATTAGGTTTAGCGCGTGCTGAGATAGTGGCTATAGCTGTATCCGTACATCCGCTGGCATTCGTCACTACCAGTCTATAAGTACCAATATTCACAGCAGTTGGTGTTGGCGTATTCCAAGTGTAAGAAGTGAATCCTACATTTGGATAAAGTACAGTAAGGTCGTATGTACTGCCCGGACATATGCTATCCGTTTTATTGCCACCGGCATTTGGCTTCTGACGATAAGTGATCGTGATCAATGCAGTATCTGTACAACCATTGCTATTCGTACCGATCACAGTATAGGTACCTGTATCTACACTGGCCGGAGTAGGTGTGCTATATGTGAGGGTAAGACCACTATTGACATAATAGTTATACAAGTTAGCTCTTGAAGCTGGACAGATGCTATCAGTTATATCTGCGCCCAGGTTAGGTTTAGGATAAAAAGTAACAAGTATAGAACCGGTAGCTATGCAATCACCGGCACTGGTAACGGTAACGGAATAGTTGCCTGTTGTATTAACTGATATCTGGCTTGTGGTGTCTCCGTTTGACCAGATATAAGTTGAGTTGGCGCTTTTAGCCATAAGTGTCAACGAACCACCGCACATAGCTGTGTCATTTCCGAGATTGACTGATGGCATGGATCCGAAAGTTACCAATACTGATCCGCTGGCAGAACATTGACTGGCTGTATCCGTCACGGTCACGGTATATGTACCCGTAGCAGTGACAGTCAGGTACTCTCCTGTAGAACCCCCGGTCCAGACATAAGTATCACCCGGGTTTCCAGCATCTAACATTGTACTTCCTGTGCAAAGATTCTGCGCTGGACCGAGATTGACTAGCGGTATCGGTTTGATGTATACTATTTTGCTTGCGGTATCTTTACATGCGAATGAGTTGGTCACTGTCACATAATATACTCCGCTTGTGCTGGCTGTATCGATTTGGTTCGTATTGCCATCAGACCACAGGAATGTACTTCCCGGATTTCCTGCATTAATTTGAACATTTCCTGCACACTGAGATACCGGAGCCCCTAGAGCCACGATCGGTGTTGGGTTTACAGTAAGATTTGTAATTACAATACTGTCGCAACCATTCACAGCGGCATTGTAAAATGTATCGGTGTAGGTATTGGTAGTAGTATAAGAGTGTCCGTTCTCCACAAAACTATTCCCCTGACATATCGAAGGGTTTTGAGTATAAGTGGCCACCGGCTTGACTGTAAGGGTAGCTTTTGTAGTAGTGTCAGATGTAGCTCCGTTTGTGAATATTGCCCAGTATTGATATCCGTTTTCTGAGAAAGATGCAGTGAAACTCAACGTAGGAGATGTAGCTCCCGGTATATTATTAAAAGAAATTCCACCATTGGTACTGACCTGCCATTGAACAGTAGGTGCCGGTGTACTGGTAGCCGCAGCTGTGAAAGTAGATGTTGTGTTATCACACACTGTCTGGTCGGTTGGATCTGTGGTCACAGCCAATGCAGGGTTCACAGTAAGAATAGCAGCGGTAGTAGTGGCGCTATTACAGCTATTGGTAAATACTGCCTGATATTCATAGCCGTTCATTGCCAGAGTGGTGGAAGGAACACTCAATGTTGTTGCAGTTCCGCCGGGCACATTATTGAATGTTGTACCTCCGTCAGTGCTTACCTGCCACTGTACTGTAGGTACTGGTGTACCCGTTGCAGCAGCCGTGAAAGTAGCTGTATTACCAGCTGACACTGTCTGGTCAGTAGGATTTGTGCTGATTGCCGGTGGTATATTTACAGTCAGGTGTGTCGTAACGATACTGTCGCAGCCATAGACCGATGCACCACTGAAAGTATCAATATAGGTATTGGTAGTCGTATAGGTATGTCCGTTTTCGATGAAACTACCACCCTGACAGATAGTATCAAACTGGGTATAGGCTGACAGTGGATTCACTTTGAGGTGAGTCGTGACTATACTATCGCAGCCATACATTGAGCTATTGAAAAATGTATCTATGTACGTATTGGTAGTAGTATAAGTATGACCGTTTTCGATGAAACTACCGCCCTGACAGATAGTATCAAACTGGGTATAGGTTGACAGCGGATTCACAGTGAGGTGGGTGGTCACGATACTGTCGCAACTATGCACATCAGCTGCCGTCAATGTATCAATATAGGTGCCTGTAGCATTGTGAGTAGCATTACCCACTTTGATCGATTGCCCACTGCAGAGTACCTTGGTTTGGCTGAAAGTATCTAAAGGGTAAATAGTGAGTAAGGTTGTCACCACACTATCGCAGCCATGTATAGAGCTAGCTGTCAAAGTATCATTGTAATTTCCGGTCGCAGTATGCGTCTTTGCTCCTACAGTGACACTGCCACCATAGCAATAAGCAAGTCTCTGAGTATCTCTGACTGTTGCATAAACCTGATAACTGAAATTTCTAGGGCTGCCTGTACAGAAGGCGGTAGAAGGTGTAGCGCTGATATTCGCCACAGCCGTAGTGTTGCCATTATTGAAAACCTGGAATGAGGAGATATCTCCGCTACCACTTGCAATCAGGCCTATTGATGCATTCGTATTAGTCCAGTTTATAGTTGTACCGGCTGGGGCAAATACAAATCCGACAAGATTGGTAAACGTCCCATTACAAAATGGCCCCTGATCACTTGGCTGTGTCAGAACCGGTGTAGGATTGACTGCTACTACTATATGATTACTAGTATCCACTACTGGGCAGCCGAGATTAGCCGTCATAAGCACCCATACGCTATCACCATTTACCAAAGTAGCATCTGAATAAATAGAATCATTTGTACCGACTGCGATACCGTTCTTATACCAATGATAATCAGAAGCCACAGTTCCGTTATTCACACCATGAGCAGTGAACAGATCGGATACGCCGCTGCATACAGGGTTTAACGATGCAGCTATAGATACGGAAGGGGTAGGGATATTCTTGACAGTATACCTGAAGTTATTTCCTATACTGCCATTTTTGAGATTAAGTGTAAGGCAATCATAGTATCCGCTACCAGGACCTGTAGTGATCAATGACGCTATCGGAGAAGTAAGTACATAATAGTCCACGTGCGTCCCATTCGGATAGGCCGGTATCTGAGCAGTAGCCGTAGTGCCGATGACAGTCATAGGAACCACAACCGATGAGTCAAGAAAACCCGTGGTGCTATATCTCAGATAAACATATTCACCGGCAGATGGGGCAGCAGAAAGCGTAGCAATGATAGTAGGAGAGCAAAACGGACCAACTGTATTAGTATCTATAGGTATGGATACTGCTGTTATTGTAATGGGATTATAAGTTGTCTCTAACACCGCCATAGTATCATTGTTATATCCATTGTTGGTCATGATATTGACGGTATAATAATTGCCTGATGTGATCGCCGGAAGCATAATACCTGTACCTTGGAAATTATTATTCCATCTGGCGCTTGCAGCCTGAGTCACAGGATCTATCATTGTATTGTATGCTGATAGTGTACCGCCCGAATAAGTACGCCAAACGTTATAAAACGAACCGACATTCTCAGGGAATTCAAGTTTGCGTGTCCCACTAGCCACAGAAACAGTAGCCATGACCCGATATTGATTAAACAAACCATAGTTCGCAGTAGCTACATTCGTATAAGTACCATTTGCCAGATCCGTACCAATACTATTGGGGGTCTGAGCATTCATATTAATGCTGGCTAAACATACAATTGCCCATATTACGAGCCGGAAAGTTACCCTTGTAAAGTTCTTCATATTAGTATTTTGGTAGATAATATTTTTTAGATCAAAAAACCCAATTGCTCTCTGACTATGTACATCCAATAAACATTTTCACTATCAAAAAGACGAGAGGCGATGATCAAATTTCATAACCTGCACAAATTTAAAGTTGTACGCTATACGCATACTCTTACAGATTAGTTGCAAGGTTCTCTATAAATGGGGATAAACCGAAAGTGTTTATTCAACACTTAGCCAGTGATTTGTAGTTAATTGAGGGCACAAATGTCAATAAATGAACAGGGACAAACAATATATTTTGAACTATATAAAGCATTTTGAACTATATAAAGGGGCTTCGCAGTGAAATTAATTTATTTTATATTTATCATTCAAATCATTATCAATGAAAAAAATCATCTCCCTAATTCTGATCATATTTAGTTTGATCAATATTTCCTCAGCACAGG
>CAIXBT010000251.1 GCA_903917755.1 uncultured Bacteroidota bacterium
CCTGCCCTGACTCACGAAACCCAGTACCATTCCGATAGCCCCGAAGACTATGCCGCCTATGACTGCGCCAGCTATGCCGGGGCCAAAGATGGAAGAGTTAGAATCAAATAAGGCATTCAGCGTACCCCAAAACAGACCAAGAGTAGCACCAACGAGCCCGCCAATGGAAAAATAGATAAAAGACTTATTCATGGCCCTTTGCTGAAATTGCCTTTGCGGAGCATAAATAGATTGCTCCTCATAGGCTGAGTTGAATTTCTTTTCAAGAAGTTCCCTTTCTTTTTCCACTTCCAGAAATGGTACTTTTTGAAAGGAAGTGATCCTAACTCTCAGTTCGGATTCATTCTTTGCCATAAAAACTGCCGCACAATGAAAGCGGTCGCCTTTGATCAGGTCTGTAAGTGGATTGAATTTAAAGTCATCCTTATTTGCCTCACAGCAGAAATGCAGATCGGGTGCCCAGTTCAGATAATCCCTTTCTGCTACAGGGTTGTGAAGGATCGTATAGGAATAAGTGTCTGCCAGTATTTCACAATCGCAGTTAGTTCCTTTCCTTACAGTTGAAATGATGGCTTCAAATTTAAACAACTGGCCGATGATGGTTTTGTAGAAATCACTGATCTGAAGAGTGGAGAAATGTGCCCGGTCAGGGTGTTGTTCAAATTTCTTTATTTCCGAGATCACATCCATATTATTTATATTTTTGACTTTATAGAGTATGGTACTGCCAAAATACTCCCTTTCGGCAAGAAATTTAAAATGCCTTCAAATATCATTCATAAAATCAAATCACTTCTGGTTGACCATCACATCAGCCTCCATCGCAAACGCACGCTACTAGCAGTGAGCGGGGGCATGGACTCTGTGGTGATGGTGGACCTATTTCATGAACTAGGTCTGCAATTTGGTATAGCTCATTGCAATTTTCAACTAAGAGGAGAGGAGAGTGAATGTGATGAAGCGCTCGTAAAGGCATTGGCTCATAAATACCGTGTGCCGATATATACTACTCGTTTTGATACGACATCATACGCTGAGGGCAAGGGCGTTTCCATACAGGTAGCTGCCCGTGAGTTGAGATATGAATGGTTTGAACAGATGAGGGCAGCTAATAAATATGACTATGTAGCTACAGCACATCATCTGAATGATAATATAGAAACTGTCCTGCACAATTTCATCAAGGGCACTGGTATCAAAGGTCTCAGGGGAATGCTCGTAAGGCGGGAGAAATTAATCAGACCTATGCTCTCACTGAGTCGTGATGAGATCAAAGCCTATCAGCAGGAGCATAAACTGGAATACAGGGAAGATTCATCCAATACTTCTGATAAATATACCCGCAATAATATTCGCCATAATCTGGTTCCACTGATCGAAGAGATCAATCCGGGATTCGAAGCGGGATTTGACGACCGACTAAAGATATTTTCAGACATTGAATCACTGTATCAAAATAAGATTCAGCGGATCAATAAGCAACTATTTGAAAAGCGGGGAAGTGACACTTACATTCCCATTCGTAAGCTAAAGAAACTATCAGATAAGCGTTCGGTGCTGTTTGAATATTTGCAGCCACTCGGGTTCAATGCTTCTCAGGTAGATGATATCCTTTCGGTACTGGAGCAAGGATCCGGGCAGCAGTTTCTATCTGAAACGACTCGTGTGATAAAGGACCGGCAGTTTCTGATCATCACAAATAAAGGGCAAACCGACTTCAGCACAATGCTCATTGAAAAAGGTGATGCCGAAGTGAAGCTCCCCAATGGCAGCATCAGTCTCAACATCAGCGAGGCTGTCAAAATCTCTATCAAAAAGGATAAAACACTTGCCTATCTCGACCTGAATAAGCTTGAGTTTCCGCTCATATTAAGGCAATGGAAGAAAGGCGATTATTTCTACCCTTTCGGAATGGCTCTAAAGAAAAAGAAGGTCAGTAAATACTTCAAAGATCAAAAGATGTCATTACCCGAAAAGGAATCGATCTGGATACTTGAATCTGCAAAAAAAATAGTGTGGATAGCTGGTGAGCGGATCGATGAGCGATTCAAAGTGACATCGGGGTCCAAGTCTGTTTTAGTTTTAAAGTTGACTATTAATACCAGATAGTATAAAAGCCCACCACACCTTTGACATTTTCTAAATTTGGTGTAGGTTTGAGCAAAACCTGAATCATACATGAGTAAAGAGCGGATTGGATTAGCCCTTTCGATCGTTTTGGCTGCTGTGATACTCACATACAGCAATCATTTTCATAATGCTTTGCATTTTGATGATGCTCATACCATTCAGAACAATGCGTATATTCAGGACATTAAGAATATCCCTTTATTCTTCAAAGACGGCTCCACTTCCAGTTCATTACCCAGCAATCAATCTTATCGCCCGCTTCTCACTACCAGTTTAGCCATTGATTATTATCTCGGCAACGGATTGACCAATACGTTTTATTTTCACCTCACATCTTTTACTTTTTTTCTTTTGCTGGGTGTTCTGATGTTTTTTCTGTTCCGTATCATTCTTCGCAAAGTCTCAACCGACCCCGCCTCTGATTGGGTAGCGCTCTTTGCCGTAGCGTGGTTTCTATTGCATCCTGTCTGTGCGGAGACCATCAACTATATTATTCAGCGAGGCGATTCACTCTCCACATTCTTTGTTGTATTAGGATTATTGATGTATGTACGTTCTTCTGTATGCCGAAAGAATTTCCTTTATCTCATCCCAATAGTACTGGGCATACTCACTAAGCCATCAGCCCTCATGTTTGCTCCGATACTGTTGTGCTATATCATCTTGTTTGAAGAAGATTCGGGTTTTATTTCCATCTTAGATAAGTTCAGTACAAATACAAATAATAAGGACAAGAAGGCCCCAAAGCCCACAGGTATAGCTTATCAATTGTACATTGATCTTTTCGTTTCCTTCGCAGTATGTGTGATCGGCTATCTGTTTGTTTCACACATGATCTCTAACACCTATGTCACAGGGGCGTCATCGCCCATGATGTACAGACTGACACAGCCATTTATTATTTTCACTTATTTCGCGGCTTGGTTTGCTCCCGTGCATCTGAATGCAGATACCGACTGGTTTGCTTTCACTTCGGCAGTCGATCCTTATGCTATACTCGGCTATGCCTTTCTGGGATTTTTGATCTATATCATTTTTATTACTTCTGAGAATAAAACTACACGACCTATAGCATTTGGTTTCTCCTGGTTTCTGCTGGCCTGTGTACCGACATCGCTGGTTTCATTTTCAGAGATCACGAATGACCATAGAATGTTCTTCCCATTTGTCGGCTTATCTCTGGCAGTAGTATGGAGTTTATATCTGCTGGTCAAACTGATCAAGGACCATGTCACGCTTCCTGAGTCTGCAAAGTATGTGTTTTATGCTTTTCTGTTTGTATTGATCTCAGGCTATGCCTATGGCACACACGAGAGAAATAAGGTATGGAAAACAGACGAAGAACTATGGAAAGACTGTGCCGAAAAATCTCCTAAAAATGGCAGAGGTCTGATGAATTATGGCCTTGCGCTGATGGCAAGAGGTGATTATAAAGATGCTGAGAAATACTTCACCGATGGACTGATGTATTGGCCAAACTATTCCTATCTGCATGTGAATATGGCGATATTAAAGGCAGCAATAGGCAAGAATGAGGAGGCGGAGACCTATTTCAAATCAGGTTTGCAAAATGGTCCGGGCTTTCCCAACTCGTATTACTATTATGCTCGTTTCCTAAATGCTAATGGCAGAAATGATGAGGCTGTAACCCTATTGAAAAAGGCGATGGAGATGACCAGTGCACATATGGACTGCAGGTATCTACTGATGGATATTCTCAATTCTCAGAAACGGTTCGAGGAACTCAGACAGGTGGCGAACTCCACCATTCAGATCGCGCCAAATGACCCTAAAGCACAGGACTACCTGAAACTGGCATCAGGCAAATCGCAATTGGATCTGGTCAAAGAATCTGCTGATGCACACAAGACTCCTGAGGGATATCTGAATCTGTCTTTGGAATATTACAAAGCCGGCGACTATCCGGGATGTATCGATGCTGCTAATAAATCTCTGGCACTGAAGCCGGATTATGCACCGGCATATAATAATATCGGATCGTCGTATAATGTTTTGAAAAAATACAAAGAGGGCAAAGAGGCAATGCTCAAAGCTCTGGCTATAGACCCGAACAGTCAACTGTATAAAAATAATCTAGCCGTTTCTGAAGCAGGTTTAAAAGAAAAAAATAACTAATTGGGAAAGACATTATCCATAGTAATACCATGCTATAACGAGGCTAAAAGCCTGCCGGTTGTATTGCCCGAGCTGATCCGCTTCGTGAATGAAAGAGACTATCGCCTCATCATCACCAATGACGGATCTAAGGACGATTCTTTGAATATTTTGAAAAACCATTTCGAAGACCAAGCCAGATGTACTGTGGTCAATCACAAGATCAATCGCGGATATGGTGGTGCTATCAAATCGGGTATTCAGGTGGCTCAGACAGACTATGTGATCACGATAGATGCAGACGGACAGCACTATCTGGAGGATGTAGACAAGCTCTTTGGACTCATTCAGGAGCAGGATGCAGACATGATCGTGGGCAGCCGCAAGGGGCAGCAGGAGGCATCAGCATTTCGTGGTGCAGGAAAATCTCTGATACGCGGGATCGCTAAGTTTCTCATGCCGATGGATATTCACGACATCAACTCCGGAATGAAGATCTACGATACCGCCCTGGCTAAAAGATATCTGCCGCTTTGTCCTGATGCGATGGCCTACAGCGACATCATCGCATTGGTCTTTATCAATCAGCGTCACAAAGTGGGAGAGGAGCCGATCCGCATCAAACCACGTGTAGCAGGCGACAGTACTATCAATGTCAAAACTGCCTACGAGACCATCATGGAGATCATCAATGTGGTGATACTTTTTAATCCAATGCGTATCTTTCTGGCTGTAGCTATCCTTTCTGTGATCTCGGCAGTGATATGGGACTATCACATCTTCATGCGTGGTGGTGGAGTCAGCACAGGTGCCGGTATGATGGTAGTGTCAGGCTTTATATTCTTTATGCTTGGTCTGGTGACAGAGCAGCTCTCTCAGATCAGGAAAATGCAGATCCGACAATGAGTACCAAGAACTCTTTTCTGTTTAGTGTCGATCTGGAAGATGTCCGCGACTTCATTCCCGATGGAAAAAAATACAAAGAAGCAGTACCAGTCAATACAATAAAATATCTGGACTGGCTGGATAAAGTAAATGCAAAAGCGACATTCTTTATTGTTGGGAAAACGGCTCGTGATTACCCAGATGTGATAAAAGAGATCATCAAAAGGGGACATGAAACGGCCTGTCACACAGACACACACATACATCTTACCAAGCTGACGGAAGCTGAATTTCGCAAAGACTGCGAGAGTTTTTTGAACACCATGAATAAGCTTGGAGCCGTCTCTGTCAAAGGTTTTCGGGCCCCGACCTTCTCTATGGTGGAGCAAAGCAAATGGGCTTACAGCGTGCTAAATGATTTCGGATTTTCTTACTCCAGCTCTGTTTTGCCATCCACCAATCCCATTTTCGGATGGCCCGAATTCAAAGGGGAGGGCTTCTATGATTGCATCTATGAATTGCCGATGAATATTGGGACCTGGCCGTTCAAAGTGCCATTCGGTGGTGGAGTGTACTTTCGATTTTTCCCGACTTTTATTTTGAATCAATTATTCGGATCAGCTTTTCAAAACAATAGCCCTGTATTCAGTTATCTCCACCCCTATGATGTGGACACAGACCAGGAAAGATTCATGCATCCACATCTGAATGATAGCAAAGCCTTAAACTGGCTCATGTATGTAAACAGGTCTGAGGTTTTCGAACGAATGGAATATCTGATGAAGAAACTGGATGCCGGGATCATGCGATATGACGAATATCTGAAACCCAAACTCACAAATAAGTAGTGGCAGAAAATATCGACATAGCATCAGGTGAAGCACAGATACTTTCCAGATATCTGATAGGGAAAGCTTGCTCATCAGAGATCGAAGAACGGTATATTATAGCCGTAAAAAAACATCAGGCCGAATTTGACAATGAAGAACAAAAGGCATGGAATCGTATGCTGGCTTCAAGACTCTATTTGAAGCTTATAGATAGTGGCCTGGCTGTCACAAATCCCCAATCTGCCTTGAGAAAGAGGATATTCATCATGCTTGCCTTGCTGGAAACCTGTCCTGAAAATATCGAATTCTTCCTGCCACAGGAAAGAAGCATTTTCTATCTGATACCACTGGGGTTTCGTGCTGGTCTTAGCGCACTGTATATGATCTTTGGTGCAATAACGGTGAAAATGCTCAGAATCACTTGATCCACATCCGTTCTTTATAAAAACAAAAAAGCCTCGTTGAATGAACAACGAGGCTTTGAATAATCTTATGGAATTTTTATTTATTGATGACAACTTTTTTATTTACCATCATACCATTGCAATTGATAGTAGCGATATAAACCCCTGACGGGAACTGTCTGCCATCTATTGCTATAGAAGTGCTGTTTGCTGCTGCAAATTGATTTGAATATACTAACCGACCTTCCAAATCAGTCAATAGGACTGAGACCGGTTTAGTAAGCATATCTCCGAATTGGATCTCAAATGATCCGTCGTTTGGATTAGGTACGATATTGATGTTCATGTTCTGAATATCAACATCTACTATTCCATTAGCCGCGGTGACAAGCACGCTGTCAGTATATGTAGCAGTACAACCTGATGTGATCACTTCCAATGTGATATACTTCATACCGGTAGTGGTCCAGACTATGGTCTGTGGCCCCTGCCCGTTGCCTGGTGTGGCTGTGCCATTTGTTCCGAAGTTCCATACATATGTAGCAGCGGCTGATGAACCTCCCGTATAATTTAATGTTACTCCGAAATTCACATGTATGGTGTGGGTATTCAGTGAGAATGAAGCTGATGGAGCAGGTACCACCAGAATATTATTCAGGGTATATGCTGTTCCGATCCCGCATGCATTTTGTCCTGCCACACTGATCGTTCCGGTACCATTTCCAGATGTAACCATTATGCTGGTTCCGGTACTGGTACCTGACCATCCTATACTGGATACAGTCCAAACATAACTGGTAGCACCATTGATAGCTGGTGTACTAAAAGTAGCTGTATCGTTTGCACATATACTCTTAGGAGCAGTGATGATAGTAGCAGGACCAGGCAAACTACCCGGAGTGACATTGATAGTATCTGCAGGGCCTACGCCGCAGGCATTTTGACCTCTGCATATGATGACTCCTGTACTTGTACCTGCTGTAACAGAAATACTGGTTGACGTGCTGGAACCTGACCAACCTGTACCTGATATCTGCCATAGATATGATGTGGCCCCACTCAATGGAGTCACTGAATAAGTAGCTACGTTGCCAGGGCAAGGTGCAGAAACCGCACCGATCTGAGGAGCGGTAGCAGGAGAAGAAGATGGATTTACGACAAAGACATAGGCAGAACTTGAGCCGCAGCTGTTATTCGCAGTCACCGATACAGAACCCGAACCGCTTCCGGCAGTCAGTGTTATACTATTGGTGGTGCTTGATCCGCTCCATCCTGCGCCGCTCACTGACCATGTATAAGA
>CAIXBT010000252.1 GCA_903917755.1 uncultured Bacteroidota bacterium
CCCTGCGATTGGGTCTGGCAGGTGGTGGAACAGATGTGAGTCCCTATTCGGACCAGTTCGGTGGTGCGATATTGAACGCCACCATCGGTATGTATGCCTATGCTACCATTCGTCCGCTCGATAATGGAAAAATCATCCTCAATGCCACCGATAGAGGGGAGTATTACGAGCTTGATGCCACAGAGCAGCTTACTATAAATGGTCAGCTCGACCTGCCCAAAGGTATCTACAACAGGATCGTAAGGGATTTCACTCACAAACCTTTGTCTTTTGAACTTACCACTTTCGTAGATGCTCCTCCGGGCTCGGGTCTGGGATCTTCTTCCACATTGGTGGTGGCCATCATCGGTGCATTCGTAGAGTGGCTTAAACTACCCCCTCGGTGAGTACGATATAGCCCATCTGGCATATTCTATCGAGCGCGAAGACCTCAAAATGGCAGGCGGCAAACAGGATCAATATGCAGCTACCTTCGGCGGGGTCAACTATATGGAGTTCTTTGCCAATGATAAGGTGATCGTAAACCCCCTCCGTGTCAAAGAGAAATGGCTGCATGAACTGGAGAATAATATGGTGCTGTTCTTCACCGAAACATCAAGGCTCAGCTCTTCTATCATAGAGAAGCAAAGAGAGAATGTGTCGAACAAAAACCAGAATTCGATAGATGCCATGCACAGCCTCAAGGAACAGTCGCAGATGATGAAGGAAGCCCTCCTGCGCGGTGAGATAGACAAGATAGGCCAGATATTGCACTATGGCTGGCAGCACAAAAAGAATATGGCCGAGGGTATCAGCAATCCCATGATCGACCATATCTATGAGACCGCCATGAATGCAGGTGCCACAGGTGGCAAGATAAGCGGTGCCGGTGGCGGCGGATTTATGATCTTCTATGCACCATACACCAATAAGTATAATGTGATCAAAGCGCTCAACGAACTGGGCGGCAAAGTGATGAGATACACCTTCACGGACATCGGTCTCACCACCTGGACCATCTGATCTGACTACATATCGGGATTCCCTTTTTTCTCAAAAATCGACATGGTATTTTAGCGAAAATTTGATACCATTGTGGAAAGCAACTCTGAAAAAATAACCCAATGATAGATATCACAGAATTCAAAGAGACATACCCGGCAGTGAAGCTGAATGCTTTCTCCGAAGAAGAGATCATCAAATACAAAGACAAAGTGCCGGATGAGATCATCGAACTATGGCAACAGGAGGGACATTCCTCCTATGCTGATGGTTTTCTTACGGTCGTCTTGCCGGACGATTATTTTGATGTTTTTAAAGAATGGGGTGTGGAGGATGAATGTTTCGTCTTCATGCGTACCGCTTTTGGTTCATTGATCTATTCGGTGGGTGAAGAAATATTTAAACTGGATCCTCATCTCGGGGAGTTGAGTGATTCGAGTTCTGCATCGAGTTATTTTGACTTTATGTTGCCATACGTTATCACACAGGACGGTGGTGCCTGGATAGATGCATATCAGGCATACAAGGGTAAACTACCTGCTCTGAAAGATAATGAAATGTTAGCGCTTGTACCTACTATTGAAGATGGCGGAAGCCCCGAGACATCAGTACTGGAGATCGTCGATCTCAGCGAACATCACTGTGTTCTGGCCGGCCAGTATGAGAACTATCTGATGGAGAATGACGAACAGGATGGAGAAGGTGACATGGACCCTGATGATTTCAACTTCAATGATCTGAAAATGAAACTTGCTATTATGGGCAGCCTGGATGACATCGGCCCTTATGAAGAGGAAGCAAAAAAGGTCCTGAATAGCGCCAGATATACCCGTGCATACAGACGCGCTCACTTCGGAAGTATAGTACCTTCGGTTCTCAAGTACTATACGAATGTAGAACTCAAGCAGGAGCATCTCGACCAGATAGTGAACTTTGCGCCGGCAGTATATCATAGCTGCTATGGTTATATCATTTACGACTGGGGCGGTGAGGAAGATTATTTCAATATCACCAAAAATCTCAAAGGCATTGAGATGCTCCGCAATATGGAAGTGTTTGACGGATCGGAGATATTGCAGGAGTCGCCCAATATATCTGCTTTGCTCGATTGTCCTTCATTGAAAAAAGTGATACTGGGAGATATAGAACTAAGTAGTACCGCTGAGAAAGTAGTGGAGAAGCTTCGCAAAAAAGGGGTAGAGGTAGAAGATTGATCCTCGCACTCCATAAAATAAAAAACCCTCAGATCAATCTGAGGGTTTTTTATTTAAGTATTTGTTATTGTTATTTAGCTACAGTAATCGTTCTTGTCATGGTCTGACCATTAGCCAAAGTACCTACTACGATGTACGTACCATTAGAGAGAGATGATGTGTTGAGGCTGAGTTCATTCTTTCCGCTCACCATATTAGGGTAGCTGGTTTCCTGCAGCAACCTGCCCGGCATATCAACTATGCGCAGGGTGATCTCAGATGGTTCAGTCAGTTCTATCACTACTTTGCTGGTAGTGTTAGTGACGGGGTTCGGATACACGAGCATGTTATTAAGGTTGGCTTTCTGGGTAGGGATGCCGAGAGCGTTGACAGAGCAGCCGCCTGCGCTGGTCAGAGTCGTACAGCGCCACATTCCTCTGCCGTGTGTACCTATGTAGAGAGCATAGCAGTTGTCAGAAAGATATGACTGCTGTCTGAGACGGAACACCGGAATACGTGCATCGATGCCTGTATTTTCTTCGTTCCATGTAGTACCGCCATCATAGCTATCCCATACGCCCAGTTCTGAGCCTATGATATAGTGGCTAGGATTGTAAACGTCTATTACGCACTGATATACTGGCATGTTAGGCAGATTTCCTGTGATATTGGTCCATGTATTTCCTGAATTATTACTCACATATACGTGAGCTGCACCATTAGATGAATAGCCGGCCACTGTGCAGAGTACATGTGTAGGATCATTTCTATCTACATCGAGTCCTTCTATGTAGCGATTAGTAGTTGATCCTGCAGGTGCCACAGCTATGGTCGTATCATCAAATCTGCTGCCTGTATGAAGCAAGACATCATTATGTCCTTTGATAGCAGTATCAAATGCCAGTACTGAGTTCATACCGATCATACGCTGGATGTTTGCGGTACGACCGAAGTAGATCGTATCTCCTGTAGGTGTGGCAGTGAGGCTCTTGACATCATCTGAACTGGCTGTGAGACGGAACCAACGCGGAGTATTGGAGAAATCAAGAATGTCCGGGGTCATCCACAGGCCGCAGCTGGATGCGAAATACAAACGGGCTTTGAGCTGATCGACGAATCTTACAGTATCGTTGGCCGGGATGTCGTTAGTCAGAGTGACCTGAAATGTCTGTTTGATACGGCTGGTGAAAGTAAGAACTTCACCTGCATGGTGTACTATTGTATCAATGAATACTACTGAGTCGATGCTGTTGTAGGCATTCTTGCTCTCTACCAGCCAGAATGCAGTGACGAATGGTGCATTGCCTGCGCCTTTCGCTTGTCCGCAGATAGATGGTTCTGTATAACCTTTAGGATCTATCACCCCGTCAAAAGGGTCAACCCATGCTACACCCTTAGTGCTGGAGCGGTAGTCATTTCCATTCACATAGCCACCGATGAAATAATTAGGGTTGAAGTGAGAGATCTCTGCATATACACCGTCGCCGCCATATACGTTAGTGCCAAAAGTCGTAGATCCGTACAGATAGTCTACATAGTTGGTACCGTTATCCTGTGCACCACCCAATACGCTACCATTGAAGTCGGCAGCTACTGAATAGTTTTGAGTCACGGCATAACCTCTGTTTTTGACAGTATAGTTAGGATTTGGGAAATCGGTATAAGCATCTGATGATTTGAAAATACCGCCATCACATCCTACGAACATTTCATCTTTGTTCTTATCATTGAACACGATCGCATGCATATCGGCATGTACCCACTGAGGCATGGATGGATCTCCGAAGTAGATGGATGCCAAAGCCCAACCTGAAAGGGAAGTATAGGTATAAAGCTGAGTTCCGCCGAGATATACTTTGTCAGCGTCAAAAGGATTGACAGCTATCACGTTGTCATACCATCCCTGACCACCTGCACCATAGGGAGCATTCAGCACACCACCCGGAGATCCGATCAGTGTCCATGTGATGCCTCCATCTACAGATTTGTAGACATAAGCACCGGTGCCGGAGCTACCTGCTGCTGCTACGAAGTACACTGTGTTTGGATCTGAAGGAGCGATAGCTATTTCTATTCTCACTACTGAGGTAGGATACTGAGGAAAGCTGCCGATAGCCGGAGCCATCCAGGTATTTCCTCCATCTGTAGACATTATGAATCTGCCACCAGCAGATATTCCGTTGCCAATACCTACCGAAGCGAATACAAAACTGCCATCTATGCTGAATTTGACATCGGCAGACCAGTTGAATCCAGATGTAAGGTTTGATATCTGTGCAGCACCTGAACCGATCAGTGTCCATGTCAGACCACCGTCCGAAGTATGCTGAAGGCCATTGCTACCACTTGAACCACCTGAAGTGGCTACATAAAAATCAAGGGGATTGTTTGGGTTGATCGCGATACGATTGATCATACACCAGGTCACACCATCAGATATGATAGCAGGTATAGTACTCGGCAGGATGGAGTCCTGATCAGCACCGTACAGCATATGAAGACCGTTTCCTACGGTACCGGAGTTGCGCGAAGTACCTGAAGGCTGAGACAGACCTTCTCCTGTACCGAAATAGATGAGACCATTCACATCCTGCGCTATGCAGGTGACAGCTATATTAGATCTGACCGATGTGATACGAGCCCAATGCTCTGCTCCGTCTATACTTTTCCATAAACCTCCGCCTACTGCTCCTGCATAGATGGTCATACGCGATGCATCTCTTTTATCATAGAGTATGGCTCTGGTTCGGCCGCCCACGTTTCCGGGTCCGAGTTCTTCCCATTGCAGTGATGCTGATCTTTGCGATGCATTATTTCTCAACTGATCAGCTTTCTGCATAGCTCTGGTGTAGTAAGCCGGGTCTAAATTGCCGTTCTCATCTACCAACAGGGCATTGCGCCATTCCATTGCGTCTTTTATAGATTGCATTTTGCTTTTGCCATTGGCATCGGGATCCTGTGTAGTGACCTCTTCCAATTTGAATTTGCCCAGCTTTTGCGAAAAGAGGGTAGTAGATTGGCCGATCAGGGTGCAGACCGCTAGTATCAGCGTAAAATTCTTTTTCATTCTTAATAGTTATTTAACTTCTACAAAACTAAACCTTAAAACGAGATTTCATAATATCCGGATTGTCATATTTCGGTCACATTACCAACGTTTGCCGAGATGAAATGCGAGATAAAATCCCAAAAACATGAAGTGATTGGAATTGTCATTTACATATATGGGAATCTTTTTATAAAATACATCCAGTGACACGCCTGCCTCTATGGCCTTGACGAAGGCATCTCGCGATCCAAAGTCAAAATTCAGGCCTGTACGCCCGAATCCGCCAAACACCGGGCTGATCTGATTGAGACCCCTGTATATGGGCGATGCCTCATCTATCGTATTCTGATTCAGAAATACGGAGGCATTGGATGCCGAATACCTTTCGCTAAGGATATCTACGGGCTTGCCATCCGTGCCGGGATAGTCCAGATTGAGATAATAAGGCTTGATGAGCCCCATAGCACCTCCTATGAATCCTTCCCAACTCACCCTCAC
>CAIXBT010000253.1 GCA_903917755.1 uncultured Bacteroidota bacterium
ATCAAAACAAACATGCTGAATGAAAATATCGCGAATTAATTTCATTGTCACAGCCTGATATTTATTGTGGATATAGCTTGAATTCAGCTTGTCACTTTTTTCAATTACACATTAAACCGAATCCATATTTGGCATTATGGATGCGTTTTTCCAAAAAAATTAAAATGCTGCAAACAATCATTTTGTATATAAATAAAATTAGCATTTGTTATAATAATATGCATAATTGAAATTCATTTTGCTTTATTTATTTATAAGATACAAATATAGCCATTTTAGTTAAAATAAACAAATCGTTCGGCTGAATGTAACTGAGTAAAGAGGTTTTGTCTCCTGTCACATCTTATCTTCTTATATCTCGTAAAATAATAGATTTGTTCTTCAAAAAAATAAAACAAATAAACAATGGGCGATAGTCAATTAGGCGTAGGATCAAGGATAGAACATCCCAAGTTTGGCAAAGGTGTGATAGTAGACATGGATGCTTCATATTACTCCATATGGTTTAAGGATGGTGGCTCTACACGCGGCATCGACCGGAGCTATGACGGGCTCCAGGTGCTGGAAAAAGTAGAAAGTGAGTTCATACCCATCACCCTGCAGGAGATAGAGAAAGCCTTAGAAAACGTGCTGGACAAAAAGGCCGCCCTGTCTGAAACGGTAGAACTGGCCGGCAAATGGATAGGTGGTACACTGCTCATGAAACCCGGCAGCGGTGATCTGGCACCCAAAGAGATACCGATAGAGACCTTCTTTCACAAAATAGTGATGGTGCGCGACAGACTGCGTGTGCTGGAGCAGAATATCAATGCACATAAGACCATGAGCGATGAGGAGAAAGTAGATCTGCAGCAATATATCACTCGCATCTATGGCTCACTGACCACCTTTAATGTGCTGTTCAAAAATCAAGAACAATATTTCAGAGGAGCGAGCAAAGAATAATTCGGCGATTCGATGATTAGGCAATTCGAAAATGTAATACAAATTCAAACAGCAATCAAAACTCCGATATCCGAGATCGCTTAGAGTTTTTTATCATCCACACCTTCGAGCCATGCCTGCACCTCTGTGATGACGGGCTGTACCGTGGTCAATTCGAAAGGATCATTCAGGTTAGCGAGTTTGACCAGATCGAGGAATGACTTGCTGCCGCCTGCTTTGCAGAGGGTCAGATAGTCCTGCCATGCCGTAGGGTCATTGTGCTGTGAACGGCTCCAAAACTGCAATGCGCATATCTGCGCCAGACAATAATCTATATAGTAAAAGGGAGAACGGAATATGTGTCCCTGTTTCTTCCAGAAACCGCCTTTCTCCAGATATTCCACGCCATCGAAATCCATATAGGGACGATACTTGGCATCGATCACTTTCCATGCATGATCGCGCTCGGCAGGGGTCATGTCAGGGTTCTCATACACCACATGCTGAAACTCATCTACGGCCACTCCATATGGCAGGAAGAGAATAGCCGACGATATGTGGGAGAATTTGTATTTCTCGGTATCTTCTTTGAAGAAAAGTTCCATCCAGGGCCATGCGAAAAACTCCATGCTCATAGAGTGTATCTCACATGCTTCGTAGGTCGGCCAGAGATATTCCTCTATACTGTTATTGCGGCTCTGATAGCACTGAAAGGCATGTCCTGCCTCATGTGTCAGCACATCTATATCGTGAGAGGTACCATTGAAATTAGAGAAGATGAATGGTGCCTTGTATTGAGAAAAATGCGTACAATATCCACCTGCCTGCTTGTTTTTCTTATTGACCAGATCCATCAGATCATGCTGTATCATGAAATCAAAAAACTCTCTGGTCTCGGGAGATAGTTCTTCATACATCTTGCGGCCATTCTCTAATATCCATGCAGGATCGCCCTTGGGTGTGGCATTGCCCGAGAGATAGTTGAGCGGCACATCATAGAATTTCAATGTATCGAGGCCCAATCTTTCTGCTTGTCGGGCGCGGAGTTGGTTCGACAGAGGCACCACATGGTCCAGCACCTGTTTACGGAATTTCACCACATCTTCAGCCTTATAATCCGTGCGAAGCATCCGGTCGTAACCCAGTTCCACGAAATTTTTATAGCCTAGTTTCTGAGCTATCCGCGTACGGACCTTGACCAGCTTATCATAATTCGCATCAAACTTATCTGCATTTGCTTCCCACCATGCAAACTCGGCCACAGATGCTTCACGACGTGTAGCGCGGTCTGTAGATTGTTTGAAAGGCTCCAGACCTGCCAGATTGTATTTCACTCCTCTGAATTCCACTTCGGCAGTGGCCACCAGCCTAGAGTACTCTGTGCTGAGTCGATTCTCTTCCTGCATGTCGCTGATCACCGCAGGGCCGAAGCTGCGTACACTTACTTCTGCAATGTCAAATAGTTGTTTTCCGAATTTATTTTCAAGTTGCTTTTTAAAAGGAGAGTTATTCAGCGATTTATAAAACTCAATATTCAGCTCTCTGAATATCGGCTCTGTAGTATCATAAAATTCCTGCTCCTGCTCATAGAATACATTGGAGCTGTCGATAGAATTCCTGACATTGGCTATACTGCTCGCCGTTTGAAATTCAGCCCTCAGATCATTGATCTCCGTGATGACAGATTCCTGCACGGAGCTGTCGGCTGCATTGTCAAATTTCTTTATCAGACCTTTGAATGTATTTTGAACTTTATCCAGATCAGGTCTGCGATATTCTATTTCCGAAAACTTTTTCATAAATAATAATATGGTTTTTTGCGGACACTTTATAAAGTCTGTTTCCGGCTGGTTTTAAGAGATCAGTTTATTCTTCATCACCGGCATTCAGCCTCATGTGGCTGGTGCGCCAGTAGGATAGCACAAACCTGACAGACAGTGCTACGATCATGCCCAGACAGGCCATTACAGTAAAGTTGATCTCTGTAAAAAAATAACGGAACACCTGATCGGTCTGCTCCAGTGTCATGGGCTTGATCGGTTTGCCAATATCATCGATAGTGAACGAATCATAAATGGTCATAAACCGCTGCTCCTGCCTCAACACAAAAACGAAGAAATTGATATTGAAAAGAAACAGTACAAACCGCACCCATTTGCTGCGAAGTACATACACGGTTTTGAGCATGATGGCATACCTGAAATAGGTGAGGCCGACTAATAGAAACAGACCGTTCAGCCAAAACATGTTGTAATGCACCTTGCTGAAGATCGGATACATCAGCACGACAGCTATCAATACACTTATACAGAGCCAGAGAAATTCTTTGAGGATCTCGAGTAAAACTATTTGCTTATTATTTGTCATTCGCTATACAGATGCTTTCAGATTGAGAAAAGCGCCTGCAATAATAGTGTAAAAAAGGGACGAAGTGGCGGCTAGTGGTGTATCAATTATCAGGGGCATTTACCACTTGGCAAAATGCTCTTCCACCACACCATAGCCGGTGAATTTATGATTTATCCCATTGAGCCTGACGGTGCCTGTGAATACGCCGAAAGGCTGCTTGAACCGACTTAGCATCAGCAATGCATTAATACTCTCTCCTCGCATACCCAGCGGTTTAAACTCCATGCTGAGCACACCATCCAGCGTATTTATCTGCCATATGCTTTTTTCGACAGGTCTGGTATAGCTAAATGTGGCCTGTGACAGTTGAGATACCTGACCATCCTGCCAAAGAGCATTCTCTATGCTGTTATTAAAATCTCCCACCAGATTTACGCCAAACTCGATACCGCTCTCGGTGGTGGCATTCATAGAGGCCCAATTCCAGAAAGTATGACGCGGCGGGTAGCCCTTGCTGAAATCCAGTCCGCCGATATTACCCCCGAAACTTACCATCTGCCCGTCTACTTTAGCTTCGACCTGAGTAGGCAGCAGGAGATTTTTATAAGTATGATGAAATGGCCTGTCTCCTGCGGGGGCTATGGTGGTAGAACCTTGACCGTTTTCCACTACTGTCATTTTTATATCCAGTCGTTTGCCCTGATACGAGTATATGAATTTATCTCCATCGCGCGTGATCGAGAATTTCTTGAGGCTCCAGGTGGTCTTGAGATCAGGATCAAACTCGCTGCCGAATGCAAAAGGCACGGTGGCTTTTTCTTCCACATACTGACCCGAATTCGAATCAAAAAAATATGCAAAAGCAGTAGCCACAATACCCGCATCAGCTATCGCAAAACCAACATAATATTGGGAACTGAAAGCTCCTGCATACATCCATGTCTTGCGCTGACCGCGACGCAACGATGCCCAAAGATCCGTTTTCATATCTGCCACAGGCCCCGAATACAGACCAAACGGAACGGCATTTTTTGTAAATGCGGAGAAACTCTGAGGTGCTTTAGCTAACATATGTATTATGTTGATGAGTGAATGAGTAGCACAATATAACAAGTTACGATTCTAAAAATAAAATAAGTCGGTCACCGTATACTGATCAATGATCCTGTTTAGGCATCTCATATGGTTTGTGGTCTATCTTGCGATATGCCCAGCCGAATATGAGCGGGAACACCCACAAGGAGAACATCATCGCACAGAGTATACCTCCTATCACAACTCTGGCCAGCGGTCTTGAACTTTCTGATCCGATACCATGTGAGACAGCAGCCGGGAAAAGTCCGATGGCAGCCATCATGGCAGTCATCATCACCGGCCTGATCCTTGAGTTCACACCGAGTTTGATGGCTTCATAGAGCGAAGATTGCCCACCCTTGATCCGGTCCAGATTTTGCTTAAAGACCGTGATAAGCAATACTCCGTCCTGTATGCAGATACCAAACAATGCAATGAATCCGATACCCGCAGATATACTAAAGTTAGTGCCTGTGAGGTGAAGGGCCATGATACCGCCCACGATCGCAAAAGGTACATTAAGAAACACCAACGCTGCATCTTTGAAATTGCCAAACATGATAAAGAGCAGCATGAATATCATGAGGAGGCTGATCGGCACTACCTGAGCCAGCCTTTTAGAGGCACGCTGCTGATTTTCAAAATCTCCCTGCCATGCCATTCTGTAGCCTTTTTTCAGAGTCACTTTCTTGTCCACTTTCGCCTGAGCTTCCGCTATTGTGCTACCCATATCCCTATCGCGCACAGAAAATTTAAGGGCGGAATATCTTTCATTATCATCTCGGAAAATGAGACATGGGCCTGTTTTCTGAGTGATGGTAGCTATTTCTTTGATAGGCACTCTTGCTCCGCCCATTGTGGGCACTAGCAGATTTCCGATATCCTCCGGCGTTTTTCTGTATTCTTCAGGCAGCCGTATTCTGATGTCAAATGTCCTGACACCTTCATACAGTGTAGATGCAGCCAAGCCACCAATGGCCATAGCTACGACGGCATTGGCATCTGCTGTAGCCACACCATAGAGAGCCATTTTTCGCTGGTCGAGATTGACATCTATCTCGGGCTGACCAATATTGTGTATCACACCGAGATCATCGATGCCTCGTACACTTTTCAGGATATTATATACCTGATTGACCTTGCCCTCCATATAGTCGAGCGAATCACCATATACCTTGACACAAATAGACCCCTTGACACCGGATACAGCCTCTTCCACATTGTCCATGATAGGCTGGGAGAAATTTAGGTTCACACCAGGAATAGTAGAAAGCTTTTTACTCATCTGGCTGATCAGCTCATCTTTCGAAATTTTCGGTTCCCATTCGCTCTCCGGCAGTAGCAGTATATCAAACTCGTTATTGTAAAATCCTGCCACATCAGTACCATCGTCAGGTCTGCCGGTCTGAGATACAGCATAGGTCACCTGCGGGAAGGTCATCAATAACTTTCTGACCTGTGTAGAAACCTCCACTCCCTTATTCAGCGAAACACTATATGGCAGCTGTACCCGCAGCCATATCGAGCCTTCATTTAATTCCGGCAAAAATTCTGTACCCAGATACCTGAATGTATAAATGCCGATGGTCATTGCTACCAGAGAAACCACCACCACGATCTCTTTATGTTTGAATGATTTCATAAACCCAAAGAGCATGAAACCAGTGAGATGATGCACAAAGGGATTATGCTTTTCACGTACGTTCCGTTTCAATAGCATATTGATCAGGACCGGCACCAGTGTAAGTGTGGTAATGAGAGCACCGAGCAAAGCAAATCCAAGGGTATAGGCCAGCGGCGAAAACATTTTTCCCTCTACTTTCTGGAAAGAGAATATCGGTAGCAATCCTGTAATGATGATCAGCTTCGCAAAAAATATCGCCTTACCCAGTTGTGCCCCATTGCGTTTGATCAGGCCCAGCTTGGTCATTTTGTTAAACCTGTCCATACCTACATTCATGGCCTTATGATCGAGTATCACAAACATACCTTCGACCATCACCACCGCCCCGTCTATAATGATACCGAAGTCTACAGCGCCCAGTGACAGGAGGTTTGCGCTCATACCCATGAGATGCAGACATATGAATGCAAACAACAATGCCATCGGGATAATGATAGAAACGATCAAGGTGGTCCTCCAGTTAAACATGAAGAGAGATACCAGAAATGTAACCAGCAGTATGCCTTCTATCAGGTTGTGAAGCACCGTGTGTGTGGCAAATTCGATCAGGTCCGTACGATCATAATACGGCACGATCTTGGTATCAGCAGGCAGAATGCCATTGTTCAGTTTGTCGATCTGCTTTTTGAGATTGCTTACCACTTCCGAAGGGTTCTCTCCCTTTCTCATGATCACGATCGCCTCGACCACATCGGTCTGGTCGGTTACGACACGCTTGCCCGTAGAATCTTTGAATCCGTCGCTTCTAGCCACCCATCCGAGACGTGGTACGTTTGAGATCTCGACCGTAGCCACATCCTTGACCAATAGCGGCACACCATTGTTATTCTGAATGATGACGTTTTTTATTTCATTGATGTCATTGAGCAATCCTATACCGCGTACTACAAATGCCTCGTCGTTTTGGATGATCATATCACCACCGATGTTGATGTTGGTTTTTTGGACAGCAGTGAAAACATCCAGCGGTGTCAGGCCAAATGATGTGAGTTTGCCCGGATCAACTTTTATCTCATATGTCTTGGTCTTGCCACCGAATGCCGTGATGTCTCCTATACCCTGCACGGCACGGAGACGACGATCCACGACCCAGTCCTGGATTGTTTTCAGCTCACGTACATCCCGAAACGTGCTTTTGAGCGAGTAGCGGAATATCTCTCCCGTAGGGCCTGTGGGCGGCTGAACCTGAGGTTGAACATTGTTGGGCAGATTAGCATTCTGAAGAAGGTTCATCACCTGCTGTCTGGCCTGAGGATCCTTGATATCATCATCGAAGATCAGCTTGACATATGAAAGTCCGAAAATAGTAGTCGAACGAAGGCTTATCTTGTTTTGCACAGGGTTCATGGCGAGTTCTACAGGTATCGTCACAAATTTTTCCACCTCCTCTGCACTGCGGCCGGGCCATTGAGTGATAATACTTATCTCCGTATTGGTCACATCCGGAAAAGCCTCGATAGGCATATTCTTAAATGTGATGATACCAGCCACGATCAGCATTACCGCCGAGAAAAGTATGAAGTACTTATTCTTCAGCGAAAACCCTATTACACCTCTCAGAAACTTATTCATTAATTGATCAGTTAGTATTTAGTATTGAGCAAAGCACATTGATGACATTCATTTTTATTCTCCGAAAGCTGATTGATTAACTATTCAACTCTCCATATATCTGTATAGCCTGAGATGATATGACCCTGTCGCCATCTTTGACACCTGATTTGATATAGGTTTTATCTCCTAAAGTATTGAGTACTTCTACCGGTGTGATCGAGGCATCTCCTTTACCATTATATACTACTACATAATAGCGGCTATTGTCATATATCAGCGCCTTGCTGGATACAGATATGGCATTCGTATTCTCAGGATTGGCAATGATGATACTGGCAAACATCTGCGGCTTCAATTCATAATTCGGATTTGGGATCACCACACGCACTTTCATAACCTTAGTAGCAGGATCGAGTGCATTGAGGATCTTATCAACTTTACCCTTGAATACTCTGCCCGGATATGAAAGCGTGGTCACACTCACTTCATCGCCCATATGGATACTGCCTATATTCGACTCATATACATTGGCCCATACCCATACATTTTTCAGATCTGAGATCGTAAAAATATTATTACCATTGTCTGTACGGATCGTGGTACCGTTTGTGATACTTTTCTGTACTATGAATCCGCTTACAGGAGCTCTGACCACCCATTCACCTTTGGTGTTATCTCCATTTATTTTGAGTACCCTTTTAGACATTTCGAGTTGCGCCAATGCCTGATCATAATTGGTTTGAGCTACTGATACATCTAAGCTTGATGCCAGACCGCTTTTGAAAAGATCATTAGCAGCATCGAGTTGCTTCTTTGTGCTGGTGACATTGGTCTGAGCCACGATCAGGTTATTGCTGTAGCCGGCCATTTCACTGCTTTTGACCACTGCCAGTGTCTGCCCTGCAGTGACATAGTCGCCCAGTTGTACTTTCACATCGCTCACATTGCCGCTCACCTGCGGAAACACACTGACCTGATTGTCCTGATTAAAATCAACCATACCGGTGAAGGTGATAGAACTGATCAGCGGAATGGTCCTGACGGTATCAAATTGCAAGGTCTTCAGCAGGGTATCAGGTATTACATATTTACGTGTAGTTTCCACCACTTGCTTTTTCTCACCATTGCAGCTTTGCATAGCCACGCTAAAGAGAGCAAGTATTATGGCGAAAGTGGATGCCTTGACTAAAAATTTACTTCTCATATTTTATTAATTAAAAAAATTCGTGCCTGTATAAAAATTGAGGTCTTCGAATGACTGCACCTTGTTATAATTGATGGTATTTAACTGAAGACTGTTTTGCTTATACGAATCATAAAAATCAAGAAAGTCGAGCAGCCCAATATTTCGCACCTGATAGTTCTTGACCACTTCTCCGGCCAGCCTGTCAAAATCTCCCGAAAAAGCCGGATCGATACTTTTAGTTAGGACCTCATTATCCAAAGCTTTCTGAAGTGAGCGGTAAACATTTTCCTCGAGCGTGGCTTCTACACTTTTCTGCGTAGCCATTGCATTTTGGATATTATATTTCGCTGACTTGATATTGCCCTGATTATGGTTAAAAAACGGCAGGTCAATTGACAATCCGATCGTGGTGAGGTTATGTACATAACTACCCTGCTGGTCATAACTGAAATTGAGCGATGGGTCAGGCACTCCCAGAGATCGCTGGTATTTCAGATTGATCTTATTGATCTCTGTATTTTCTTTGGCTATCATCAGATCGGTCCTGTTGTGATATGCCGAATCGATCAGTGCGGCCAGAGGATATTTATGAGGGTCGAGTGTTTTTAAAGTTGCTGTATCTACCATTGGTATGATGAACTGGTGCCTGACCTGCAGCAGCAATCTTAATTCACTCTGCTGATCATTGATCTGATTTCTGAGATCGTTATACTCACTCCGCAGGCTATATAGTTGTGCTTTGATCCTCACCACATCTTT
The DNA here is from genome assembly GCA_903917755.1 of uncultured Bacteroidota bacterium. Classification (GTDB taxonomy): domain Bacteria; phylum Bacteroidota; class Bacteroidia; order Chitinophagales; family LD1; genus UBA1941. The sequence continues at coordinate 9,531 of CAIXBT010000253.1, forward strand.
TTCAGAGATATAGGCTTTGGCCTTTTGTGCGTCGTATGCATCTGCTATTTTTTGAAGGGCGTTGATTTCTGTATCGTATACCCGAGCAGACTGGAGCAAGTAGTATATATTGAAAAAATCTGAACGCAGCGTGTACTTCAATGTTCTGATCAGATCAAAAAACTGATATTCAGACAGGGTTGTATTCGCTTTGGCCAGTTTGATGGCGTTGTTCCTCTTGCCGGCTATCTGTATCAACTGCGAAAATCCAACTATTTCTTCACCGATCTCTGAACCGGGTGTCGGAAACCATCTCTTAGCAGTACTGTTATATAAAGTCTGAGAATAGGATGCATTAGGGTTTGGGAAAACCTTCGCTTGAATGATCAGCGCACGTGTAGCTTCGACATTATACTTCTGTGCCAGCAGTAAAAAATTACTATCCAGAAAGCTCCTTTCGCATTGACTCAGTGTGAGCCTTAGCGTATCAGTGTCTCCGGCCTTGCTTGAGTTTATGGCAGAAATGCAAAATACACTACACATAAATGCACCCAACGAGAGGTGTCTGCATATCTGCCCTAAAGAAGTATGTATAAAACTGAAGAAATCTACAACTTTCATAAAAACCAACCTGATCCGGTCTCTCATAAACTTGCACCTTTTAAAATGGAAGTGCAAGATTGCATCATATTAATTAAATCAGCCTTAAAACAACCTTAAAAAAGGCTTAAACTTTAAAGGTGACCTTGATCTGATTGAAATTGGGGATGTTAATATTATATAATATTTCAGCTTCGTTGTATTGCAGTATTCTCTTCACGATGCTGAGTCCAAGCCCGAAACCCTTGCTCTGTATAGCATTGCTACCTCTCACAAACGGATCAAATAATTCATATGTGTTTTTTACATCAGGTGTCTTGCCGGTGTTTTCAAAAAAAAGGTCAATGGATTTTTCCTCCTGAATTATCTTTATAAACACCTCTTTGGTATCGGAATAAAGATATGCGTTTTTCAATAAATTATTGATCGCGATCTTCAGCAGCGACTCATCTCCCCGCACTTCCAGTTTGTCTTCGGCATTGGTTTCGTTGATGATCTCAAAATGGATCTTCAGATCCGGATAGAACTTCTTTAAAAATTCTGAGCTGCTGAAAATGATCTCATCTATCCTTACGTTAGTAAAAGATTTTGATGGATTTTCTTTTTCGAGTTTAGAGAGGATGAGCAGTGATGTGACGATGTCTGAGAGCTGCTGCGTATCTTCATTGATACTGGCCAGAATAGGTATATATTTAGCCGGAAAATCCGGATTCTGCATCAGGTTTTCGAGTTGAGCGCTGATCTTCGACAGGGGTGTGCGTAGCTCATGAGAAGCACTGCCCACGAAACTTTTTTGGTATTGAAAAGATTTTTCGATCCTGTCGATCATCATATTAAATGCCCTGGTCAGCTCCGTGATCTCGTCTTTTCGCCCCTTATCTTCTATACGGGTACTTAGATTATTTTCCGATATATTCTGCACCTTGCCTTTGAATACATCCAGCGGGGTCAGCGCCTCTTTGCTTAGATAGAATGAGAGTATCCATACCAGTACTAAGCCTATCACAAAGGCGGCAAGAAAGAGATATTTGAGATATACCAGATTTCGATTGCCAAACTTATCTTCGGCAGATATGAGTACGAGGTATACCTTGCCTTGATAGGTACTTTCGATCCCGACTATGTCATACTCATTCTCGGTCATGTAGATATAGTCTTCATCCTGTATCCTTTTGAGCAGTTTGCTATCCCAGTTTATCACTGCGTCATCTATACTGCTATATATGAGTTTAAAGCTATCGTTAAAGATGAGTACCTTTTCATTATACAGGTTATTGATCGTGTTTGAATCGATCAGTTTCAGCAGCTGATAGTCTACCTGCTTGACCTCCACGAGCAGTTTGAGTGTGGTCTGGGCCTTTTCTTTCAGCCTGTTTTGGATCTCTTCCTTTCTGAAATTAGCAAACTGTGTATAGACCAAAAACAGCATCGTAGCCAGAATGACTGAATAGAGTATGCTGAAAGAAATTGAGAATCGCTGCTTTAAGTTCATCAGAAAATATTTATTCTGCCGGAGCAGAGATGCTTATTGCAATATAAAATTTGTCATTTGTAAACTCATACAAAATCAATTTCCCTTTAAGTAATAACCAAAACCCGGTCGTGTATGGATCAGCTTATCATCATGGCCTTTATCGATTTTATTTCTGAGAAAATTGATATAGACCTCAATTGTATTGGTACCGGTGTCAAAATTGATATCCCATACCTGCTCGGATATGGTCTGCTTGGAGACCGGACGGCCCTTTGCTCTGGCCAGTAGCTCTAACAGACGAAATTCCTTGGGGGTCAATTCAATGGCCTGTCCATTTCGGTTCACAGACATCTGAGATGTATTTATGGTCAGATCGTCTACTACTATCAGGTCATCCGGGTCTGTCTGCTGCTGTCCGGATCTTCTGATCAGCGCATTGATCCGTGCCGTCAGTTCATCAAAATGAAAGGGCTTGACCAGATAATCGTCTGCACCGATATTGAGCGCCTCTACTTTGTCATTCACATCGCCGAATGCTGTAAGCATAAGAATGGGAGTCGACCTATCCTCCAGTCTCACCTTTTTGCAAACTTCTAACCCATTGAGAGAAGGGACATTGATATCCAGGATCAGTATATCATATTTATTGGCAGGTATGTATTTGAATACCGCCTGACCATCGTATGCTATGTCACAGACGCAGCTTTGTGCCACAAAATACTGCCTTATCTCGCTTGCGAGCTTGGGGTCATCTTCCAGCAAAAGGATATTGAGCTTCATATGCCGAAGGTAAGAAAAAGCGAATACAGGATACTGATATTAATTTGAAATGAGCATCCGATTACTCCCGAGGGAAAATGAGTCTTTACCTAAAACTTTTTTAAAAAGTAAATGTTAGGCAAATGTTATCAGGGAATATTTCCATATTTGATACAAATTAAGATAATGAAAAAAATAGCTGTACTTTCTCTGTTTGTATTGTCCTTTACTGTTTCCTTTTCTCAAAGGATCGTCAACAAAATATGGCTTAAAACATTCACTGCTCAGCAGATCGACTCTATTCTCAGCGCAAACGGCGTTCCCAATATTTTCGGCAACACATACGACATCGATGTTTACAGACTGATATATAATACTGTCAGCTATGACAGTACTGCTATCACTGCTTCAGGTATGATGGTGGTACCCAGAAATAAAAGCTGCAAATTTCCGATGGCAGTCTACCATCACGGTACAGAGAGCGCCAAAACCGAGGCCCCGTCTTATTTGGGCGGTCAGGAGCCGGTGATCGGCATGGTCATGGCTTCAATAGGTTATGTAGTAGCAGAACCGGATTATCTGGGTCTGGGAGATGGTCCAGGACTGCATCCATATCAACATGCACAGACAGAGGCCAGTGCTTCGATAGATATGCTGCGTTCCGTCAGGGAATATTGTGACTCGGCAGGTATCCGCAGAAACGGACAACTGTTTCTGATGGGATACTCTCAGGGTGGACACGCTTGTATGGCTACACACCGTACTATCCAAAATCAGCTCCATGGCGAATTTAACGTGACTGCTGCTGTGCCTATGTCGGGAGCCTATGACATGTCCGGCGTGATGATCAATACCATGCTATCTGATACACCTTATTCACAGCCCGGCTATCTGGCAGATCTTATTATTTCATGGAACCCCATCTACCATCTATACGATTCTATTCAGCAGGCTTTCGTAGCTCCTTATGATACTACATTGCCTCGTCTGCTGGATGGCAATCACGGCATCAACTATCTCAACAACGCCATGCCGAGTGTGGCGAAACACGCTTTCACTGCCGGCGAGCTTGATACATTTGTTAATAATCCCAATTCTAGAGCAAGAAAGGCACTCAAGGAAAACGACGTGTTTGACTGGTTGCCACTCTGCCCGGTCAAGATACTTTTCTGTAAGGCCGATCAGTATGTACCATATATGAATTCCGTAGTGGCTATCAATAAACTGAGACAGAATGGATGCACTCTCTGCGATACATTGGATGTGGACCCCAGCCTGAATCACGTACCATGTGCTCAGCCAGCTATTCTGAAAGCCAAACAGTTTTTTGATCTTTTCAGATCGATCGATAGCTGCAATGCGCTAGGCATCAACGACCCGTTAAGCAATGCGATAATCAGTGTTTATCCTAATCCGGCTAAGGAAAAACTCAATATAGAGGCCTATTTCAGCGACCTGAGCTTCACGGCAGCCTTCTATGATATGGAAGGCCGAAAAGTGCAGGATATCGCTTTGAATAATGGCATCAATATCATATCTCTGAGCGATATGAATACCGGCGTTTATATCCTGAAGATCACCGACAGCAATGGTACAAGCCGTATCAGCAAGGTGACGGTAACTAAGTAATCGATCATGTCAGAAATTATTTTTATTTCCTGATTCGAGGAGATTGATTTGTATTCCCAGTCAACCGTGGCTAACAACAGTCACCCGATTTTATCTATATTCGCCTCACAAAATTTAAAGACAATGGATTTCTCCTTATCAGAAGAGCATTTAATGATTCGCAAAGCCGCAAGAGACTTTGCTCAGAATATATGTAAACCGGGTGTGATAGAGCGCGACAGCGACCAGGTATGGCCGGCTGAACAGGTCAAAGGAATGGCCGATCTGGGTTTTCTCGGTATGATGGTCGACCCTAAATATGGCGGCGCTGGACTGGATACACTGAGCTATGTAATAGCACTGGAAGAGATCTCAAAAATAGACAACTCATCTTCCGTCCTCATGTCGGTCAATAACTCTCTGGTCTGCTGGGGCCTCCAGGAGTTTGGTACAGAAGAACAAAAGCAAAAATATCTGGTGCCGCTGGCAAAGGGTGAAAAACTGGGCGCATTCTGCCTTTCAGAGCCTGAGGCAGGCAGCGATGCCACTCACCAGCGCACTACTGCAGTAGATATGGGGGATCACTATATCCTCAATGGTACAAAGAACTGGATCACTAACGGAGGCTGCGCTTCCGTCTATCTGGTCATAGCACACACAGACCCGTCTAAAGGACCTAAAGGCATCAATGTGCTGATCGTAGAGAAGGGCATGGAGGGATTCATAGTCGGTAAGAAAGAAGATAAACTCGGTATTCGTTCATCTGATACACACACCTTGCTGTTTAACGATGTGAAAGTCCCCAAAGCCAATCGCATAGGCGATGATGGTTTCGGTTTTAAATTTGCCATGAAGACATTGGCCGGCGGACGTATCGGTATCGCTGCTCAGGCACTTGGTATCGCTGCCGGTTCATACGAGCTGGCCGCTGCTTATTCACAGCAGCGCAAAGCCTTCAACAAAGAGATCATACAGCATCAGGCCATAGCTTTCAAGCTCGCCGATATGGCCACGGAGATCGAAGCTGCACGTCTGCTGGTCTATAAGGCTGCTGCGCTCAAAGATGCACACGAGAATTATGATATAGCAAGTTCTATGGCTAAAGTATTCGCTTCAGAAACGGCTATGAAGACCGCTATCGAGGCGGTACAAATACACGGGGGATATGGCTTTGTGAAAGAATATCATGTGGAACGTCTAATGCGTGATGCTAAGATCACTCAGATATATGAGGGCACATCTGAAGTACAGCGCATCGTAATCTCAAGAGGCATTCTGGCTTAAGCTCAATTCTTTTTCATTTCTGCCAAAGCTGCTTTGGCATGTGCTGACACATGCTCCGCAGTGGATAATAGTGTTCTGACTTTCTTCAGATCGTATTTGGATCTTGTCTTTTTATCAGAGTTCAGTACTCCCTCATACATCACTTTTTCGCGCTCATAGTAGTCTTTGATACGACCTATAGCACCGAGGCCAAACATATGCAACTGCTTATTGTCGTCCTTATCGCCCATTACCATCGCCCTGATCGTATCAATACCGGATTCTGCCATTGCAGGATTCATTCTGGTCAGAAAATTAGCATAATGATAAAGCAGGAAAGAGTGCTGAAAACCTTGTTCACCTCTGAGCTTTCTTATGAAATAACTATTATAAGTTGAGTCACCAAGATTAGCATTGATAGTATAAACGGCGTTTTTCATTTCAAACACAGTCTCATTATCAAAAAGCTTGGCAGCCTCCAGCCCTTTAGCTGTATCAAGTTTGCTCAGCACGGTGAGTGAAGTGGAAGCTACGAGATAAGATGAATCGCCAAGATACTTTTCGATCACAGGAATGAATTTCTTTGCTTTCTGCCTTCCGAATGTCTCGATCACCGCCGCACGCACAGATGATATAGAATCAGACTCAAGTACTTTTTTCAGCAATGACAATACAGAATCTTTGATGCCGGAATTGATAAAGATATTTCTCGCGGCTATAGCCCTGATGCTTTCGGAGGGGTCTCTCAGCGCCTCCCGATACACCAATACGGCATCATAGTTTTTTTCCTGACGCCTATGCAGCGAGTCGATCGCTTCGCGTTTCTGCATGTAGTTAGATGCATTCCGATATTGGAATATATAGTCTTTTGCACTTTTATTTTCATACTTCTCACATAGCAGGATACGCTCTCCGTCTGCGTCTATCAGGTCCGGACGACCGACAGCTTTAAAGGCAAATGTCTGAGTCTTTTTCTTCAATACTACCTTGTGCGATTCAACTATTGCACCATAATGAATATCTATGGTGAAAGGTAATTCATATGTAAGCCAAGTATCCGTGTTATGCTTCTGGCTTACTTTGACATAAACACTGTCTCTCGTAGAGCTATATTCAAAATTCAATATCGGATGCCCGTTATTGAAAAACCATTGATTGAAAAACCAATTCATATCACGACCGGTCACCTCCTCAAACGCCATGCGCAGTTGGGCTACTTCCGCAGCTTTAAACTGATTGGTTTTCAAATACAGATTTAATGATTTGAAGAAGGCTTCATCTCCCACTATATTTCTAAGCATATGCAGTATCCGGCCTCCCTTTTCATAAGTATGAATATCAAAGACCTCTTCTCTGTCTTCATACTTATAGCGCACCAGATCTACATTCTTTCCTCTGTGAGACTCGCCCATATATTTCTCAAATGCCTGACGGTTCTTCCAGTCAGCATTTTCTTTGCCATACTTATATTCATTCCAAAGATACTCACCATAGTCAGCGAAAGATTCATTCACAGTGACATTGCTCCAGCTACGGCAGGTGACCAGATCTCCAAACCACTGATGAAATAATTCATGCGAAATGTAATCATGATAATCTTCATCCAGCATCTGACGAGATGTGCGGTTCAGATTCTCGCCGTGCAGAGTGGCGGTAGTATTTTCCATTGCGCCGCTCACATAGTCTCGTGCCACTACCTGAGAATATTTAGGCCATGGATAATCTATGCCTAATCGCTTTGAGAAAAACTCGATCATCTCAGGGGTTTGCCCGAAAAGTTTTTTGGCATAAGGAGCAAACTTGTGCTCTACATAATAATTGACTTCTCTATCTCTCCATTTATCTTTTATGACCTCAAACTCACCGACAGCCATCATAAAAAGATAGGTAGAATGCGGCAGGTCCATCTTCCAATAGTCAGTTCTGGTACCATTCCCATTGTCCTGTTGCGATACCAGCACGCCGTTTGAGAGAGTAGTATATTTTTTATCTACCGTGATGTATATCTCATCGGTGCATTTGAAGTTCGGTTTGTCAAAAGTCGGAAACCAATTTGAGTTTGATTCAGTTTCTCCCTGAGTCCATATCTCTTTTGGTTTTTCAGGATCCTTGCCCAGAGGGTTTATGAAATAAAGGCCCTTATCCTCCTGAATGGCCTGAGAGCCTGCACTTTTGTGGTCATTTGGTTTGGCTTTGTAGTCGATGAATACCGTATAGGTCTCATCAGCCTTATATTCCTTGTCAAGATGAATATTGAGTTTCAGTGTATCATAAGTGAAACTGAGTGGCGACCTGCCACCATCAGGTTTTATGAGTTCTACTTTGTAAATATCCATGTGCTTGGCATCGAGTTCAAGCGTGGTCTGAGGGTAGAAATGCGGCTTGACAGTTAGGTATGCTTTGCCATACATCCATTGATGTTCCCAATCGAAATTCACTTCCAGTTTAGTATGTATCAGATCATGAACCTTGGTAGCTGCTGCACGATATGGATTATCTCTCGATACTGTGATCTGCATCGTATCAAGGACTATGGCATGCTTCTCATCATAGCCGGCTTTGGGAGTCTTGCAGGAAAATAAAGTCGCAGCGAGTATGATAAAACAGAAAAATGCTTTAATAGAATGATTGAGGCGCAAGGATTGATATTTTAAGATTGACTGATTTCGTGATATTTAGGCCAAAAGAACTGAAAATATCCTAAAACCTCTATGTGTAAAAACAGAATTAAGTATTATTCTGATCACCCTATCTCATGGATACATGGATCGTCCTCATTCCGGCCAATATCAGCGGCTCCTCATAGTCGTAGAATGTGATATAGACAAAAGTCTTTAGCTCCCTGCCGTCGGCCCCTGTGTAGGTCAGATCATATTTGTCTTCTAATGCCTGTTTGCCATAGAGTGCATGTTTTGACTCATATGGACAGCAGGTCCCTACCCGTTCATATTTCACAGGGCGGCCCTTGGCATCGCGCAGCAATTCGAGATAGGTACGTGCATTATTGGGTCCGCCTTCCGGGCCCATACCTACCTTGACCGGGTTCTCAGGCGTGAAGCCGTATTTGTCATTGTCTGAGGTCCTGCTGAGCCGAAGGATAGAATGGATGGAGGTGTCGGCGGTAGGCCTCTGAATACAGCGCTCCATTTTAGGTTGGGCGTTTTTGTAGCCGAGCTTGAGCGCCTTCTCAAAATCCAGACATGCGGGAACACGTCTGCCCAATAGATTTTCAAGCAAGGCGCGATCGTAATATGCTTCGCCAAAAATACTATCCAATCTGATGGCGAAATTGATATCAGCCATCGCTCCGTCATAATCCGTTAGATGTTTTTTTGCATTGCCCCTGTTGAGGTATGCCTTTTTATAGCCCGGCGAGAGGATGATCGTTCTGTCAAAATCCGTCAAAGCATCTTCATAGAGATTCAGCATGACCTTAGTGATACCGCGATTATACCAGGCTACATACTCATCAGATCTGATCTCGATAGACTTGTCAAAGTATTTGATCGCCTCTTCTGCCTTACCCTGCTGAGCCAGTTCTAGGCCTTTGTCATAATATGTTTTTGCATCCTGCGAATAGGATGAGCTCAGCCATACTGAAAAAATGAAAGTGAAAATTGTTTTAGTCATAGCAGCGTACTATACGACAAAGGACGTTTATTATTACTTAAACTCGTAGCCGATGTCCTTTCTATAGTATTTTTTATCAAATTGGATCTGCTCTATGACCTGGTTTGATTTGGATACTGCCTCTGTAATATCTTTGCCGAAAGAGGTCACAGCCAGTACACGACCACCATTGGTCACGATATCATGTCCTGAATTTTTGGTGCCCGAGTGGAAGACGATGGTCTCATCGGTCGGAGCAGGCAGGCCTTTGATAGCCTTATATTTTTCATACTCATTCGGATAGCCACCCGATGCTACCACCACCGTACAGGCGGCACGGGGATTGAATTTGATCTGCTCTACTGCCAGAGTGCCACTGCCCAATGCTGCAAAGTGCTGCACGATGTCTGAATCCAGACGCGGCATCACCACTTCCGTTTCGGGATCTCCCATACGGCAGTTATATTCTATCACAAATGGTTCTCCGTTCACACGTATCAGTCCGAAAAAAACAAAACCTTTATACACCAAACCGTCTTTGGCAAAACCATCGATAGTGGGTTTGATGATACGCTCCTCTACTTTTTGTTTCAGCACATCATCATAGAAAGGCACCGGAGATACGGCGCCCATCCCACCTGTATTGAGACCTTTGTCTCCTTCGCCGATACGTTTATAGTCTTTGGCCTCCGGCAATATTTTATAACTCACCCCATCCGTGAGCGCAAAAACCGAAAATTCTATCCCTGGGAGAAATTGCTCAATCACCACACGGCTCGATGCCTTGCCGAATTTAGCATTGGCGATCATTTCACGGAGTTCTTTTTTAGCTTCTTCTTTTGAGTCGAGTATCAGCACCCCTTTGCCGGCTGCGAGCCCGTCGGCCTTGAGCACAATAGGTGCCTCCTGTGTGTCTATATATGCGAGGCCCTCGGCGAGATTGTCAGCATCAAACTCCCTGTATGCCGCCGTAGGGATGTTGTGCCGCATCATAAATTTCTTCGCATAGGCTTTGCTGCCTTCGAGTTGTGCTGCTTCTTTGGAGGGGCCTATGACATTGACTTTTTTGAGGTTTTCTTTTGATTGGAAATAATCATAGATACCTGCCACCAGCGGATCTTCGGGGCCTACTACGACCATCTCGATATTTCGTTCGGTCACGAGCTGCTCAATATTGGGAAAGTCGCCCACTCCGATAGGGACATTGTCGCCGCAGAGTGCCGTACCTGCATTGCCGGGTGCGATGAAGAGCTGTTTGCAAAGGGGGCTTTGGGAGATCTTCAATGCCAGAGCATGTTCTCTGCCACCGGAACCCAATAAGAGGATATTCATACTCATATTCGAAGAATTTTCAGGCAGCGAAGTAAGCCCTAAAATCTGAATTATAAAAAAGGAATGGACATAAGATAGATTATCAGTCCCCTATCTGCTGCACCAGAAATGCCGCCAATTTCCGATTGGCGACCCTGGCTGTCCTGAGTACCTGATAGAATGCCTGAAAAACATGGAAGTATCTTTCATAAATATCGATGCTCACATTGACACCAGCCTCTTTGGCTTTTTGCGCAAAGCGCACCGAATCATCCAATAGTATTTCGGCAGAGCCGACCTGAATATAAATAGGCGGCAGACCATTCAGATCTGCAAACAATGGTGATGCGTATGGATTCTTAGGGTCTGTCTCTCCCAGATAGTTGGCCGCCCAGACAGGCAGGGCTTCCCTAATCAGCATTGGTTCAGCTTGCTCTTTGGTGCTTTGCGACTCGCCGCTTTGCGTCAGATCCAGCCAGGGCGACATACAGATAGCGCATTTAGGCAAAGGGATATTCTGATCTCTGAGATTGAGCAGCGTAGCCACGGTGAGTCCGCCACCCGCAGAGTCACCCCCGAAAGCGATCCGCTCAGGCAGGTAGTTGTTTTTCAAAAGCCATTCATAGGCTAGTACTGCATCATCTATCGGTGCAGGAAATTTATTTTCCGGTGCCAGACGATAATCTATCATCAATGCTTTGATACCACTGTACATTACCAGCTGGGAGATATGCGCACGATGCGTATTGATGGAACCGGCCGCATATCCGCCGCCGTGAAAGTATAGCAGCACTCTGTTTGTGTCAGGTTTATCAATAGACATGATCCATTCCGCTTTCATATGGTCGATCATGAAAGGCTCATAGCGACAGGCTTTGTTATGTGTGCCATATTTACTCGCTATCTTCTCAAATCCATATCGTACACGCGTTATATCACGCCAGTCAGACTTATTTTTGAATTTGCGAATGGAATATTTTAGTATGGAGAGTAGCATGTTAGATGGTTATGGTTTTAGGAGCAGATTCTTTCTGAGAAAGGCACCTAGTTTTTCTATAGCAGCTATTCCTTCGGGTATCACCATCCAGAAGCCCTGCCAGGCATGAAACATATCAGGCCAGACCTCCATTGTCACATCCACTCCTGCATTTTTTGCTTTGTCAGCATACCGTGTCGAGTCCGAGAGCAGTATCTCACACTCGCCTACCTGAATATAGACCGGACACAACCCCGACAGATCACCAAACAAGGGCGAGGCGTATGGATTGGTGAGGTTGGCTTCTTCCGCATAGTTTCTGGCCCAGAGTGGTATGCCCTTGTGCGGCACCATAGGGTCCTTGTGCTTATTGTTTATGATAGACCTGCCGGATGCCGTGAGGTCAAACCATGGCGACATAAAAATAGCGCAAGCCGGCAAGGGGATATTGTGGTCTTTCAGATAATGCAAGGTGCCGCCGCTCAGACCACCACCGGCCGACTCACCTCCTATGGCAATATTCTCCGGCTTATAGCCCTGCTCCAGCAGAAATTTATAGGCGGTGACCGCCTGCTCTATCTGTGTGGGAAATTTATGTTCCGGGGCGAGTTTATACTCTATCGATAGTGCCTTGACACGACCATGGATAGCGATCTGCGATGCCAATGCCCGGTGTGTCCTGATAGACCCTGTAGCGTATCCCCCGCCATGCAGAAAGAGCAACACCTTGTCTGATTTAGATCTTTTGGGGGTGATCCATTCTGCGGGTATATCCTCGCCTATGATGATGTTTTGATAGCTGCATTCTGACAACTTGCCCGGAATGACATCTGCCAGTCTCTCAAAAGCCGCCCGAGCCAGTTGCGGATTGGAATATGCCAGCTGCCCTACATTCTTGTAGAGTCGCAAAAGATTATGAAATGCAAGTGTTCTGAAATTCATTAGTGTTTTGAAATGCCATGCGGCACCAATAAAGTTAGAATTAAAATCAAAAAAATCAAGTGCCAGATCTCTTTAACTCGTCAGAGATTCTCTGGTATACTCCACTATCATCAGGATCTTCCAGGCCAGCCATAAGTTTGACTGCTCTATTTCCTGTTTGGCGAGCAGATGCATCTCTTTTTCGAAACTAATGAAATCATGTCCGTGATTTCGCACTACGACCTGTATCTCTTCAACGTCACGCGTGTCAAATAGTTCCTTTTCGGTAGGTATTTTATCACAAGCTGCCAGTTGTGCGAGGTCATTGCCCGAGAGATATTTTGAATATCTGACCCCCTCAGGCAAATGGTCGAAGCCCATGCCCAGTTCATTCCCCATTTTAAACGAAGGTACGCTGAAAATATTTTCCGGGCCTACACGACACCAGTTTTGTTTGCCCATGCGGGCGATATAGTTCATCTTGAATGGGTCAATGCTGCCCTCACTATCAAGAACGCTGTCGTTAATGTGCAGCATCACAACTTCACAAATGATCAGGTTTCCAGCACCGCCTGCTTCGCCCGTTTCTATCACCTGATTTACCTTGCACTCAAAACTTACATAGCATTCTCCTACTCTCGGTGGCTTGACTTTCGCAGATGGCACGGCCGTCAATCCAGATTTCTCAAATTCATTCATGCCCTTAGGATACATGCCTGCAGCGAGGTTCATCTGATAGAGCATGTCATAGTGTGCAATGTTGACCACGCATTCAGGTACTACTTTTACATTGTCATGTGTGTTCTTGGTGGCGCCTGTCCTGCCTGAACGGGCAGGTGAGAATATCATGATGGGAGGATTAGAACCAAACACATTAAAGAAACTAAACGGCGAAAGATTCACATTGCCATCGCGGTCTACTGTAGATACAAAAGCTATGGGGCGTGGCGCTACTGCACTGAGCAAATGATCGTGCAGTTTCGGCATAGGGAGTTCTTTGGGGTCGATTTGCATTTATTATTTGAAAATTAAAATTTAAAAATGAAAACCCAATACAAGGCACACTGATGAAACGGATTTTTAAAATATTTGATCACTTTCAATTTTTGTTTCGATCCAACTTTTTTATTTAATAAAACAGCGATTTGATTTGCTTGTATCATTTATTCAAAATTAAAGATCAGCGTTTATCTATGAAATCTGCGGGAACATTATTTACTCGGCAATATCATTCCGCTGCATTCGCCAAAGCCTATCCGCACACCATCTTTTTCAGCATAGCCTTTTATCAGGACCGTATCATTGTCATTGATAAATTTGCGTTCGGTACCATCAGGCATCTGGACAGGGTTCTTGCCGCCCCAAGTGATCTCGAGCATCGAGCCGTATGAGTCAGGCGTAGGTCCTGAGATCGTACCACTGGCATACATATCTCCCACTGAGATATTGCATCCATTCACCGTGTGGTGTGCTAGCTGCTGGCACATATTCCAGTACATGTATTTGAAGTTGGAATGACTGACTAGTTTCTCTGCACCTGATTCAGTACGAATAGTGACCTCAAGTGCAATATCCAGATTTTTCTTGCCGCTGTATTTCAGATATGGCAATACTTCTGGTTCCTGAGCAGGACCTTCAACTCGAAACGGCTCCAATGCTTCAAGTGTCACTACCCATGGTGAGATCGTAGAACCAAAATTCTTCGCCAGAAAAGGTCCCAATGGCACGTACTCCCAACGCTGCAGATCGCGTGCACTCCAGTCATTGAAGAGCACCAAACCGAAAATAAAATCTTCTGCTTGCGCAGTGGTGATGCTATCGCCAAGTGATGTCGCTTTGCCGGTGATGAAAGCTATCTCCAGTTCAAAGTCGAGTGATTTAGACGGACCAAATGAAGGCATCGCCTCTGCATCTGTTTTGGTCTGACCTTTCGGCCTATGTATCGGAGTGCCCGATACGACTATCGATGACGCACGTCCATGATAGCCTACCGGCAGATGAAGCCAGTTAGGCAGCAGTGCATTAGCCGGATCGCGAAACATCATGCCGACATTGGTCGCATGCTCACGGCTTGAGTAGAAATCTGTGTAGTTGGGTACAGATACCGGCATGAGCATCCTCGCATCAGACTGCTTGATCAAAGCTTTATTTCTTAGCACATCATTTGCCTGAAGTTCCTGATTGTCCGCATTAAGTAATTCTGATGATCTTTCACGCACTGCATTAGTGGTGTGCTTGCCCAAGGCAATAAATGAATTGAGGATGTTTTTTGACAAAACACTTTTATCAAAAGAAATACTGTTGAGCAATCCCGCTTCGGCTATGGCTTGCAGGTCCAGTATCTGCTCGCCGATCGCTACTCCTACTCTCGGGCTGAGATCCTTGGTTTGAAAGATCCCGAAGGGCAAATTCTGTATCGGGAAATCACTGCCGGCAGGTACGGTTACCCAGCTCCACAGTGATGGGTCATTCGCTTTTGACATACACTTGTTTTGTGCGAATATAGAGAAATAGATGTGAGATGCCAGATGTGAGACTTGAGATAATGCATTGTCATTTTGTCCATTGCTTTTGCCTCAAGTCTCACATCTCTAGTCTATTTATTTGCCACGACCATAGATCACCGTCATCACTGTATATACTATGATCTTAAAGTCCATTACGATGCTCATATTCTCTATGTAGATGATGTCGTATTTGAGGCGTTTTACCATTTCATCTACGGTAGAGGCGTAACCGTATTTGACCATCCCAAGTGAAGTGATACCCGGTTTAACCTTAAAAATATGTTTATAGTATGGCGCTTTCTGCACTATCTGGTCCGCAAAGAATCTCCGCTCTGCTCTCGGGCCTACTATACTCATTTCTCCCATGATCACATTGATGAACTGCGGCAACTCATCGATACGATATTTGCGGATCCATTTGCCGATAGGGGTGATACGCGGGTCACCATCTGTAGCGAGTCTGGGGCCATGCTGCTCCGCGTCAGTATACATGGACCTGAATTTCAAAATGTGAAATGGTATGCCATAGTGGCCGAGACGCTCCTGAGTATAGAATATCGGTCCTTTAGAACTGAGTTTTATCTTCACTGCCACATAGACCAGCAAGGGGCTTGTGACTATCAGTGCCAGGACAGATGAGACCACATCAAACCACCTCTTAGTGATCAGCTGCCATTCGGTGAGTAGTGATGGCGGTATCTCTATGAATGCCTCACCCACTATTGAGTTCATCTTTGTGGTACCGGAGAGGATATCATACATATCGGGAATGATACGGATATAAACATTCTTATCGGCCAGCTGATTGATTATGTCATTGAGCTGGTGGTGCTCGTTTGATTCGATGGCAATGATCGTTTCTTCAATGCCATATTTATGTACCACCTGCTCCAGATCACCCAGTTTGCCTAGTTCTTTCAGTTCGGTGGTCAGTTTGTTTTGAGTATCGCCATTGAGCTTGATATAACCCAAAAATTTATATCCGAACTCATTATTCAAAGCTGAAAATTCCTCATAGATCTCATTGGCATTTTGATTGCTGCCGATGAGCAGGGTATTGAAGCCCGCTTTCTTTTTGCGAAGGTAGACCTTGGTCTGATTGAGCAGCAATATCCTGCCAGAAAAAGTAAAACAAAACTCACATGCATACAGCACAAAAAACGTGAGATAATAATCCGAATACCTTCTCACACGGTCGTCGAGCAGCAGCAAAAAGAAGATGATCAAAGTACCTATCAGCAAAACAAAAACCGTTTTGACCAGCTCCTGAAGGCGCGATTTGCGATAGAGGTCCACATATGTACCGCTGATATAATGCAGCAGCAGCCATATTTGCGGTACGACGATCAACCCGACAAAAAACTGGCTATCCTGAAAGGGCAGTGTTGGATAGAGGGTCTGGCCTTCTATCACTACTTTCCTAAACATATAGAGGCAATACCAGGCCAGCAATGAGCTGAAATAATCGCTAAGAATATATAGCCATATGAGCGGTTTCCTTCCCATTATTGAAAATATAACAACTTGATATTATCTAAAAATACCGTGTCATTCTGCCCTTGTGTATGATAACCTGTCAGATATACCTGAAAGTTATAATTGGGATTAGCACCTATCTCATTATCAAAATTGATGTATATCTTATTCCATTGACCAATGGGCGATGTCAGTACGATCTTATCATAGACATTTTGCTGTGTTATTTGTCCGCCGCTATATAGCGTGGCGATGACACCTATATCACAGAGCACATTGGCATTATTCAACCTGTAGTTCAGTTCGAGATACGACTCTCTGCCATTAGTATTAATAACGTATGACCTAGAGGTAGCTGTGAGAGAGTCAACTGAAGAGGAGAGCACTATCCCCCCGCTTCTGAATCCTTCAAACACGGTATTGGTTTCCGGAGTGATATTGGTGAAAGTATTGCTGGCATCAAAGGTTTCGTTAAAGGCTACCTGTGTGGATGAAAAATAATTATAGACAGGTTTATGGTGATATACATGACCGGGAATAGCATTAGGAATAGTGAAAGTATCGGGCCTGTAGAAGGGATACATAGCAGGTGCACTGATTATACCATTATCTGAAATCCCTGCACTAAGCGCTACGGACACGCTGCCCCCTGCCAGTATCGGGATATCTACAGGCATCTCGTAGGCTCCAAGATTGTGGCTGCCGGTCGTGGCCCATACACTTGGTATGACGAAGGATGAAGAGCCGAAATAAGAGTTAGACACCACGCTAGGCGAATCGATATGAAGATAGATAGGGACGCCGTTATTAGGCAAATTATTGCAGGCACTGATACTAAAGATCAGTCCGGCTATAATGACCATTGATACGAAAGGTCTGAAAAAGGTAATTTTTGATCCCATTTTTTGATTTTACAGGCTGTAAACGTAAGAAGTTTAAAAGGATTGTGAAAATGCAGTAAGAATGAACAAAATATGATTCCTTCCTGACATTAGCCTCCATCTTAGAGATTTTTGGTAATAATATTGCGTTGCCGTGCCATATAATGTGCCGTCGGATTTTCAAATTCTGAAATTAAACCTACTTTTGCCCGCGCTATGACCATTACAGTATATAAATCAAAGCTTCACCGGGCTACGGTGACTCAGGCAGACCTTAATTATATCGGTTCGATAACGATAGACGAAGATCTGATGGATGCATCTAATATCTACGAGCATGAGCGCGTACAGATAGTGAATGTCAATAACGGCGAACGCCTTGAAACCTATGTGATCAAAGGTGAACGCGGTTCGGGCACTATATGCCTGAACGGTCCGGCTGCACGCAAGGTGTCCGTAGGAGATATCATCATTGTCATATCATACTGCCAGGTGACTCTCGATGAGTATAAGAAACACGTCCCGGTCACAGTGCATGTCACGGCTTCTAACAAGCTAACTCACTAATTCAAACCTCCTGAGGAAACATACTTATGTCAAAAACCCTGGGCAATATCCTCAAACTCATCATCTCGCTTGGTATAGGGATATTCATCGTATGGTTTACGACCAGTAAACTAACGCCAAAAGACATAGCTGATATCACTGGTATCTTTAAAAGAGCTGACTACAAATGGCTCATCATAGGACCTATGATAGGTATGATGAGCAATGTGGTCCGCGCCGAAAGATGGAAACAACTGCTCAACTCGGTAGGATATCAACCAAGTCGGATGAATGTGGCCAATAGTGTCTTTGTGATGTATGCACTCAATCTCGTTTTCCCGCGTCTGGGCGAGGTGACACGCTGCACTCTGCTATACAAGACAGATAAGATACCTCTGGACAAGTCTATCGGCACAATGGTGCTGGAGCGAATGGTGGACATGGTGAGTATACTGATAGTAGGTGCCCTGCTGATGGCTTTTCAATATCAGTTGCTGTTTGACCTGCTCAATAATACTATCCTATCTCACTACTCAGGCAGCATCAAACAACTGACTACAGGCTACGGAGGCATAATGCTCATAGTAGCTATGATCACCGTGGGCTCAGCCTTGTTATATTTTCTCTACTACATGAGAGATCATCACATATTGGGTAAGGTCTGGCAGTTTATCACCGGTATATTGCATGGATTGGCGTCAATTTTGAAACTGGATAACCCATTGCTGTTTATCTTTTACTCCTTTTTGATCTGGTTCATGTACTTTATGATGATATATTTCTGCTTCCTCAGTCTGCCTGAGACGGCCCATTTGGGAGTATGGCCCGGCATGGCATGCCTTTTTTTCGGGGGCTTTGCCTTTATCATATCTCCGGGAGGCTTGGGTGCCTACCCTGCCACGATGGGTGCCGTATTATTACTTTACAAAGTAGCCTTCACGGTCGGATTCGGATTTGGATGGCTGGTCTGGTCCTTTCAGACAGCATCAGTGATACTATTTGGAGTAATATCCTTTATATTGGTAAGTCGAAATTTCTCTGTGACCACAAAATCATAACATCATGAATATCATTATCCCTATGGCAGGTTGGGGAACCCGCCTGAGGCCACACACTCTTACCATACCCAAACCCATGCTGCCCATAGCCGGCAAACCGATCGTGCAGCGACTGGTAGAAGACCTGATCAAATCTACGGATGAGAAGATCGACAATATCGTCTTCATCATACGTGAAGATTTCGGCAAGAAGATAGAAGAGCAGCTGATGGCTATGTCTCCGGCGCTTAATATTCCCTGTCATATCCGCTATCAGGACCAGCCACTGGGCACTGCACATGCTATACTCTGTGCCGGCGACTTCCTCAACGACCGCATCGTAGTAGCTTTTGCTGATACTTTGTTCAAAATGAACTTTAAGATCGAAACCGCAAAAGAGGGAGTGATATTCGTGCAGAAAGTGGCCGACCCATCTGCCTTTGGTGTCGTGAAACTTGATGCCGAAGGGGTGATCACCGACTTTGTCGAAAAACCAAAAGATTTCGTTTCAGACCTCGCCATCATAGGCATCTATTACTTCCGCGATGGTACCAGACTGAGAGCGGAGATGCAGTATCTCATCGATAATAATATCATGGGCAAAGGCGAGTACCAACTGACCGATGCCATGGAAAATATGAAACGCAAAGGTGTCAGATTCGAACAGGGTACTGTGCAGGATTGGCTGGACTGCGGCAATAAAAACGCCACCGTAGATACCAATGCCGTATATCTGGGATATCTGAAAGGCACCAAACTGGTCAGTGATACTGCCGAGATCAGCCACTCAGTGGTCATCGAACCATGCTTCATTGATGAGGGCGCCCGTATCCTGAACTCTGTGGTAGGGCCTTATGTTTCTGTAGGAAAGAACACTGTCATCGAAAATTCAGTGATTAGAAAAAGCATCATTCAGTCCAACTCTGTTTTGAAAAATAAGTTAATTGAAAACTCAATGGTTGGAAATAATACTAAATTGCTCGGAAAATCAGAGGACCTCAGTATCGGGGATTATGTAACAACTGAATAGTAAATGACCCTATCCTTAAAAAATATCGCCATGTCTTTTGTTTTATGTCTGCTACTCGGCGGATGTAAGACGAACAGTAAAGTAATTAAAGGAGGTAGCGCTGACTCAGGCACTAAACTCACTGAGGAACAACGCGTAACTCTGGAGCGAACATTTATGGAGGGTCAAAGGGCTAAATCTATCGAGGATTACGATGAGGCACTGAAAAAATTCAAGGATGTCCTGAAGATAGACCCTAAAAATGCCGATGCACATTTCGAAGTTTCCACTCTGCTTTACAGTGCCAATAAATTTGATGATGCGCTCGCAGAATCAGATCAGGCTGTCAAGTTAAGCCCTGGCAACAAATGGTATCTGGAGCAGATGGCTGCCATTCAGATGAAAAAGAACAACACCAAAGAAGCTATCAAATCATACGAACAGCTCATCAAGTTGAGCCCCAATGACCCTGACAACTATTTCGATCTCGCCTATCTATACCTTCAGTCTAATCAACCTGACCAGGCCATAAAGACCTACGATCAGTTTGAGAAAAACTATGGTCTCGAAGAGAGTGTAGTGCTTCAAAAAGAACGCATCTATCTGAAGCAAAACAAATTTGACAATGCCGTTACGGAACTGCAGAAGCTCGTTGACGCTTTCCCCGGAGAAGTCCAATATATGGGTATGATGGCAGAACTATATGCCCTCAACAACAAGAAAGAAAAAGCAGCCGAGATATATCAAAAGATACTGGAGATTGAACCTGATAATGCTCAGGCACTGATGGCCACAGCAGATATCAATGCCGGCAAAGGTGACTCTACTGCTCGATTCACAGGCATGAAAAAAGTTTTTGCCAATCCGAAAGTGAGCATCGATGTCAAGGTCAAAATGCTGTATCCATATATTCAATATTATGAGATCAAACAGGATAAGATCAAAGACGCATTCGAACTGGTAGATATAATGGTGGCCACTCATCCTAATGATGCCAAAGCCTATGCTATCAAGGGTGACCTATACTATATAGACAAAAAAGACAGCCTCGCACTGCCTGCATATCTCAAAGCGCTGGAGCTGCAGAAACAGGTTTTCTCCGTATGGCAGCAGGTCATGCTGATATACAACACCAAACGCGAATGGCAGCAGCTCGACAAGATAGCCACAGATGCTATGGAGTTGTTTCCTAATCAGGCGGTCATCTATCTCTTCAAAGGTGGCGCTGAATATCAGATGAAGCTTTATGACAAAGCTCTGAAGGCATTCACCAAGGGTGAAAGAATGGCCAACGATAACCCTCAGCTCAAAGCACAGATATATTCTAACCTCGGTGACACATATCATAGCCTGAACCGCGATCTGGAGTCGGACAGTGCTTATGAGAAATCTCTCAAGCTGGACCCTGAGAATGCATTCGTGCTGAATAACTACAGCTATTACCTCTCACTGCGTAAGGTCAATCTCGAAAGGGCAAAACAGATGTCTGCTTACTCTAACAAACTGGAGCCTGAGAATGATTCATTCATGGACACCTATGCATGGATACTCTTCCAGCTCGGCGAGTTCAAAGAGGCCAAGACCTTTCAGGAAAGAGCCGTGTCAAAGAACCCTAATAATCCCACACTACTTGAACATTTTGGAGATATCCTGATCGAACTCGGTGATAAGGACAAAGCCGTAGAATACTGGCACAAGGCCAAAGATGCCGGCTCAGACTCCAAGACCATCGACACCAAGATCGCTTCGCTGAAGTATGTGGAGTGATGTTATCCCTTTTCTCACGCAGCAAGCTCAGCTTCTGAGATCGAACTGAATTTTATATTTTTGAACAAACAAATCAGCTAATGAAAAAGTACATTTTTATAGCAATACTCTCGCTTGTTATGACACAGGCAAAGTCTCAGGATACTATTACCACTCAACCCTTTTCCGGGTCATTTTGCATCTCAAATCTGACCATTCAATATACAGTTGTCGGCACTTACTTTGTAAGCACCCGATTTATAGCTCAATTATCAGATTCAGCAGGAAGCTTTGCCAATCCCGTATCAATCGGCAGCTTTCTTACCCCAAGCACAGGTACTTATTACTCGGGATTGATGGGAGTTGCAATACCACGCACCACGAAAACAAGCCATCATTACAGGATCAGGGTGACCAGAAATACCTCCGGCGATAGTGTCAAAGATAATGGCTCTGACCTGACAATATATAGTACGCCACCTGCGCCTACGCTTTCTGTCAATGGCAGTCCTTGTGTAGGCAATATTCTGGTAGCAAGCGGGGCTGTAGATGCCGCAGAAATAAACTGGTATAATTGGTCTGTTCCTGCCTATGGCAATCCGGGTTACGCTTATAACTCATGTGTCGGCGGGTATCAATATGATTCAATTGTAGCGGGCGGTGGCTATGGCACTTTTGCTAATGAGCTTACCAATCCCACCGATGTAGTTGTAGATAGAAATGGTTATATCTATGTTTCCGACCTGAGTAATAACCGTATCCAAAGATTCCCTCCCGGAAGTTCATTGGGTACTAATGCTGTGACAGTGGCAGGAGGAAACGGAGCCGGTTCTGCCACAAATCAAATTACTCCTAATGCCCTTTGTATTGACAATAGCGGCAATATCTATGTAGCTGATGCAGTCAATAACCGGGTATTAAAATTTCCTTCAGGTAGCAGCTCGGCTACATATGGAACTATTGTAGCAGGAGGAAACGGCCAGGGCAGTGCTGCCAATCAATTGAATGCTGTGTCAGATGTCTGCCTGGATAGGGCAGGTAATTTATATGTAGTGGATCAAAGTAATAATCGGATACAAATGTTCCCTCCCGGCAGTAGCTCTTCTACCAATGGTATCACCGTAGCGGGAGGAAACGGAGCCGGTGGTGCCGCAAACCAGTTGAATAGCCCATTATTTGTCCGTTTAGACAGTGCTGGCAATCTCTATGTGGCAGACAACTATCAACGCATCCAGAAATTTCCTGCTGGTAGCACTTCATCTACCAATGCAGTAACCATATCCGGCACTTACAATCAACAAGTACAGAATGATGGAAGCATAACCAATACTTTTTATTCTATCACAGGAATGGCTCTGGATCGCGCAGGCAATATCTTTGTGGTAGATGGACATAATAATCATGTCGTCAAACTCCAGGCAGGTGGTGGCAATATAAATAATGGCATTATCGTAGCAGGTGCCGGGCTTAGTGCAAATAATCTGCTCAACGGACCCTTAGGCATATTCATAGACAGTATCGGCAATCAGTACATAGTGAATAATGGTTACGTAAATAATTATACCGCTATGATCGAAAAGTGGAGTCCTGCCACACCCGACTCTACACTTATCCCCTCTTATCCCGGCGGCTATTATTCTGTTGCTTATAACAATTCGGCAGGATGCATGTCTGCATTTTCTGATACTTTATTCATAGGATTCAACTTTACTCCTCAGGTCTTCATTTCCGGCAAAACAAATATCTGCAGCGGCAGCAGCGATACTTTCAAGGTCGCTCAGGTCGGTGGCGGCGGCACTAATCCGGTATATGAATGGTATAAAAATGGTATTTCCACAGGCATTTCAGATTCCATTTATATTCCAAACAATCTATCCAATCAGGATAGTATATGGGTATTAATGACCAGTAATCACGCCTGTGCTTACCCTGCTACTGTGAAAAGCAGCGATTCGGTAGTCACAGTCAAACCGGCTCCTTATGCTCACTTTACATTACAACCATCCAATACGCCACACCTGTGGTATGCTCTGAATCAATGTAGCGGCACGTCCCTAACCTATTCATGGGACTGGGGTGACAATAGTCCCGTCAGCACCGGAGATACCCCGTCACATACTTATGATAGCGCAGGCTATTATACTATTTGCGTAACAGTGGCCAATAGCCAGGGCTGCTCAGACAGCTATTGCGATACGAGTATATACCTGTTCAAAGACCAGTCCAATCAACTGGTTTATGTCAATGTACTTCAGTCTTTGCCTTTAGGTATCAGTACTATGAATGCCGACAATATGCCTGATATAAATTATTATGCCGGTGCCATTCATTTTTCAAAGGCTATTAATATCCCTACCGACATGACCCTTTATGATATGTCCGGCAGGCAAATAATGTCAAAGAATAAGTTTACCGGTGCTTCCATAACCATAGACAAAAATATTTCGCAAGGTGTTTATCTTATCACTTTGCAAAATGATGATTATACTCTATCCAGGAAACTAGCAATACTGCAGTAAGGCTATTACAGCCAATGTCAGTTTATCACTTATACTTTTCTGGTTCCTTTATACAGCAGCCCCGTGAATGATATGGTCTCTGTGTTTCATACCCCAGTTTTTCATAGCATCCAGCACTTCCCTGAAAGTTTCTGCATATTTTGTCAATGCATACTCTACACTGATAGGCTTAGTAGCCAGCACAGTGCGGGTCACTAAATGATTGACCTCCATGTCCTGCAGCTCCTTGCTCAGCATGCGTGGAGAAATACCTATTTCTCTTGATAATTCCTTAAACCTATACGGCCTGCTGCTTAGGGTAATGATAATTATCAATTTCCATTTGCCATTGATGATCTCCAGCGTGTCCTGAATAGCTCTTCGGCTTTCGGCGCAATTTTGGGAACTGTGGCTTGGGGCACTATACTTTTTCATACTGGTATACTTTATGTAACTGCTATCAAATGTATATCTATTAGCGTAAATTTGCATCACAATTAAAAACTAAAATATAATGAACACTTTTCTTTGGGTCTTACAAGTAGTACTTGCGTTATTTTTTCTGATGCCCGCCGGCATGAAACTCCTTTCCAGCAAACAAAAGCTGATCGAAAAAGGCATGGTAAAAGACGGTGAATCCGACATACCCTCCCGATTGATCGGTACTATGGAACTATTGGGCAGTATTGGACTTATTCTTCCCATGTGGCTGAACATCCTGCCCATTCTGACACCCATAGCAGCAATAGGGTTTTGTATCATCATGATAGGTGCTTTTGCGGTGCATTTTGGCAGAAAAGAATACAAACAATTGGCATTGCCGGTGTTGATCTTTATTCTCTCGGCTATTGTGGCTTGGTACCGCTTCCAAGGGTAAGGGTTAACCACTCAAAAACTGCAAAGGCGATAAGTGCATTGACTATTTATACTTCGGCCTTTTCACCTTTTCTTTTTTCACCTCAGTTTCGGGCTTGTCTTCCACAAAGGTTTGATCCAGATAGCCATGCCAATAGCCTGCCTTATATGGATAACGCTCCAGATATAGCTCCTTGACCTTCGCAAATATCTTATCACGCAGTTCGCCTGTATTTCTGTTTTGTGTAGCAGAGATAAAGATTGCATGATCATTGGTCTTTTGCATCCATGAGTCTTTCATCTCCTGCAGCAGGGTTTGCCTCACCTCTGCCGGCAGAAACTCATCTAGGTGTTTGGCTTCATAGAGATCCATTTTATTGAAGACGATGATCATGGGCTTGTCTTTAGAGCCCAGTTCATCCAGTATCTGCGCCACCACTTTCATCTGATCTTCAAAAGCAGGGTGCGATATATCCACTACCTGCAGCAATATATCTGCTTCGAGGGTTTCATCGAGTGTAGATTTAAAACTCTCGATGAGATGGTGAGGCAGCTTGCGGATGAAGCCCACCGTATCAGACAGCAGAAACGGCACCCCGTTGAAAACCACTTTGCGCACCGTCGTATCCACAGTAGCGAAGAGTTTATTTTCCGCAAAGACATTGTCCTTGGCCAGCAGGTTCATCAGCGTCGATTTGCCCACGTTAGTATATCCTACCAGGGCCACACGTATCATATCAGCGCGACTCTTCCTGCGAGTTTCATTCTGTTTGTCTATCTCTTTGAGTTTGATCTTGAGCAGAGCTATCTTTTTCTCAGCCATTCGGCGGTCAGTCTCCAGCTCCTTCTCGCCCGATCCTCCGCGTGTGCCCGTGCCTCCGCGCTGACGCTCCAGGTGGGTCCACATACCTTTCAGTCGCGGCAGCATATACTGCAGCTGTGCCAGCTCTACCTGCGTGCGTGCCTGCACGGTCTTGGCACGCTGGTTAAAGATGTCGAGTATCAGCATACTCCTGTCCATCACGCGGCATTTGAGTATGGTTTCCATATTCCGGTGCTGAGAGGGCGATATCTCATCATCTACTATGATCATGTCTATACGCTTATCCTCTACATAGAGGGCAATCTCTTCCAGCTTGCCTTTGCCCAGATATGATTTATTGTCCGGGGTCTGCATTTTCTGATAGTATTTGCGAGCGGTCACTATGCCGGCTGTCGATGCCAGAAAATCCAGCTCATCGAGATATTCTTTGGTCTGCTCTTCCGTCTGAGATTTGGTGACCAGGCCCACTAGTACGGCCTTGTTTACGTGTATGGTTGTATTATCTATCAATGTACTTTTCTAAAAATGTGCCTGCAAAAATACCTTTAATTATTCAGGATTGAGGATTGTTATGCCAAAATCCAGCCGGGTGTACTTTTTTCACTTATGCATATGAATAATCCTAATTTACCACTATTGGGCTCTTTTTTCAGAAAAATACAAATGCCTAAAAGTCTATCATATAAGTATCTGCAATTTTATTATAAGTAATAAATATATAGCTGATTTTTGTTTGCCTTTTGCAATTAACTCATGCAAATATAGCAACTAATAGCCAAATTAGCAAATTCTGTCTCACGACTTAAGCATTGCGAATTGTCAAATTATTAAATCTCATTCTTTATCTTTGTCGCAATTCAAAAACACATTGTATATGAAAAATATCGTTTTATTCGGCCCTCCGGGCAGCGGCAAAGGAACCCAGGCAACCAATATCATCAACAAATACCAACTTATACACCTTTCTACCGGCGACATGCTGCGCGCTGAGATAGCAGGGCAGACCAAACTGGGCCTCGAGGCAAAATCTCTGATGGACAAAGGAGAACTCGTGCCCGACGCGGTAGTGATCGGTATGATAGAGAATAAACTCAATGCCAACTCGAATGCAGCGGGTTTTGTGTTTGACGGTTTCCCGCGCACAGTGAAGCAAGCTGAGGCCCTCGATGAACTTCTCGCTAAAAGGAATGCGCCGATACAAAAAGTTCTTTCACTAAAAGTAAGCGAAGAAGAACTGACCAAAAGAATCCTCGAAAGAGGCAAAACATCCGGCCGCGCTGATGATCAGGAGCCCGAGATCGTAAAGAACCGTGTGATAGAATATCGCAACAAGACCGAGCCTTTGGCTAACTACTATGCCGCACAGAATAAGCTGGTAGAGATACAGGGTGAAGGCACGGTAGATCATATCTCCGACCTGCTCAACTATGAGATAGACGGTATAGAAGATCAAGCTGCTCCGGTTGCCACCTCAAAAATTGACAAGGTGCCTTTCCCGATAGAAAAGAAAGTAGCAGCTCCTCAGAAAGCTGTGGCTAAAAAAGAAGTGAAGAAAGCGCCTGTTAAGAAGGCAGCTGCACCGAAGAAAGCAGTAGCTAAAAAAGCAGCACCTAAGAAGGTGGTGAAAAAAGCTGCACCTAAGAAAGCGGTAAAGAAAGCTCCCGCTAAAAAAGCAGTAGCTAAAAAAGCTGCACCTAAGAAGGTAGTGAAAAAAGCTGCGCCTAAAAAAGCGGTAAAGAAAGCACCTGCTAAAAAAGTAGTAGCTAAGAAAGCTTCACCTAAGAAGGTGGTGAAAAAAGCGGCACCTAAAAAAGCAGTAAAGAAAGCTCCCGCTAAAAAAGTAGTAGCTAAGAAAGCAGCCCCTAAGAAAGCAGTGAAAAAAGCGGTGCC
>CAIXBT010000254.1 GCA_903917755.1 uncultured Bacteroidota bacterium
TCAGACCGTAAGCCCAGCCATGTATATCAGGGCGTTTGTGGTGCTTCCAGGCAGTCTGGATGATAGCCGTTTTAGCCAGGTTATTGACCTGTTCGCGCACATTGAGTTCCACCATCAGGTTAGCGCGGGCCTCTGCATCACTCAGTGCATCTACTTCGCTCCTGTGCAGACGGTACACATCTTTGATATTGCTTATCCATTTGTTGATGATACCCAGATGATGATTGCTCATAGCTGCCAGCACACCACCGCAGCCATAGTGCCCGCATACGATCACATGTTTGACCTCCAGCACCTCTACGGCATATTGCAGCACGCTCATCAGGTTCAGGTCTGTCTGTACGACCAGATTAGCTACATTGCGATGTACGAATATCTCGCCGGGGGCGGTATTGGTGATCTCATTGGCCGGTACGCGGCTATCCGAACAGCCTATCCAGAGAAATCCCGGACGCTGAATGCCCGATAGCTTGTTGAAGTATTCAGCATCCTTCTCCAGCATATCCCGGGCATAATCCCGATTTCCATTCAGTAATCTTTCGTATTCTTTCATCTGTATATGACCCGTCTATTTTGATGCAATATAATGCTTTGCTTTTGCGAAGTGGTTATTCACACTAGTCTTATATCTTTTGAATGTCAAATATATATCAAGGAGTTATTTTTGCAGGCAAAATTCCAATAATGGCATCTGTAGAAGAACTTAAACGCATCTGCTCTCAGGTGCGTCGCGACATAGTGAGAATGGTGCATGCGCCTGCATCCGGGCACCCGGGCGGATCGCTGGGCTGCACAGAATATTTTGTATCGCTGTACTTTGAGATCATGAAGACCAATACGGCCTTCACTATGGATGGAATAGGTGAGGACCTTTTCTTTCTTTCTAATGGCCATATCTCGCCGGTATGGTATTCTACACTGGCACACAGGGGCTTCTTTGATGTCAAAGAACTGGCGACTTTCAGAAAACTGAATACCCGCCTGCAGGGCCACCCTACCACTCATGAGCATCTGCCGGGCATACGCGTGGCATCGGGCTCGCTCGGTCAGGGAATGAGCGTGGCACTGGGTGCAGCGATCTCCAAAAAACTGAATAAGGACAACTCACTGGTATATACACTGCATGGTGATGGAGAACTGCAGGAAGGTCAGATATGGGAAGCACTGCTGTTTGCGGCTCACCATAAAATAGACAATATCATCTCTACCTGCGACTATAACGGCCAGCAGATAGACGGCCCTACTGACAAGGTAATGAGTCTCGGTGACCTCGATGCCAAGATCAGGGCATTCGGATGGGATGTGCTGCACATAGCATATGGCAATAATGTAGAGCAGGTGATAGCGGGACTCAATGAGGCTAAGGGCCGTACCGGAAAAGGTAAACCCGTTTTTATCATCATGAAAACAGTGATGGGAGCAGGGGTCGACTTTATGGCAGGCACTCATAAGTGGCATGGCAATGCACCGAATGATACGCAACTGGCACAGGCTCTCGGGCAGCTGGAAGAGACCCTGGGGGATTATTGAGAAGAAGATAAACGGATTAAAAAACTCTCTAAAATAAAACCGGGTGCCCGGTCAGCGTTCTTTCCGACACACTGACTTACGGTCTTCCGACTATTAAAATTTATGGCATTATCAGATTATACAGTACAGAATGAAGTAGACACACGCTCCGGTTTCGGTGCGGGAATACTGGCTTTGGGCCGCGAAAATTCCAATGTGGTGGCACTATGTGCTGACCTCGTGGGTTCGCTCAAACTGGATGAATTCATCAAGGAATTTCCTGATCGATTCGTGCAGTGCGGGATATCAGAAGCAAATATGATAGGGGTGGCAGCAGGTCTCACCATAGGTGGCAAGATCCCCTTCGCCACTTCCTTCGCCAACTTTGTGACAGGCCGTGTGTATGATCAGGTTCGTCAGTCGGTAGCCTATTCCGGCAAGAATGTCAAGATAGCGGCATCTCATGCCGGTCTCACGCTCGGCGAAGATGGCGCTACACACCAGATACTGGAAGACATCGGCCTTATGCAGATGCTGCCGGGTATGGTCGTGATCAATCCCTGCGATTTCAATCAGACCAAAGCCGCCACGATAGCTGCAGGACGATATGAAGGCCCAGTTTATCTGCGTTTTGGCAGACCTAAATGGCCTAACTTCACCTCTGCCGATAAACCATTTGAGATCGGCAAGGCAATAGTGATGAATGAGGGTAAGGATGTCAGCATATTTGCTACCGGCCATCTCGTTTGGAAGGCCATTCAGGCAGCCAAACTACTGGAAGCAGAAGGCATTTCCGTAGAACTCATCAACATCCACACCATTAAACCTTTAGACAGTGAGACTGTCATACGCTCAGTCAGCAAGACGAGATGTGCTATAGTATGCGAAGAGCATAACTACATAGGTGGACTCGGTAGCACCGTGGCGACACTTCTCGGAAGGGAATGTCCTACACCTTTGGAGTTAGTAGCGGTGAATGATTCATTTGGAGAGAGTGGCACACCGGATCAGCTGCTGGCTAAATACAAGCTGGATACCCCCGATGTGGTAGCCGCTGCCAAGAAAGTAATAGCACGAAAAAAGTAAAAATGGCCCCCAACCCCCCCAAGGGGGCTTAAACAGCCA
>CAIXBT010000255.1 GCA_903917755.1 uncultured Bacteroidota bacterium
AGAATTTCGACTGATGATTGCTTATATTTCCTCACTCTCTTCCGCAGGTTCAAGCGTCCTCGCTTGAACCCCATACCCATTCTCATTTACGATAATTATTATATTGCACCTAACAATTTGATATGCGCAGAATTTCGACTGATGATTGCTTATATTTCCTCACTCTCACGGTGGTAGACTGGGTAGATGTATTCTCCAGATCTGACTATAAACAATGGCTAGCGGATCAAATCAGCTTTTGTCAAAAAAATAAAGGATTAGAGCTATATGCATATGTGATAATGACCAATCACGTGCATCTGGTAGCTCAGATGGAGGAAGGATTAAGTATGAGCGATTTCCTGCGAGATTTTAAGTCATTTACAGCCAAAGGGCTCATCAGTAACATTTCAAATCATAATCGCGAAAGTCGAAAAGATTGGTTACTCTCTCATTTCGCAGAGCATGGTGACAAAAATCCACTAAATAAGCAATGGCAGTTTTGGCAAAATGGCAATCATCCTACACTCCTTTATAGCTATGAAGTGATTATTCAAAAAATAGATTATATACATCAAAACCCTGTGCGAGCTGGTTTTGTATCTGAACCCCATGAATATTTATATAGCAGTGCCTCTAAGCATAGTCCGCTAAAAGTATTGTCATTGTGACGGGTTCAAGCGAGGACGCTTGAACCTGCGGTAGACTGCCCAGAAAATAGAAGAGCTGACCCTCTATGTCATCCAGCTAAAAGGCGAACTGGATGAACTAAAAACAGCGAAAAAATAAGTAGATTAGTATAAAATTTATATTATGAGAAAAGTACTCTTTTGTCTTTGTATCTCCATCCTGCTTAATACAGTAGGTGGCTGTAAAAAGAATTGCTATACATGTTACACACATGTGTATGGTACCCTCCAAATAGATACTATATATTATAATGGACAGATCAGGTACGACACTACTGGAGGTGCGATAATTAATCATTGGACTTTTAGCACCTGTGAAATAGACAGCCATTATCATTATGGTGATTATACTTTCTATCCTACTCTTAGAATTGATACAGTCACAGTTTGTACACCAAATAATTAATACAATGAATAAGCTTTCGTGTAATAAAATCCCTTTGACCACTTCTGACTATAGAAGCTATGCTGCTGGTAAGCACTTATTTCTTATTATACTTTTTCTGGCAGGTTGCTGTTGTAGTTGCAAAAAACAGTGTGTTACATGTTTTGCAGCACCTGGCTTTTATAGATTAGATAGCACTATAGTTATTTCTTATGATTCTGCATTGCATAGATATGATACGCTGGTAAAGCTTGATACAATTGACAGATGGAGTAGTTATCCTATACTGTCTTTTTGCCCTGGTAGCGGGGAGTATAATTCAATTATACGAAGCTCGACTTCAACCATTGGAGGATCGGGCTTACAATATTGTTGCGATTCTTTGGGAAGAACATATACTTGCTATTATAATCAATAGAATTTGATATAATAATTTAATATAAGTCACCCATGAATATAAATTATTAGGAACTAGAAATTAAATTTTTTATTATGAAAATCAAATCAATTTTTATTGTCTTTTTTATTGGATGCGCAGTAATGGCAGATTGTCAATCATTTGATTATGTGCTGGCTGCCCAGACATACTGGAAGTATCGCTACAGGCTGGTGGGAGATTATATTACATCTGATTCTACAGAAAAAATGGGAGAACCGGGCTTCCTAATCAGAGGTCGTGGGGCAGCAAGCGCCTCCATTTCGATGAGCACTTTCAGCAATGCAGATACAGACCATGCCTGATGTATAGTACCTCTCCCCTCGCGCGGATCGAGCCCGTCAAAGATCTCAGAGATACCATGTATGCAGACATCGCCGTAGAAATGCTCTCTCAGCGGCTCCATCCAGAGCATCACCTGTTTCCTTGATTTAGCAGTGCTGTTATTGACCTTGAGATAAGCGGCAAAAAACTCACCGATCAGAAAGGGCCACACGGTACCCTGATGATATGCATTGTCGCGATGCCATGAGTCGCCCTCGTAGCGCGGCTTGAAGTCGGGATGTTCGGTATTGAGCGTGCGCAGGCCATAGTCAGTGAGCAGATGCGCCTGCACGAAAGCTGTGATCTTCTTCTGTTCGGTCTTATTGAGCACCGCATAGGGCAGGCTCACAGCATAGATCTGATTAGGCCGAATGGTCCGGTCAGGCGCAGCGCACGGTATCACGACATCATTGAGGTATCCGTCTTCATTCAGATAGGCAGCCTTAAACTGCTTCTCAAATGACCTGATGAGCTTGCTGTATGCCTTGCCATTGGCTATCTCGCTAAATGCTTCATGAATTTTCAGTGCATTGTACCAAAGCATATTGACCTCTACAGGGCAGCCGTGGCGCGGCGTGACGACATGGTCTCCTATACGTGCATCCATCCATGTGAGCTGTGCTAGTCCTTCGCCGCCATAGAGCAGTCCCTCGTCTGTGACATGTATGTCGTATCGTGTACCTGCCAGATGTGCCTCTATCACAGCGCTGAGATGCGGATATACTTCTTTCACAAAAGATTCATCATTGAATTTTTCAAAGAAGTCATGACAGACCACAAAGAGCCACAGTGTAGCATCGATGGTATTGTAGTCCAGCGCACCGTCGCCGTCAGGGAAACGGTTTGGCAGCATGCCGCGGTCGAGATATTTCAAAAAGGTATTGATGATGGAGCGGGCGGTGTCTTTGTCGCCC
This sequence comes from uncultured Bacteroidota bacterium, assembly GCA_903917755.1. GTDB lineage: Bacteria > Bacteroidota > Bacteroidia > Chitinophagales > LD1 > UBA1941. Next base: position 2,728 of record CAIXBT010000255.1, read on the forward strand.
TGCGCTATGCAGATACCGCGCATCGATATCATGGTGTCGCGACCCCAGTCTGTGAACCAGTGATAGCCTGCGATGATGGACTTAGATGCAGTGGATCTCCGGTCTACGATGAACTGGTCTGCGGCCTCAGCGAGATCATTCAGAAATACATTGTCGCCCCATTTTCTCACTGCAGAAATATGCCGCAGTGCATCTTCTTTCAGCGCCTCGCCGGAGAATGAAACGTATTTTTCATCAGTAGTGAGTATGATGTAAGCAGCTTCGCCCGCATCGAGCGAAACGGAGATCATGCCTGGGTTGTAAGCATCTTCATGATAGTCGAAGCCCCTGTCGCGCTCCTGCTGATACTCGAAGTTTCTGTACCAGAAGCAGCGATTGGTCCATGTGCCTTTGCCATGCGCTACGAAGATGGGAGCGCCACCTTCATGCGAGTATATTTTTTGAAATGAACCCGTATGAACAGTGCGAAAGTCGTAGGCAGAATCATTAGTGAGCAGACTATGATAATCTCTGTCAGCCAGCAGCACATTGATCTGCAGTTCGTATTTGGCAGTGCCTGTGTTGACATATTCTATCACAGTGGTGTTGGAACCCTGCACCATAAAGACGGTCTTGTCCAGCCTGCCACCCGCGAACTCATAAACGAAGCGAGGCAGCGGCTTCCGTTCGAAGTATGTGAGATGCTCATAGCCCATCGGATGTATGGCGCCTGCATATTGATTGGTAGCGAGGTCCATCGTGCCGCCCACCATGCTGACGATGGTCTCTTCGACCTTTGATACCACCACCCGGCGTGCAGTAGGCGGTTCATCAGAGGCTATCAGTAGGCCTTGATAGCGGCGGGTATTGCAGCCAGACAAGGTAGACGACGCATAGCCGCCGATACCGTTGGTCAGCAGCCATTCGCGGCTGTGGAGTGTGTTCAGATCTATTCCTTTGAGGTCCATGACATGATTTTTATAAAGGTAATATTATGCAAAAGCAGGGCAAATTTCGACAAATCATCGTTAAGAGAATGTAAAGGCCGTAATGCTCTCAGCTGATCTTCATTAGCCGATACAGTAATCCTGATTATGTTGGTCAAAATTAATTTTGCAGTAGCATTTTAATTTATAATTTTAAACAAACATAAAATACAAATGAAATCAATACTAATTCTCGCGATCGCCGTAATGGCGGCTGTCTCCATGAAGGCACAGGTAGTTTATTCTGCTAAATACAAAAGCGATGCACAGGTCAAAGTTTTTGTAACGCAATACTCAAGCGATGCAGATCTCGTGGTCTACAAGACTACCTACAAAAGCGATGCAGGCGACAATAACGGCGTTTGGTTCTTCACAGATTACTCAAGCGATGCCAAGAAGAAAATATTCTTCGTAGACTATCAGAGCGATGCCGACATCAAGGTGTTTTTCACTACATACAAGAGCGACGCCGGCTGGAAAAACAGCAGCAAGAAGCAATTGATGTATTGATCCTTATCTGTTTATTATCAGTTTCCTGACAGTCACATGATCGTTGGCCTCCATCTTGCACAGATAGATGCCGGAGTTGAGATGCGACACATTCAGCGACATGTTTTGTGCAGCCGAGAAATCCATTTTCTGCTGTCCCACCACTTCACCGATACAGTTAATGATCTGCACATTCATACTGGTGATGGCTGCGTTGTGTATGGATATGGTGAAATGCCCGTTGCCGGGGTTCGGCCATATGCCTATTGATACATCTTTGGCCATCTCCACAAAGGCAGGCGACAGTTCTGCTACAGTCGCCCCGCTGATCACGGTCGAGATATCTAAAGTCTGAGGCGAAGAGTCAATGGGAATAACGGTTTGCGGCTGTTTGGGCAGTTCATTCCTGCTGATTGCGGCAGACTGGCCCCGAGAGTCCTGACCTATCAGGAGTAAAAAGCCGAGTAATATGCTTAAAGGTATATTTGATTTCATGATCGTTGTTTAGAGTTTAGACAACAAACTTCTCTATAGAAAAGTCAAATTTTAATGACCCACCTTGCTGCATACACTGAGAGTTATCAGGATTCTAATTTGTGACGGGGTTTCATTGCCAATACCCGAAATATTTTGTTCATTTATACCAAAGCATCTCAATCATGGACTTCTCACAATCTCCCGCATCGAAACAAGTCGCTGCGCGCGTCAAAAAATTCATAGACGAACATATCCTTCCGCTCGAATCGTCCCTGCTCAACGAATCGCAGCATGGTGATCCTGACTGGCGGAAATGGAGCATCGACCCGCGCATCGAGCAGCTGAAAGAAAAGGCAAAAGCCGATGGCCTGTGGAATCTCTTTCTGCCGGGTGTGGGTGGGCTGAACAATAGTGACTATGCCCCTATCGCTGAATTGACGGGGCTTTCGATCATAGCACCGGAGATATTCAACTGCAATGCGCCCGACAGCGGCAATATGGAAGTGCTGTGGAAATATGGCAGCGAAGCGCAGAAAGCAGAGTGGCTCACCCCGCTGCTGGATGGCTCGATACGTTCGATATTTGCCATGACCGAACCGGAAGTAGCATCGAGCGATGCCACCAATATGCGCGCCAGCATTGCCGAAGACGGCGACCATGTGATACTCAACGGGCGCAAGTGGTGGAGCACAGGGCTCGGTCATCCTAACTGCCGGGTGGCGATATTCATGGGTCTCAGTGACCCCTATGCACACAAATATTTACAACACTCGATGGTGCTCGTGCCACTGGATACAGAGGGTGTGAAGATAGAAAGGATGCTGCCTGTGTTCGGTGCATACGATGCGCCCTATGGTCACGGCGAGATCTCATTTACGAATGTGCGTGTGCCGAAAAGCAATGTGATAGCGGGTTTGGGCAAGGGTTTTGAGATCGCACAGGGCAGGCTCGGGCCGGGCAGGATACACCACTGTATGCGCGCTATCGGTGCCTCAGAGCGTGCATTGAAACTCATGATAGAGCGGTCTATGAGCCGTGTAGCCTTCGGCAAACCACTCATCAATCTCGGCGGCAATCGCGACATCATAGCCAATGCACGAATAGACATAGACATGGCGCGACTGCTGGTGATGAAGACCGCCTGGCTGCTCGATGAAGTGGGCGCTATGGGCGCACTCAGCGAGGTATCGCAGATCAAAGTAGCTGTACCAAACATGGCATGCCGAGTGATCGATCAGGCTATGCAGATGCACGGTGGCATGGGCCTCAGCAACGATACTCCGCTGGCTGCTATGTATGCATATGCGCGTGTGCTGCGTATAGCAGACGGGCCTGACGAGGTACACAGAGGTGTGATAGCGAAGTTAGAGTTGAAGAAATACGAGAAGCATTGAAGAAGGAAAATAATTTAATGAAGCTATGTATTTCAATACTGCTATTGATCTTATTAAGTTCATGCGCAGGTCAGAGATATAACTTCAGGAATATGGCGGGCCTATATGAAGCTAAAGGCCAGGACTATACCTATGAATTGACGCTGAAACAGGATAGTACATTTAAGTACTATGGTGCAGGTGGTGATTGGCCAAAAGATTGCCATGGCATATGGAAATTCATTGCTAAAGATAGCCTGCGGATCCAATGCAAAGGTACTGAGACAGGCTTGCCCACTTCAGATGGAATCTTATTAGTTTACCAAAGCGATCTTGCTCTGCCTTTCGCCATAGTCAATACAACAGAATTAAGATTGGGTACATTAGTATTAAAGAAACGTACTAACAAATAAATTGAAGCCCTGGCAGCAGACCATCAACAAAAACCAAAAACATGGAAGAAAAATATTTAGACCGAGCTGCTGACGTTCGCGCCGGCGATGAGTTTGACACACTGGCAGTCAGTGCCTACGTCAAGGCACATGTACCGGGCCTGCAGGGCGAGATGAGAGTGAAACAGTTTAAGGGTGGCGCATCGAACCTCACCTATCAGCTCGACTTCGACAATGCAAGCTATATCATGCGTACAGCGCCGGGCGGCACCAAGGCCAAGAGCGCACACGACATGTGGCGCGAATACAATGTGATGCAGAAGCTCAAACCTGTCTATCCATATGTGCCTGCCATGATCGCATTCTGCAAGGAAGATACGGTGATAGGGCGCGAGTTTTATATCATGGAGAAACTCGTCGGCATCATACCCCGCGCTAACCTGCCTAAGGGAATGGAGCTGAGCGAAGAGCAGGTGCGCAAACTCTGCACCAATGTGATAGACCGGATGATCGAACTGCACAAGGTGGACTATCAGGCGGCAGGACTCGCTGATCTGGGCAAGGGCGCAGGCTATGTGCAGCGGCAGATCATCGGCTGGACAGATCGCTACATCAAGGCTAAAACGGAGAATGTACCTGACTTCGCACGCGTCATTCACTGGCTCGGCGAGAATATGCCTCAGGACGTAGCCACCTGCGTGATACATGGCGACTTTCGTTTTGACAATGTAGTGCTCGACCCCGAAGATCCCACTCATGTGATCGCTGTGCTGGACTGGGAGATGGCCACACTCGGCGATCCGCTCATGGACCTCGGCAACAGCCTGGCCTACTGGGTCGAGGCAGATGATCCGTTTCAGATGCAGATGGCGCGCAGGCAGCCCACACACCTGCCCGGCATGATGACACGCGATGAAGTGATAAGGCACTACTGCGCAGCGATGGGCTATGAGAATATTGATTTTACTTTCTACAGGATATATGGTTTGTTTCGACTCGCGGTGATAGCACAGCAGATATATTATCGCTTTCATCACGGACAGACAGACAATCCCCTATTCGGTAGCTTCTATGTGATGGTGCAATACCTGAATGAATATTGCGAAGAGCTATTGGATAAGATCGCTTAAGGAGGGATAGTATCTGTCAGAATGATTTTTCCTGTCTCTACTTTTGCGTCTTCAGCCATGCCTGATAGTTGCGCTCCATCTGGCGGATGTGAACGGGGATATGATCTTCGTAGGTTTTCAGCCATTGCTCAAACATGAATGTGCCCGTCTCAGAATGCTGTGTGGTAGCAGTGAGCCATATCTCCACAGGCACTGTTTTGATAAGCACATAAGTACTATGCCGCAGTACCTTGAATAACTCCAGCGCCTCATCCGTAGACTGATGGTGATAGTCGAGGGCACGCGCCCAGTCGTTCTCATTATACCCATACACACCACTGCCCGGCTCAGCTATGAAACGGCGGCAGCGTATGTATGAATTGGCCTCGCTGTCTGCTATGTGGATGATCACTTCATGAATACTCCAGCTCTGCGGACTCGGTCGCCACTGCCACATTTCTACCGGGTATATCTTTATGGCTTCAGTCAGTACGCTATAGGCCTGTCCGTAAGATTCAATGAGTTGATCACGCTCTTGGTTGGTCATAGAAAATAAATTTTGCAGTTAGAATATAATTAGTTATTTTTACATTAAATATACAAATACGGCTATTTTATTAAATACGCTTTTATCCGGTCCGCTACGTTCTTTCGCATATCATACCAGAAAAGGTTATAGTCCATCAGGTGCAGGACATTAAAAGTCTGCACGATCGGTATACGCGTCTTGACCCAGAGATAATCATGATGTATCTGCGCCGAAGCCGCATGGTTCCATCGGCGGTGTTTGATCTTCAGAAATATCGAACCGCGCGAAGCAGTGGCCGGCACAAAAGCAGAATCGCGAGTCCATGTGATAGGGTTGATACAGACCTTGCCGACCAGATCCGTCTTGCCCGGATCATAGCCATTCCTGAACGATGACCATGTCACATAGCAGCCTGTCTCATGAGGCGTAGCGCATGGCTTGAGCACCTGATAGGATGCGGGATCCATGCCCATACCGATCACATAGGCGCATACGAGCTGTTTGCTGAGCGGCTTTCCATCAAAAAACTCATGCAGCAGTCTGATAGAATGGGTGCTGCCCTGACTGTGCGAAGCGATGATGATGGGCCTGCCGTGATTATAATGTTCCAGATAATATCTGAAAGCCCTCGCCACATCCTGATAGGCAAAGTCAAGCCCCTTAGGCCCATTGAGTGTATCATAATAGCAGGTGATGATGCCCTGACGATATCGCGGCGCATAGACCTGGCAGCTGGCATTAAATACGCCCGCCTGAAAGCGCACCGGCAGTTTATCGATCCTTGCGTTTAGTTTTTCATTATTCACATCAGCGTTCCATGTGGGGCCTTTCTGATAGATGGTCGGATAAATATAAAACACATCGACATCTTTCAGCGAATCACCGATCCACTTTTCATCTTTCGGAATGACATCTGCCGCATCATTTCTGAAGGGCAGTGCAGTCCAGTATTTCTCCTGTGTGTAATCGGGAGCAGCAGGCTGATCTTCGGCCCTGAAAGCAGCGAGCTTCTGAGAGAATGAAGCCATACTGAGCAGACAAATGAGAGCGCTAGAAATGAATCGCATGGGTAAGGTGTTTTGACAAAAAACAAGATAGTCGAAAGTAGGAATCTTTTAGCATCGTTCACAGCAAAAAAATGAACGGATCTGGTCTAAAAGAGATCTTATATGTCATCAAAATGCAAGGAATACAGATTATTCACTTTTAGAATACCTACCTGACAGGTAAGGTCAAAATCGCTTTTTTGATATAAATGGGCTATTAGAAATGATATTGAGAAGCATTATTGTTCTTTTTATTCGAAATTTTAAGTACAGAAATTGTATTTGAACAGGTAATTATTCAGGAACAATTAAAATTTCGGGTTGTCATTCAGGGTAAGTTTGTATCAACATTTTCAAACAATCAAAAAACTAATCAAATGAAAAATCACATGAAAACGATAATGGCCGCGGCAATGGCCATAGCACTCGGTCTGACTTCATGCAATAAAGACAGTTCGCAGACACAGACCTCTGATCTCAAAAATACATTCTCACAAACGCGTGTACAGAGCCAGACATTCACCGCTAATGCCGGCAACTACAGCAGGATCGTCGGTACGAAAGGTACAGTGACCCTCATCGCTCCGGGCAGCCTGCTGCATCAGGATGGCAGCACAGTGACAGGCACAGTGAATATCGAACTCAAAGAGATATACTCGGCGGGCGACATGATACTTTCTAATACCACCACTACATCAAACGGCAACCTGCTGCAATCGAGCGGTGAGATATACCTGCAGGCTACTCAGAGCGGCGAGAACCTGCGCATCAAGCATACACTGCCCCTCACGGTAGAGTATCAGGGAGGCAGCACATCGACCACCGGCATGATGCTATTCAACGGGCAGTGGCAGACCGGCACTACTGCTCAGGATTCGATCCTGAACTGGAACGCAGACACCACCAGACCGGCACAGATCATTCAGGATACGATCGTTGGTCCGGGTTATATGTATGTATTCTCGCAGGATACTTTCGGATGGAGCAATTGTGACAGATTCTACAGTCTGAGCGGCGGCACGGCAGTAGCAATACAGGCCAGCGGCCAGTTCAACGGATCTAATACCGCAGTATATGTGGTGTTTAACTCAGAGCATACCGTAGCTACGGCAGATAGATACACCAGCGCTACCAATACGTTCGGGTTTCACAGCGATGGGCACACACCACTGGGACTAAGCGTAACGATAGTCGCTATGGCAAAGATCGGAACGCAATATTATTCATGCATCGTCCCCACCACGACCACGACCAATATGCTGGTTTCACTCAATATGCAAGCCACCACGCTGCCCGCCTTCAAGACAGCCGTCGGCGCCCTCTAAATATCTGACCATGAAAACGTATCACCTCTCTTCTCAAAAAAGGGAGGTGATTTTTTTTGTAAAAGCCCTACACGGCGCATCACTATGTTTTTCAAAAAAAATATCCGTGATTAGCTGACAATACTCATGGTTGAAACTATGAGCTATGAAAAATAAAAACCAATGGCAAAAGAGAAAACGAAAGAGAGTACACTGACATCAGAAGAGATCAGGCTTCAGGAAAATTATAGCGGGCGGGCAGCATGGCTGCAGTGGGGCCCATATCTGAGCGAACGCCAGTGGGGCACCGTGCGTGAGGACTACAGTACTGACGGTTCCGCATGGGATTATTTCCCGCATGACCAGGCCCGTTCGCGGGTATACAGATGGGGCGAAGATGGTATAGCAGGTATCTCTGATGATTATCACGACTATGTTTCTCTATCGCGATGTGGAATGGCAAAGACCCCATTCTCAAAGAGCGGCTCTTCGGTCTGACAGGCACCGAAGGCAATCACGGTGAGGATGTGAAGGAGCTATATTACTATGTGGACAATACACCTTCGCATGCATATATGAAGCATCTCTACAAGTATCCGCAGGCAGAATATCCATATGGCGATCTACTGCAGACCAACAGAAACCGCCCGAAGACCGACCCTGAATATGAACTGCTCGACACCGGTGTGCTCGACGATGATAAATATTTCGATGTGCAGACAGAGTATGCCAAAGATGGGCCGGACTCACTTTGCATACGTATCACCATCTCAAACCGAGGCAGTGAGAGCGCCTACTTCGCACTGCTGCCTACACTCTGGTGCCGCAATCTATGGGCATTCGGGCTGGAAGATGAGAAGGCTGCGATCTCTTTATACAAAGAAGAAGATACCTACAGCATAGTGAAGGCCGCACACCCGATGCTCGGTCAGTATTTTTTATATTTTGAAAAACCGAAGCGTTGTCTTTTTACAGAAAATGAAACCAACCGCGAACGCGTATTCGGTGTGCCCAATGACAACCCCTATGTGAAAGATCTCTTTCATACTGCCGTGATCAATAACGATTACACCCTCACTGATGCAAAAAAAGACGGCACCAAGTTCAGCCCGATGTATGAATTTAATATCGATGGCCAGTCGTCTGTGGTCGTGAAACTAAGGCTCTGCAAGGAGGAAGAAGTGAACAACAAAACTCCTTTTGATGCGAAGTTTGACAAGACATTTGCTTCGCGACTCAGTGAGGCAGATGAGTTCTATGCTAAGGTGGCGAAGAATGCTGATGCAGATCTCTGCCATGTGCAGCGTCAGGCACTCTCCGGTATGCTCTGGTCAAAACAGTATTACAACATTGACATTCCGCGATGGATATACGGCGACCCCGGTCAGCCAGAGCCGCCGCACGAGCGCCGCAAAGGCCGCAATCATGAATGGTCCACGCTCAACAGTGAAGACATCATCTCCATGCCCGACAAATGGGAATATCCCTGGTATGCCGCATGGGACCTGGGTTTCCACTGTGTGGCACTGTCTATGGTCGATCCTGATTTTGCGAAGCAACAGCTGATCCTCTTCATGCGTGAGTGGTATATGCACCCGAGCGGACAGCTGCCTGCATACGAGTGGTCTTTCAGCGATGTGAACCCGCCCGTACATGCCTGGAGTGCGATGAAAGTGTACAACATGGAGCTCGCAAACACAGGCAAAGGTGATCTGATATTTCTCAAAAGACTTTTCCATAAACTGATGCTGAATTTCACCTGGTGGGTGAACAGAAAAGATCAGCAGGGCAATAATGTCTTCGAAGGTGGCTTCCTCGGCCTTGATAATATCGGCGTGTTCGACCGCAGTGCGCATGTGCCTGAGGGCGGGCTGCTGGAGCAGGCAGACGGCACCTCATGGATGGGTATGTACTGCCTCAACATGCTCGAAATGGCCCTCGAACTCACACAGTACGACCCGAGCTATGAAGATGTGGCGACCAAATTTTTCGAACACTTCATATACATCGCCGAGTCGATGAACCGCATGGGCGGCCACTGGACAGGCTGCTGGGACGAAGAAGACGGCTTCTACTATGATGTGCTGAGTCTGCCCGACGGACGCTTCTTTCGTATGAAGGTACGCTCGCTCGTGGGCATGACATCTATGCTCGCCGTACTCGTGATCAAAAAAGACCTGCTGGAGAAAGTACCGGAATTTTACCGCAGGTTGAAATGGTTCATCAAATACCGCAAGGACAACGGACAGTTTCTGGTGGTGGAAGAGAAAAAAGACCACGATGACATACTGCTCTCGCTCGTGCCCGCAGACAGGCTGAAGCGGCTGATGAATGCACTGCTCGATGAGAAAGAGTTTCTCGCACCGGGCGGTATCAGGAGTGTGTCTAAGATGCATACGAAGCCTTTCATACTCGAGATCGATGGTCAGCAGTACACACTCGACTATCAGCCGGGAGAGTCCACTACGTCGCTATTCGGCGGCAACTCTAACTGGCGCGGACCTGTGTGGATGCCGATGAACTATCTGATCGTGCTGGCCCTGCATCGCTATCATGATTATTATGAAAAGGAATTTCAGGTAGATCTGCCGATCGGCTCAGGCAATAAGGTGGACCTCGAAGGCGTATCGCAGGCTATCACGGGGCGTATCACGAGTATTTTCAAAAAAAATAAGAACGGCGCAAGGCCTGTGAACGGTGAAGCGAAAGTTTATACGCTCAGTCCGTATTTCAAAGAACTGGTGTTGTTTTATGAATACTTTCATGGAGACAACAGCCGCGGTGTCGGTGCATCGCATCAGACCGGCTGGACTGGTGTGGTAGCTGATCTGATAAACAGGAATGCCAATTAATTTACAATTGATAATGGATAATAAAGATGAATGCATTAGCACTAATGGTCTGCATGCTTATTACTCCACCCCCAGCCCCCGCCAGCGGGGGATAAACACAGATTCGCCTTCTATGTTTTCTATGTGGTTAAATCATTCCCCATTGTCAATACCGAAGGCAGGCCTATGACGTTGTAAATTGTAAATTATCCATTATCAATTAAACAAAGGTGACCATCTCGGCGGGCAGATGGCTGAAATTATTGTAATAACTCAATGTCGTTTTCTGATCGTTGAATAGCAGCGCTGTGACCGATGTATTGGCAATGTGCTGGTTCAGTTCGATCATGCGTGTCAGCGGCATTTCGTTCAGAATGGTCATATAGAGAGATATCACACCACCTGATGTGATGGCTATGACCTCTTTGTGTTTATTGCTGCGGGCGGCATTGAGTATGTCCTGAATGCTGTCGAGCACTCGCATGCGGAAGTGGCTGAAAGACTCCTTGTATGATGTAGTGCCCTCCTCATTCATCCAGCGCAGCATGGCATTCTTAAATTCATTCTCCATGAATTGCTTCGGGTCTTTCTGACTCATGATGATCTCCGTTATCTTTTCTCTGTCGAGAATGGCAGGCTGATAGACCGTCAGCACATCGAAAGAATCAAACTCGTTCAAACCCGCATTGACAATGGCATCCAGCCCTATGAAACTATTGTCTGCGGTCTGCTTATGTCGCTGCATATCGCCGCGATAGAGCGCCCTGCTCACCACTTCTTTATTGAAGTGGCTCGGTATATAGGCAGATTGTTTGAAACCGAGTTCCGAGAGTTGATCATAGTTCTCCGCACCTAGAGATGCCTGTGCGTGACGCACCAAAAAAAGTCTAGCCATTGTTATTTTTTACTACCCGCAAATCTCGCAGATAAACGGGGATTTTTTTAAAATTTATTTCTTCTTTCCCTCCACCTCTATCTGTATCGGCCTGTCGAAGCTTTCATCCAGAGATATCAATGTCTCGGTACGACTGATGCCTTCTATCTTTTGCAGCTTGTCGTGCAGTACTTCGCGCAGGTGCTGAGTGTCACGGCAGATGATCTTGAGAAACAAGCTGTAGTTGCCCGTGGTGTAGTGGCATGATATGACCTCGGGTATCTTCTTCAGCTCCTTCACCACCTTGTCATACATATCGCTGCGTATCAGATATACACCTATGAAGGCAGTGACATCCATGCCCAGCTTGTTCAGATCTACCTGCAGGCGCGGGCTCTTGACTATGCCGAGCTTCTGCATTTTGGCCATGCGCACATGTATGGTACCGGCAGATACGAAGAGCTTTTTGCCCAACTCTGTGTATGGCACGAAGGCATCATCCATCAGTGCATTCAGTATCTCGAGATCCAGATTATCGATTTCGTAATTCAGAGCCATTTTCGATGCCTGTTTTTGAACATTAATTAATACAAATGCGCTTTCATTAACCGAACTGTAAATATATGTATAATTCTTTGATTTATTTGCAAAATAATGGTCGATTACTTATGTTTGTATCATCGGAAACGATATTATTGTTGGGTGATGAAATTGGCAGACATGCCCTCCTGTCTCGGGGGTAAGGATCACGGAACAAATCAGGTCGAGGATCATATTTCCACTTGTATGATCCTCAACCGCGACTAACCGCCTTGTGTAGGTTCGACTCCTGCCTCAACAGCTATTTTTTTAATCGGTCAAATAGAATTATGCTGAGTTCTATTCCTTCTATGGTCATCATGGTGTTATGACCATACTACACATTTGGGTTTATTTTGTTTTGTAAAATCAGGCTTGCCTCGTGCAAGCCTGTACTACGTTAGCCCTGTCTCATCAAAACAGAAACGGGAAGCAGATATGATCTACTCCCCGTTATTATTTTCTAAGATGCTGATATTTTAGCGATGTCTACCGCCGCCGCCTCTATTGCCGCCAGATGGTGCCGGTGCATGATAGCTGGGCATAGGTGCTGAGCGCTGCTGCTGTGCGGGTCTCTCGCTTGGTATGAATCCACCTGATGGACGCTGATACGAAGGCTCGCTTTGTCTCTGCGGCTGTGGCTGATATTGCCTTTGCTGCTGCTGAGGTTCTGCTCTTGGTACGTTCTGACGTGGCGGAGTCCATGAGTTGTTGTTCTGACGCTCTATGTTAGATGGCACTGCACGTGGCTGCTCGTTGCGGGTCGGTGTCGGATTGTTATGTTGTATCTCAGACGGGTTCATGATCTTAGCAGGTATAGCATGCTGCTGTGTGGCATTATTTCTGCTTATAGCAGGACGATAAACATTGATCTGGTTGCCGCGTATCTCGGTCTTGCCGGGTGCAGCGCTATTATTGATCGCTACGCGGTTGATCTGATGCCCTGTTACTTTCTGTACCTCTTCTGCTCTCGGGCCTGAGTTAAATACGCTACGACTATAGGTATTGGTATTGTTGATCCTGTTGATCCTTCTTTCGAAATCATTATTGTCATGATTGATGGCACCGCTATTGACTATATATCTGCCCATGCCTTGTTCGCCCATACGCTCGCGTGGCAGACAGTTCCAGTGGTGATCATAGCGTCCGTAGCCTCTGTGTTCATACAGATACTCTCCCGGTCCGAGCGGAGCCCAGCAGTAGTAGCCTTCATACATACCCCAGGTGACCCATGCCGGAGCCCAGTCGTAGCCCGGTATCCACAGCCATCCACCATAGTCGGGGTCCATATACCAGCGTCCGTAGTGAAAGGTAGCCCAGCCCCATGCATAGTCTGATACCCATGTCCAGCCCATGTCTGTATATACCCAGTTTCCATTGGTAGTATAAGGAGAGAAACCGGGTTCTGTCTGAGGTACCCATACGTAGCCGTATCCGGGATAGTTGATCCAGTTGCCGTAAGGTGCGAGCTGATCGTAAAATGTCTGATAGCTCATGCCATCATTATCTGCCTGCAACTCACCATATCCGGTGTTATCATTGTAATAAACATCGTCAGAGTTATTGTCGTGATATAGATCCTGGTTTTGAGCGAAGCTCCATGAGCTTGTGGCCAGTACCAGAGACACGATCCAAATTATTTTTTTCATTGCAAAGAATTTTATTGCTGAAACGTAATACCAAATTTACACCAACATTGCTGATCACATGCTTTTTAGGAAATATTTAACTAAAAAGACAATCGGCGTGATCTATGAGCAAATGTCTTTCTTTATCCTGAATTATTTGGTTTATTTCAATTATAATTTTTTTCGAAACTATTAACACTAGCTTTCTTTCTTTTTCTTCTTTAAAGTATAATTTCGTAGACCGATTTGAAACGGATGATACTTTTATAACAACGAATACTCTAAAAACATAATCATGAAAAATCTTATTTTTTTCGCCATCATAGCATTGGGATTTTCTGCCTGCGACAAGGGTGAACATCATCATCATAAAGTAACTGCCGAAATGATGGACTCTATGAGAAATGATCTGCTCAAAACCGATATCGCTTTCTCGAAACTATCTGAAGAAAAAGGCCGCAATGCAGCCTTCGTAGAATATGCCGCTGACAACGCTACCATGCTGAGACCTTTCAGCAGGCCGGTGACCGGTCGTGACTCGCTGAAAGCCATGCTCAATGCGCATCCTGACTCTCTATACAAACTGACATGGACACCGATCTCTTCAGATGTGGCCAAGTCCGGTGAAATAGGTTTCACATATGGCACTTACGCTCTGGAGATCAAAGGCGGCGAACATGAAGAAGGTACTTATGCTACCGTATGGCACAAAGACACTACTAAGGCTTGGAAGTTCATCCTCGACTCCGGCAATGAAGGCCTGAGTGCAGGTGAGAAAGCAGAAGACGCTAAAGTCGATGCCAAACTCGCTGCTACTAAGAAATAAAGAACCTGGCCCTCTAAATCCTCCCTGAAGGGAGGACTTTAATACAATCAACAGCCGTTTCATCATTCTATGTTTTCTATATGGTTAAATGGAATTGATGTACGTATCCACCCCCCCCCGCCAGCGTGGGATAAAGCACATTGTCATTGTTTAGCTCCAATCGTATTTATCGGCTTCGAAGTGTCTGGTCTTGCGCATGAAGGTAAAGGTGAAGCCCGGCCATAGGGTTACGTTCTTGCCGCTTTTGGTCTGGTACCAGCTCGTGCATCCGCCCGACTGCCACACAGATCTCGCTAGTTCGACCTGCAGCTCCTCGTTATATTCTTTCTCCACTTCTTTTTTTACATCTACTGCTTTTGTTTTCTTTTCTTTCATGATCTCCATGCACTGCATGATGTATCTGACCTGTGCCTCTATCATCAGCAGCATAGAGCTGTGTCCCAGTCCTGTATTGGGCCCCACTACGATAAACATATTAGGGAAGCCGGATATGCTCGTGCCCAGATAGGCCTCTGCCCCATCGCTCCATGCATCGTTCAGATCGAGGCCGCCTTTGCCTCTCACATCGAAGCGCAGCACACCTTCTGCAGCCTGAAATCCCGTGGCGAGTATGATAGTATCGGCATTGTGCTGTGTACCATCTTGGGTCACTATGCCTTTTGCATTGATCTCTTTGATACCCTCGGTGATCAGCTCCAGATTGGGCTGCTGCATGGCGGGATAGTAGTCGTTAGACAGCAGGATGCGTTTGCAGCCCATCGTATAGTGCGGTGTCAGTTTCTCGCGCAGGGTCTCATCTTTCACCACGCGGCGCAGGTGCATCAGGCCGAGCTGATTGCCCAGCCGCAGAATGGCGGGATTGACTATGAAGCCTATCGCCATCAGCTCATTTCGCCAGTAGAGACGCGTCCTGTATAGCTTGCGCGTGATGGGCAGATACCTGTACATGGTGCGTCTGAATGCAGAGATGGCCTTGTCTTTTTTGGGCAATATCCAGGGTGCGGTGCGCTGATAGAGGTCGAGATGTTTGACCTGCGAAACGATGGCAGGCACGATCTGTATGGCGCTGGCACCGGTGCCGATCACAGCTACTGATTTGCCCTTCAGGTTATATTTTTTATCCCATTTGGCAGAGTGAAAAACCTTGCCACCAAAACTGTTCAGCCCTTTGATATCCGGGAACGCAGGCTCGCTCAGTCCGCCCGTGCAGGTCACGAGCACACGACTGGTGTAGGTCTCTCCGCTCTCTGTCGATACGGTCCAGAGGCCTTTCTTTTCGTCATACACAGCCCCGGTGATCGTGGTATTGTGCCGGATATGCGGCCTCAGTTCATAGCGGTCCGCGCAGTGGTCCATATAGTTGAGTATCTCCTGCTGCGGTCCGAACTGCCTGCTCCAGTCAGGGTTCGGCTCAAACGAAAACGAGTAGAGATGCGACTCTACATCACATGCCGCACCGGGATAGGCATTGTCATACCAGGTGCCGCCTATGTGGTCGCGGCGCTCGAGTATCACAAAGTTGTTCATATCGGCTTCCTTGAGTTTGATGCCCATGCAGAGACCCGAAAATCCCGCGCCTACTATGATCTGCTCGTATTGCTTATTTTTCATTCCGGTGAAAATAATGAATTGCCATTGATATTAAATAATTGCTGCGAATGATTTCGCTCATGCATTCCGGGTCTTCGACTTTTGTGCTCCGGTCCTGACGGGTCCCGGTCTGCTGTGTACCAATCTAAGGATCGACTCATCGGGTTCTTCCATCTCGGTGGGATATTCACTCCAGCCATGTGCGTTCTTCAGGCTGAGGATGGCCACATGGGCGGGTATCTCACCGAATAGTGCCGCACGAAACAGATTGGATTCAAACATGGTTTCTATCAAATATATCTGCTCCATGATCTCGTCCTTGTCTTCAAATTTATGTTTCCAGTAGGCCCAGATGTCTTTGTATAAGCCGAGTTCGGTGAGCTGTTTTCCCAGAAAGAGGTTCTCGGGTTTGGATGCTGCCTGCTCGATCTGTGCGAGGTAAGTGAGAAGCTTTTCTTCGGTCCATTTTTTTGCGTTGCTGTTTTTTTGCGGTGCTGCCATGATGTAATATTTTATTTTAATAATGCAAAAATAGCACAAATAAAATATCATTTGCAATAGCTCCGCCCGGAGCGATATGCATGCTACTAGGAGCTTGTTTTTAGAATTGTTTTGCTAAGTAATAAAAAAAGGGAGAATGGGATTATTGTAAATAATTGGAATTGTAGCTCCTACACATTGATTGCAATTATCTGAATCTCAGAAAACATCCTCTATGAAATCAATTCGAAAATCAATTTCGATGGTGGAAATTATGATAGCAGAATCTTTGGTGACCCTCCTAAATCCTCCCTGAAGGGAGGACTTTAATACAAGTTCAATAGGCTGCCAATACAAATCCCCCTGCCCCCTTTGGTAAAGGGGGGCAACAGCCTTTGCGGCAAAGGGAGGACTTTAATACAATAGCATGGCTATTAAAGCCCTATTTACGGGCTTGGGGGTAATACAGATTCCGCAGCTTGCTCTTTGGCAGGCCAAAAGAAATCTGCCGGATGTTTCCGGAAATATCTAAGCACAGATTTAGCGAGATCGGGATAGTTTTTTAACCTCAATCCGCGCGAACGGATCGCTACCTGCAGCGCAAAAGAAAAACTCACCAGAAAGTTGACCAGACCTATCAGAAATAATCCTGACAGCGATGAACATATCTCCATAGCCGTGACGTGAAAGTGTGTGCCGAAGAGACCTAAGGCGAGGCTTCCGGTAGAGAAGGTCACGTGTCTGATATCGAGCGGCAGCCCTGTGATATGCCCGAAGAACGAGGTCATCCCGAGCATGAAGCCCACGCTTATATTGCCGAGTATGGGACCGAGGTTCAGCTCTGTGTAGGATGCTATTTTACTCAGCCTCTCGGGCGAGATATTTTTGCTCAGCCAGGGGTGATGCATCAGTCTCAGGCCGATATGGCTCACGATGACCTTATTGTCGCCGAAGCCTGATATGAGCCCCGCCAGAAACAGATAGAATCCCGCTAGTGCAGCATATAATATCGATAAAGAAAAGACCGGATGTATACTGGCCAGAGTGGCACGTGCGGTAGTCTCTGGCAGAAAGTAATTTCCAAAGATGACATTCATGAATATGACCCAGCACAAAGCGAATGGAAAGACCACGAGCAGATTGCCGGCGAAGGATGCCAGCTGGCTGCGCGATACGGCTGCGATCATGACGGCGAAGTTTCGGTATCCGTCTTCTTCTGATTTTACATTATCCAGAGATGCCGCTATGTATGCCGCTGTCATGGCGGGCTGCTTGGTAGCTACGGTGAAGCCCAGCACATGTATCAGTACGAATCCGATGGCATAGTTGAGTGAGAAGAAAAGTCCCTCCCACAGTGGTGGAAATTCGGCATGATGCAGCATCAGTTTGACGATCACCATCAGCGAAATGATCAGGCCGCCGCCTGCCGCAGACATAAACATCTCCCAATATTCAGACCTGCCGGAGGTGATATAATGTTCACCGGTTTTGCGTTTATTCTCGGTGATCCGATAGGCTATGAGTTGTATATTTCTGCTTATGAAATCTCTCAGTTTCTTAGGTTGTATCTCTATGATCAGTATGTCTCGTATCAGACAGACGAAGCCGCTCACTTTTTTCTCTTCTTCCATCTCATAGAGCAGCGTGAGGATGGTGATAAGCCTGTCGATGAGCAGCATCGATTTATTGAGGATGAAAGTCTGCTGCAGAGATGCGCCGTTTTCGGCAGCGGCTTTGTCCAGGCTTCGGATATTGTCTTTGCATTGGTGCAGCATGACGCTGGCCTGAGCGAAATCTTCTGCGGCCTTAATGTCATCCTTATTTTCCAGAGATTCGAGCAGTACATTGATCTCTCGGTTCTGCTCTACGAATGGTGTGATGAGCGCCCCGTCCTTGCCCGCACGTATGGCCATTTCTTCCTCCATTCCGATGGCAGCTATACGATATGAGAGGACCTTGGCGGCGCTTTCGAGCTGATTTTGCAGTATCTCTATATCGGGCACCAGCAGAGATGAATCAGATTCGAGCCAGTCGGGACTGTATGCCGCAGATAGCGCTTCGAGCATAGCGCTGTCATTTTTATCATAAAACATCTTTCGTGCCACGAGTCTCAGGTCGCATTCGTCATATACATAGGGCAGGATCTTTGATTTGATGATGCGTACCGTCTCATCTCCGAATGAACTGCCCATCGGCAGACCGCTCTCAACTAATACATGGCTCAGGTCTGCTTCGGCAAAAAGTGTAACGAGTGATGCCCGAAACAGCAATATTTCATCTGTACTAAACTGACTGTGAATGTCCTGCGGTACAGCACCGGAAGCTCGATATGGAGCACGTATCCTGTCTATCATTTGCCCGATGGTATTGATGCTGGCCGACGCTTCTGTCGAAAACTTTTTTTCTGTAACTGACTGACTCATTTCACGTATTGAACTATAGCCCTTCGAATGCTCGGAAGGTAATGGGAAAATATCCGGGGAGTGGTTTTATATGAAATTATATAATGGAATTATATTTATTTGTATATTCGCTACCCGTTAATGGACTAAACATGGCTGAATGCCTTAATATATTATTGGCTGATGACAGTGTGGATGAACACTTTTTGTTCATGCATACGATCAAGGGTATTGATACGGATGTCGCTGTCAAAACCGTCTCCAATGGCGTGGAACTGATCAAAACACTCACTAAGCCTGAGATCCAGCTGCCCGATCTGCTGTTTCTCGATCTCAAC
>CAIXBT010000256.1 GCA_903917755.1 uncultured Bacteroidota bacterium
GGATATGGGCGGCTTTGGCTATATGGTCAAGATAAGCCTCAATACCTATGCTAAGGTGCAGCACCTGGACCAGTGCCTGCTACACACCACCCTGATCGTGAAAAGCGAGAATCAGTCTGTATCGGGCTTTGATATGTATGGGTTCGCAGATGAGCTGGAGAAAGATATTTTTGAAAAAATGATCTCCGTATCGGGTGTCGGAGCGGCTACAGCCCGAATGATGCTGTCTACTTTCAAACCCGAAGAGATACAGCACGCGATACTGACCGAAAATGAAGCTATGATCCAGAGTGTGAAGGGTATCGGGCCCAAATCGGCCAAAAGGATCATTCTGGAACTCAAAGATAAAATAGGAAAGGTGTCGGGAGATGTCATAATTTCTCATCAGGCCCACAATACAAGCCGCGATGAGGCGTTAAATGCGCTCGTTGCACTTGGTTTTGCGAAAGCGGCTGTCGAAAAAGTGGTAACAAAGATTATATCAGGCAATCCCGGATTGTCTATTGAGGGATTGATAAAAGAATCATTGAAGCAATTGTAGGAATGCAGGTAAGGCATAAATTATATACAAGTATTTTAACCATCAGCGCACTGGCGGTGATCGTCGTGGGCTATTCCAGCTCGTATAAATATGGCTTCAAGGGGCACTTTCCGACTTTTGATGCAGACCCTGAGATGGCGGCCATGATGCCCGGCTCGGGAGATAGTCTGAAATATCCGCTCAAGGACCGTCAGGGTGACTTTGTGACGGACCAGACCAAAAATCCATTTTACCTGCCGGATCCGTCTAATATCAAAAAAGACGTGGAGTATGACCCTACTACCAACAAATATGTGGTGACTGAAAAGGTAGGAGGCGTGGATGTCAAAGAGCCGATATATCTGACATATGAGGAATATCTGGCCTATACCGAAAAGAAGGACAGAGATGCATATTTCAAGAGCAGGTCTAATGCCATTTCTCTGGTAGAAGATAAGGGTCTGATACCCCCTATCGATATGAAAAATAAGGTGCTCGACAGGCTGTTCGGAGGTACCAAGATCGAAGTGAAACCTCAGGGTAACCTCGATCTGACACTCGGCGGCAACTATCAGAAAATAGACAACCCCAATATCCCGATCAGAAACCGTCACACCGGTGGTTTTGATTTCGACATGAATATCAATATGAATGTAGTGGCCAAGATCGGCGACAAACTGCAACTGGGCCTTAAATACAACACACAGAGCGGATTTGATTTTGACAATCAGGTCAAACTCGGATATACCGGCAAGGAAGATGATATCATCAAGGAAATAGCCGTAGGAAATGTCAGTATGCCACTGCCTACACGTCTCATCAGCGGGCCTACATCACTCTTTGGGGTCAAGACCAAGCTGCAGTTCGGTCGTCTGACCTGGACCACGGTCGTATCTCAGCAGAAGTCAAAGACCCAGTCCATCACTATGGATAACGGCGCACTGCGTCAGAACTTCACCATCACGGCAGATCAGTATGATGAGAATAAGCACTTTTTCATGGCGCAGTATTTTCGCAATCATTACGACTATGCGCTGTCGAATATGCCCACCATTCAGTCTATCACCAATGTGACACGTCTCGAAGTGTGGGTCACTAACAGAAATGGTACCACAGTGAATGTGCGCAACATGGTGGCGCTCGCCGATCTCGGTGAGTCGCAGCCGCACACATATCCTGCCACTGCGAATGGAAGCACATATCCGGATAATAGCAGCAACGGTCTCTACGAAGCCATAAAATTCAATAATAACGGCAGATACATCAGCAATGTGGATCAAACCATGGCATCGGTAGGTCTCACACAGGGTCAGGATTATGAAAAGACCTATGCACGCAAACTCCAGCCAAGTGAATATACCTACAACTCCCAACTCGGATATATATCACTCAATACGGCACTCAATCCTAATGATGTACTCGGTATAGCAGTCCAGTATGAGGCCAATGGTGTGATACATAATGTGGGTGAGTTCTCTAATGAGGTAGCACCTGACTCCGGAGCTACCAGCAAGGTGATCTATCTCAAACTCCTCAAGGGTTCTGCCGCCAGAGTGGCACTGCCATACTATAAACTGATGATGAAAAACATCTATTCTATGGGTGCCTATCAGGTCAGTCCGAGCGATTTCAGGCTGGATATATATTACAATGATCCGGGTGGTGGCCAGAAGCGCTTTCTGCCCAAAGGTGGCCTGAGTGCAGAGCCTCTCCTGAAAGTAATGAACCTCGATAACCTCGACGCACAGGGAGATGCGCAGCCCGACGGACTATTTGACTTCGTGCCGGGCATCACTATCATTCCCCAAAACGGGCGACTGATCTTCCCGCAGGTAGAGCCTTTCGGTAATGATCTGCAGAATGCATTCAACAATACCAGTCCACCCACGCCGGCAGCCATATCGGCGCAGTATGTCTATCAGGAACTGTATGACTCTACCAAGTTCAATGCCATGCAGTTTCCGGAGAAGAACAGGTTCGTGATAAAGGGGCAATATAAAGGCAGTAACGGTAGCCAGATATCGCTCGGTGGTATCAATATCCCTAAAGGCTCAGTGAAGGTGACAGCCGGAGGAACACTCCTCAAAGAAGGAACGGACTATGAGGTGGATTATAGCCTGGGTAAAGTGACGATCCTCAATCAGGGCGTATTGAACTCAGGTCAGCAGGTCAAGATCGATTTTGAAAATAACAGTCAGTTCGGCCTGCAGCAGAAATCAGTCTACGGCACCCGTCTGGACTATCTGGTCAATAAGAAATTCAATATCGGGGCTACGGTCATGCATGAGACAGAGCGGCCATTTACACAGAAGGTGAATATCGGTGATGACCCAATCTCCAATACCATCTTCGGTGCCGATGTCAAGTATGAGACCAATGCACCATGGCTTACTAAATTGCTAGATGCACTTCCGATATATTCGACTAAGGAAATGTCCATCATATCAGCATATGGAGAGGTGGCGCACCTCTCTCCGGGACACCAGAAGTCTATCAACGGTCCCGATGGTCAGGGTCAGGTCTACATTGATGATTTCGAGGGATCCACTACCAATTACGACCTCAAAAATCCTACTACAAACTGGAGACTGGCATCTACTCCGGCATTTTCTCCGGGCCCTACAGGTAGCGTGCTGTTTCCCGAAGCCACACTGAGCAATGACTTTGCTTATGGTGTGAATCGCGCTAAACTGGCATGGTACAGGATCGACAACTCGTTCTTTACCTCAAATACAGCACCATCTATTTTTGCTAGCCGATCCAGCGCTTAAACCTATTCATTTTTTAGCGATAAAGAAATTCAGACCGATCAACCGATGGTATGCCTCTTAGCC
>CAIXBT010000257.1 GCA_903917755.1 uncultured Bacteroidota bacterium
AAAATTGTCCAGCAGCATCTTGCTGTATTTGCGCTGATATTCCAGCGCCTCCTGATATCTGCCCGCTTTATCATAGGCTTCAGATAAGAGTCTGTATAGTTTAGAGAGATTGAGTGTAGAGTCGAGGCTATTGTATAGTTTGATGGCTTGCTGAAATAAATTTATAGCTTCTTCATAATCTCCCAGCGCCAGATGCGCCTGTGCATTTTCATCATAAAAGCTGGATAAGAACTGCGCTATATTGGTGCTGAAAAAAAACTCTTTGGCCTTGCCGAGATAAGACATAGCCTCTTCTCTTTTCCCCATTTTGGCATATAGGACTCCCATAGTGGAAGATGAGAACGCTATCTGAAGCTTATCATTCAGTTCCTCTGCCAGTGCCAGGCGTATCCCGGCATATTCCATCGCCTCATTGATCTTGTCTGCCTTATCCAGGTCATTTATTATGGCACCATAGCAAAATACAAGTCCGGGTTTATAGTCGTGTATCTTATATAACTCGATAGCTCTGTCCAGATATCTTCTGTCCAGGAGGGCCAGATCTGTGAAGCTGAAAAGAATGTACAGATTATAATAGATAGTAGCTAATCGCTGTATCTCTTCCGGTGTCAGGTCATCGACCTCTTCCATATATTGTATAGAAGTGAGATATGCGTCCTGAGCTTCGGGCAGTTTATAAAAGAAGTGGTAATTGATACCAAGTGAACCATAATAATAACCTGCGCGTCTATTATCATCGAGGTCGAAGTATGGCTTAGCTATGTAGATGTAATCGATACACTTGTCAAAGTCTCTTTTGACAAGGGAGTAATAGTTTGACATACTTAAAAGCAGCTCGCCTACTTTTTCACTTTCCTCCGCTAGTTCTGCTTTCTGAAGGGATTCTTGAATAAAGTCTTTCACAGACGGGTCTCGCTGTCTCAGGAGTTCCCTGATTTTTTTGATACGCTCCGAAAAATCCATATGTATATCTGACTGCATGCACCTTGTCTCCCTTTTCAGATATTATTTGCTTCTCATATTATCTGAATCACACTTTTATTGTATTTCTATAATTGAAAAATAACGAAAAATGATTATAATTAAAAGGCTTTATGATTATTGTCATAAAAGACATCAACAAAAACTTCTTAAATTTGTATTTACAATTATGGCACTTATTCTTAATATTGATACCAGTTCTGCTGTATGTTCTGTTTGTTTGGCTGAAGATGGTGAACTGGTTTCTGAGAGAAATGATCTATCTGAAAATAAGCATGCATCAAAGCTTACTACTTTGATAAAGGAACTTATAGAAGATCAGAAGATCAGGCTCAAAGATATATCAGCAGTAGCGATCAGCAGTGGTCCAGGCTCTTATACCGGATTGAGAATTGGTACTTCTGTCGCAAAGGGAATATGCTATGGACTAAATAAACCTCTGATAAGTGTTTCAACCTTGCAGGGTTTAGCACATAGAATGTCTGAACTCAAACCTGATGAAAATGGCATCTATATACCTATGCTGGATGCCAGACGAAATGATGTCTACATGGCCATATATGACAATAGTAATAATGCCATAGAAAATGATAAATTTGAAACGATAAGTGTTGACTTTCAACACATCATATCAAGTTATAATGTTAAAAACGTATATTTAGGTGGCTCCGGATCGGCAAAAGTGAAGATAATTTGTTTAAACACCGAGTTTGGCACAGTTATTGAAAACTTAATATGTGTTGCAAGTAACATAAATACCATTTCATATAAACGATATGAAGAAGGGGTATTCGAAGATGTCACTTATTTTGAGCCTTATTATTTGAAAGAATTTGAAGGACGTATGAAAATCAAATAGAATTTCTTATTTTTATAATATCAAAAATCCCCTAACAATGGCAGTAAAAACAAACAAAGAAACATTGGTGCTGACTAAGCCCAATACAAGCGATGCTATCAAGCTTGAGTATAGCACACTGAAAAGAGCTGTATTGACCCTCAGAGCTATCAACCATCCTCTCCGCAAAGAGATCATGGAACTGATCGAAGAGAAAAAACAAATGACCGTGACTGAGATCTACATCAAGTTGCGTCTTGAGCAGTCTGTAGCTTCACAGCATCTGGCAATATTGAGAAGAGCAGATGTATTGACCACCGAAAGAGATGGTAAGTTTATTTATTATTCTATCAACGCTAAGAGAATGGAAGAGATCGCAGCATTGGTAGAGAAGTTGGCTCAGTAATAAATCAGTAACGATAGTTTGATGCTTAAGGGCCTATGATCCACTATATATAATAGCGTGGGTCATAGGTTCTTATTCTATGCAGACCAGTGTTGATTTAAAAATCAAACTCATGGCTTTTGAGTTTATAAGGAATCCACCTATTAAACGAATAGAGTTTAATTTTTACACGTACATTATTATAAGATTTCAAAAAAATGAAAAAGCACCCCCTACCGATCGACTATGCAAAATCTAAAGTCGCGGCATCTATCATGAGAGCTTTGTCTCACCCTTTACGACTGGAGATACTAGCTTTTATTGACAGCAAAAAATCAGTGAAAGTACATGACATTTATACTTCGCTGCATTTAGACCAGTCTATCGCTTCTCAACATCTCAAAATAATGAGAGACGCCGATCTGGTAAATTATGAAAGGAATGGGAAGGAAAAACATTATTCGCTGAATTATGACAAGATAAAACACATAAATCAGCATCTCTCTAAATTTATGGATAAATAAATTTGACTGTATTACATTTGCGCGCAATACGCCAACGGTCACAATGAATTTAATCTCCATAGAAGAAACAAAATCAATGATAGCAGATGGTGCCTGGGTAATAGATTCCAGGCCATCTGCTATTTTTGTTCAGGGCTTGATACCACACTCCATACACGCCCCCGCCTCCGAACATTTTATAGAATATGCAGAACTGCTACTCGAGCCGGATATGAAACTGATCCTGCTCGCCGAAGCAGGTCAGGAAACAGCCATATCCAGAAACCTGCTTAAAACCGGGTTCGCTAATGTGGCCGGAATAATAGATGGAGGATACGAGGCATGGGCAGCTACCGAAAACAAAAAAGACCTTATCATCGATATCACATCTGATGAGTTTGAATTGGATTTTAATTTCGATGAATTTTATCTCATTGACCTGCGGCCTGATGATCAATACGAAGAAGAGCATCTGGAATATGCGGAGAATCTCCCCTTGTCAGAGCTCGAAGAAGCCATCCCGGATCTGAATCCTGAGGTCACTTATTATCTATATGGCGCTTCGTTTGAAGATGCAGCATTTGCAGCAGCTTTATTCAAAAGAGGAGGATTTCATAAATTGCGAGTGGTCAATGAAGGATATGAAGCTCTCAAAAAGACCAACATTCCTGTGATCAAAAAGAAAAAATCAAAATCAGACCCTAATTTTTCAGCAAACTAATCATGGAATTTTCTTTCTCCGCACGCAAAAATATTATCTCAACTCTAAGTAGCGAGCACTTTGACCTGCTCGTGATAGGTGGCGGAATAACCGGGTGTGGTATAGCCCTGGATGCGGCACAGAGGGGAATGAAAGTAGCACTGGTAGAGAAGTCGGACTTTGCCTCTGGCACCAGTAGCCGCTCTACCAAACTGATACATGGTGGTCTGAGATATCTCAAGCAGTTAGAGTTCAAACTTGTACACGATGTAGGCAGTGAGCGTGCCATCGTGTTTCGCAATGCACGCCATATCGTTATTCCCGAAAAAATGCTTTTGCCAATCATTAAAAATGGGTCTCTCGGCAAAAAACCGACATCAATGGCACTATGGGTTTATGACTATCTGGCCGGTGTCAAAACAGAAGAGAAACGGAAAATGCTCAGCAAAGCTGAAACACTGGCCGAAGAGCCATTGCTCAATACAAAAATAGTGACTGCAGGCGGGGTCTATTATGAATATCGCACAGACGATTCAAGACTCGTGATCGAGCTTGCTAAAAGTGCTGTGACTCATGGAGCATTTTGCCTGAATTATGCAGAGGTGAACGAGCTGATCTATGACGATGCCAAGATGGTTTGCGGTGCGAAGATCATTGATACGAAATCAGGTGATAAATTTGAAATAAAAGCTACAAAAGTGGTCAATGCTGCAGGGCCTTTTGTGGATCTGATACGTAAGACAGATCAGTCACTTTTTGGCAAGAGATTACAGCTTACAAAAGGAGTACATATTGTATTTTCTTATGAGAAATTACCCCTGCAAAGGGCAGCGTATTTCGATGTGTCAGATGGCCGTATGATCTTTGCTATACCTCGCGATGGTATTACTTATGTAGGTACGACAGACACCGTTTATAATCAGGATATAGACCATCCGAAACCCACTCTCAATGATGTAGAATATCTGGTCAAAGCAGTGAATGAAATGTTTCCTTCAGTGCACCTTTCTGTGACTGATGTTATCTCCAGTTGGGCTGGTCTGAGGCCGTTGATTTATGAAGATGGAAAATCACCATCAGAGCTCTCCAGAAAGGATGAAATAATCGTGTCAGCATCGGGTCTGATCTCTATTGCGGGAGGTAAGCTGACAGGCTATCGCCTCATGGCAAAAAAGATCGCAGATATTGTAGCAAAAGACCTGCTGTCTGAAGCTAAAAACTTCCCAGCTTCCGCTACACAATCATATCAGCTCAGCGGTGGTGAATTTAATTCTGATGAGGACCTTCAGAATTTCCTGACCAGTGTCGTTACGGACGTGGCCAATGCCTATCTTCCCAATTATTTTCTGCATAGATGGGTATTCAGATATGGCAGAAATACTATGCAGGTCTTAGAACTAGCAGAGACATTTAAAAATCGATATGCTGATAGTGAGCAGGTAGCTCTCGCTGCTGAGATGACTTATAGTTTCAACAATGAAATGGTAGCTGACGAGAGTGACTTTGCCGTACGCCGCACAGGCATGATCTATTTTGACAAGATACGACTGGATAGAAATCTGATTTTCATTCACGAATATTTTTCAGCTTTGCTGCATCGCTCTGATGCTGACAAAGCCGCAGCACTAAAGCGTTTCACCGATACTGTGAAAGAGGTTACTGACTTTAAATAACCTGTCGCTGGTTTCTTTTTCCCATTTCAGATATGTTGATGTTCTCTTCGCAATGCTAAAGAAGTATGTTTTTGGCAATTGCTTTTCTGAATTTCTCCTACTATAGTATTTATATACAGTTCGATTATCCCTCAAAAAACCGAATTTTAGACTGATTCCAAATTACATTCTGAAACCATTGCTATCACTGTGTTTTCGGAAACGCAAAAAAAATTTTTCAATAAATAATTTGGTTATATGAATTAATCGATTGTATCTTTGCACCAGCAATAACGAAAAAGTACGCAAAAAATGACCATCAAACACACATATCAGATAGCAGAGAAGAATCAGCCTCTATTTGGCTCTGACAGCGTGTTTCGGGATTTTTGTAAAACCATAAAACAGTAAGTATACACTTACAGTGAATGATAAAACAAAAGCCCGGTGATCAAAAATCGGGCTTTTTTGTTTTGCTAACGGAAGGAAACGAAATTTTAACAAAAACGATAAAACAGAGCGCAAAATGATTTTGCAAATAGACATACGACAAATGGGCTTACCCGCAGGCAGACAACTCACGAAACAGTTCGTGGATTGCGGCAATTATTTTGCCGGCGAGGGAAACCAAAGTGTGCTGTCGATAGAGCATAAGGTCAGGTATAGACGTAAACGATAAATGCAGAAATGCGATTTATTCAATACAGAAAACCCGGCTCGTGCATAACAAGCCGGGTTTTTTTATGACCAAAAGTTTTTCAAAACCAGAAAACCGAAACAAATGATAACAATTCAACACACAGAGAAACAGTTTGAGTTTCATGCCAGATTCTCAACTGCAGGCTTACACAGACTAAGCGCAGCAATAAGCAAGCTGTTTGATTTCAGCAATGTGTGGGCCATACAAAAACAAAAAGAGCAAATGCTCAAAGACTTTGGCGGAAGCCATTTTAGAATAAACTGAAAAAACAAAGCGATGAAAGCTATAGCCGGAACACCGGTCTTTGGAATAATAGCAGTGATATCATTGGCGAGAGTGCTCTTTCAGACATGGCGCAGCGAAGAAAATGAAAACAGTATTGCGTTGACAACAGCACCGGCCAATGTAAGCACAGGGACCGAAAATGAAAAAATGACACCGAAATATTTACCAGCTCCAAACGAAGCCGGAGATGGAAACGACAAAAACTAAAAAGGAGACATGAAATGAAATTCAACTTTAGACTCTTTAATAAAAACAAAACCGTGAACTATGAAAACGCGGTAGCGTACCAGATGGACGCAAAAACTGAACTCTACTCTGCGGTGGTCACCACTTCGCTGAACGATAAGTTCTACGAAGGTGCCGACGCGAGAATGGAAAAGATCAGAGACCTGATGACCAAGGTCGATGCAGAGTACACCGCCAAACTGGCTGTGTATGCGAGAGAGAAAATGTATCTGCGCTCGGTACCATTGGTGCTTGCCGTAGAAATGGCAAAGCTGAACTCGGGTAAGACCGTGGTGAGCAAGACCGTGAACAAGGTGGTGAAACGTGCAGATGAGATCACAGAGCTACTGGCTTACTACCAAATGGCGAACGAAAGAAAGGACCTGAAAAAGCTAAACAAACTAAGCAAGCAGGTACAAAAAGGACTGGCAGAAGCATTCAACAAGTTTGATGAATACCAGTTCAGCAAGTACAACCGCGATGCTGAGGTGAAGCTGAAAGACGCACTGTTCCTCGTTCACCCAAAGGCGAAAGACGAAGCACAACAAGCTTTGTTTGACAAGATCGCCAAAGACGAACTGTCTACAGCCTACACTTGGGAAACTGAGTTGAGCGCATTGGGTCAGGAGTCTTTTGAAAATGCAGATGCGAAAGCGGATGCCAAAAAAGAAAAATGGGAGGAGCTGATCATGAGCGGAAAGCTGGGCTACATGGCCATGCTGCGTAACCTGCGCAATATCCTGGAAGCGAAAGTTTCTGACGAAGCAGTGCAAAAGGTGTGCGACTACATCGGCGATGAGAAGGCTGTGGCAAATGCAAAACAATTGCCATTCCGCTATCTGTCAGCATACCGTGAATTGAAAACTGTGAACAGCGGTGCAGTAGCCAAAGTGTTGACAGCGCTTGAAAAAGCGTTGCTATACACAGCGGTCAACATCAAAGCATTCGATGCAAAAACCAGCATCGTGATCGCCTGCGATGTATCGAGCTCTATGCAAAAAGCAATTTCTGCCAAGAGCAAGATCCTGAACTACGACATCGGTTTGATGCTTGCGATGCTGTTGCAAAACAGAAGCAAGAATGTGATCACCGGTATGTTTGGTGATACGTGGAAAGTGGTAAACATGCCACAGACCTCGATCCTGGCAAACGTGGATGCGTTCTACAAAAGAGAAGGTGAGGTGGGTTACTCTACCAACGGTTACAAAGTGATCGAAGACCTGATCAAACGTAGAGCTGTGGTAGACAAAGTAATGATGTTCACCGACTGCCAAATGTATGATAGCAACCGTGCTGCCAACATGCAAAAATCAGTTTCGGCTGTGTGGGACGAATACAAACGTATCGCTCCAAACGCCAGGCTGTATCTCTTTGACCTGGCGGGTCTTGGTACCACGCCTCTTGACATCAGGAGAAAAGATGTGTACCTGATCGCGGGTTGGAGTGATAAGATCTTTGAAGTGCTCGCTGCTGTCGAAAACGGAAGCAACGCAGTAGCAGAGATCGAAAAAATAGAGCTATGAAAACCAGAACCCTTCGGCAAACCGCCGGAGGGTTTCCCGAAAGGGAAATTAAAAATGACCCTGTAGCTTAAAAGGAAAAGCTGCGGTAAAAGATTTCGTAACCGCGGAATGTGTGGAATACTTCGTACCGGCTGCGTGCTGATATGGATAGATTTTGCAGAAGCACCGAAACGCGAAAGCATGTAGGGAAGCGCATTTAGAGCCATACTGCTCCGAAAGGAGATTGTGGGTTCGAATCCCATCAGGGTCACTATTGTTCTTTGACTTATTGTATAGAAACTAAATAACTAAAGACAACCTATTTAAGGATGCCGTAGAGATGAGATACTTCGCTACCATTGATGGGGAGGAATCACGCGATGTTTGCAACATAACATGAGGTGTTCCGGGTTCAACTCCCGGCAAGGCACAGCCCCGACGCTCATTTCGCTTTTGCTCCTTAACTTATTGATAGATGTCGTAAGCGAGAGATACTTCTGGATTACATCAGTTCGACTCTGAAATTTTCGCGAAAGCGGAGATCGTAAAAGCTCTTGCTGCCTTTCACTCTGTCATAAATTTTCTTTCAGAAAAACAGAAAGGTGTCGTAGATCAGGGTTACTTCGGTAGAGCAATACACTTATAATGTATGGGTTGCCGGTTCAAGTCCGGCACTCTCAGCAATGAGAGTTAGCACAATAAACAGTCCCTATCGCCTTTCACCCTTTCTTATTTGTCGCGTTCGTCTAAGGGCTCAGGACGCCGGTCTTTCATTTCGGCAATAGGAGTTCGATTCTCCTACGCGATGCGATCTTATTTTTTCACCATTAAAACAGTTTTATGAAACGAACTTACAACACATCAGCAGAGACGGGGAGATTTTACGTACACTCGGCCAAAACGGGCAGGGTCTATTGTGTGGAGCCCATTGAGCCGAGGCAGATAGACAGCCAGACACAGTGGGGTGATGTGAATCCCGCTACCAAAAAAGTAGAAGGAAATTACGGTACAAAATATACCGGTGCGATCAGGCCAGAAGACTCTATCATCACCAAAGAGAATGGCTATGATGATATTCATTTTCTCGACAAAGGTGTGAGTCCGCTGTCGTATATCGAACAACTCGATGAAGCGCTTTTCAAAAAAGAATGAAGCGAAAGTTTAGTATTAAGAAAACGATCTGTCTCCCGGTGCACCCTTGTTACGAAGAGTTGAAACGCAGTGCATCGGGGGCTGATCAAAAATATAGAAGTGCCGTATGTCAGAGATACTTCGTCTGAAACACCAAAGCCCTGACAGCTTTTTGCCTTCTTAAAGATATACAGGTGCCGTGGAAAGGAAATTCTTCGGGATAAATGGGTCGTGGGTTCAAATCCCGCCTGCACTCAGGTGCGGTAGCTCAGCGGTCAGAGCAATTTACTATATGAGTCCTTTCGATCTTTGCCCTGTTTTAAAATGATGGGCCGCTAGCATAAATGGCTAATGCACCTCACTTGCACAGAGGATTATCAGGGTTCAAGTCCCGGCGTGTCCACTAGTCGCAGCGTTTGAACTGCGCAATATATGGAAGTATTTCTTTGATAGAATCCATGATCTGGAATCATGAGGTCGCTGGTTCCCTGCCCGATTGATGCGATCAGTCACTCAGGCGGGGAGTCCAGTCTTCCATACTATATCGGTGCCGTAGAGCAGTGTTACTTCGACTCATAATCGGCGGGTCACGGGTTCGATTCCCGTCTCTGGCACCTATGCCGGAGTAGCTCAGAGGTAGAGCAGCTTGTCATTGTTCGCACATTGCCCGATGTTTTTTAGAGAAAATAGTTTCTATACAAAGGTACACACCAGTGCCGTAGACATGAGATACTTCGCCTTTCACGCGGTGGGTCGCAGGTTCGAGTCCTGCTCAGAGCGAAAGCTTAGGTAGCTCAGATGGTTAGAGCAACAAACGCTCTTGTCGAAGATCGCCCGGTGTTTTTTAAGGATAGTGTTTTTATAAAAAGATAAACGTTGGTGTCGTGGAGTACAGATACTTCTTCGACCGTTAATCGAAACCAAAGCAAAAGTTGTATTCAAATTTTGCCCGGCGTAATTTTTCCTCACCCCGTCCCTCTCCAAAGGAGAGGGTGGAATACAGGATTTGATTTTTAAAAAAAAGTAAAACAGATAAAATGAAAGCAACAAAAACAAAAGCCCCTACATGGCGACAGCGATGCCTGAATAAGATTCACATTGCCGGATCGCCTAACAGGTAGGGCACCAGATTTTGACTCTGGTATGTGCAGGTTCGAATCCTGCTCCGGTAACTAACACTCGTAAGTGTTTTAAAAATGGACTCGCAGCCCAACGGAAGAGGCAGCAGGTTTAGAACCTGAATAGTGAGTGTTCGAATCACTCCGGGTCTACATATTGATTCGTAGCTCAGCATGGAGGTAGCATCCCGCTTTTAACGGGAGGGACGTGGGTTCGAGCCCCACCGGGTCAACAGATATTGATGTATAGCTCAATCGGAAGAGCGCCGGTCTACGAAGCCGGGAATGCAGGTTCGAGTCCTGCTACGTCAACGATTGGTGCCATAGCACAACGGCTAGTGTGCCTCACTGTCTATGAGGGAGGTATGGGTTCGAATCCCATTGGTACCGCAGAAAAGAGTTGTCTGTTGTTAGTTGGCGGTTGTCTGGAAACAGCCTGACAACGAACAATAGGCAACAGAAAAGGGAATATAGCTCAGTGGTGGAGCGTCTGTCTGTTAAGCAGAAAGCCGGATGTTCGATCCATCCTATTCCCGCAGCGAAAACGTGCATGCCCCTTAAGCATCTATGGTGATGCACCTGACTTGTAATCAGGATAATCAGATTCGAGTTCTGAAAGGGGCTCAGGAAAATAGACTTGAGTATTGAGATAAGAGACTTGAGACAAGAGGCAATTTGAAAGATGTCGAAAGGCAATTCAAGGGAAAGTATATGGACAGGTAGCTCCAATGGTAGAGCGGAGGTTTGAAGGACCTTGCGATGCAGGTTCGAATCCTGCTCTGTCCACTCTAATTGGTTGCCGGTTATTAGTTGTCAGTTTTCTGGCTGTTCCAGACAACCATCAACTGCCAACAGGCAACAGAAAATGCGCTGATGATGTAATGGAAACATCTCCGCCTTCTAAGCGGATCATACAGGTTCAAATCCTGTTCGGCGTACTGATTTTAGCCCTCCCCTTCGGGGAGGGTTGGGTGGGGATAATAAGCATAGCGATGAACCTAGCGGGAGACTATGCTTCGGCATGTCATGATGAGATCCATCGCAAGCTGGCTAGGGTGCTGAACGTGGCGCCGATAGCCAGAGTGGAGAACCACCACAACTTCGCGTGGAAGGAAATGGTAGAAGGCCGCGAGCTGATCGTGCATCGTAAGGGTGCTACACCGGCAGGAGCTGGAGTGATGGGAATAATTCCCGGATCGATGACGGCACCGGGTTTCATAGTGAGTGGTAAAGGTGAAGCCGCATCGCTCAACTCTGCATCGCATGGTGCGGGTAGAAAGATGAGCAGAACTAAAGCCATGAACAGCGTGACACA
>CAIXBT010000258.1 GCA_903917755.1 uncultured Bacteroidota bacterium
AAACGGTACCAGTCCATGTGCGGCTAGTATCCCGGCGGCCACTCCGAGTTCAGTATCAGTGACAGTGACGGTCAGTAAGCCTTCAGTGGCTCCGACTGGTATCAGCGGTACAAGCTCAATATGCAATGGACTTGGTACTACACTCACTGCTACAGGTGGTACTCTGGGTACAGGTGCTACATATCAGTGGGGTACGGGTTCGGTGATAGGCACAAGCCCGATCGGAGGCGCTACTTCTTTAACTTATTCAGTGACACCTACCACTACTACTACTTATTGGGTATCTGTGACAGGCGCTAGCCCTTGCGGCAATCCGAGCGGTGGTGCCACACAGGTAGTGACAGTGACTCCGAATCAATGGACCGGAGTGTTTAGTTCTGACTGGACAGTAGGAACCAACTGGTGCTCAGGTATAGCACCTGTGTCAACTACAGATGTGACCATACCAATCGCATCAAGCGTTCCAAACAGTCCTGTGATAGGTCTTACTACATCTACTGCGGCTGTTTGTAATAATCTTACGCTTGCATCTGGTTCATCACTTACTATGAGCAGCAGCTATAGCGCTACACTCACACTTTCTGCTGGTGCATCATTTACAAATAATGCAACCACTGCTGCATTTACCCCGGGCACAGGTACTGTATACTTCGCAGGTGCAGGCAGAATAGCTGGATCAGCTAATACAACTTTCAATAACCTGACCATCAGTACAGGTACTGTCACAGTGACCACTGTACCTACTATAAATGGAACATTCCAGATCAATGGTGGTAACCTGACTCAGGCACCTATCTACGGACCTACTTCTACATTGTACTACAATGCTTCTTATGGAAGGTATGTAGAATGGAACGCAACAGGTGTTGGTACCACAGGTACTACGCCGGGATATCCTAACAATGTAACTGTAGGTTCTGGAACACTGGATGTTTATAACGGTGCTTCAGGAGTAGCAAGAGCATTGGATGGAACACTCACTATCAACAGCGGTGCGATCATGAACTTTAATGGAATGAATGCAGCCTTCAATGTTGGTGCAAGTCTTTACGATGCCGGTACCGTCAATATGAATACCATGAGTGGTACAGTGACTACCGGTACATCTCTGACTGTGGCATCAGGCGCTTCATTCAATATGAATACCATGTCTGCATCAGTCAATGTGGGAAGCAATGTGCTCAATAACGGTACACTTAACCTTTCAACAGCTTCCGGTGGCGATATCTATCTGGCTGGAAACTGGACCAAGGGTGCAAGTGCTACTTTCAATCCAAACAGCCGCGCTGTCTTCCTCAACGGATCTGCTACTCAGAATGTAACAGTGACCGGCGGAGGTACTGAGACATTCAACTACCTGTTGATACAAGGAAGCGGAACTATGAAGCTTGCTTCGAGTCCGGCTACCAGTGTAGTTGTGAATTCGTCTGGTGGATTGACACTTGGATCAAGTAACTCTACCAGCACAATAGACCTCAACGGACAAACGCTTACTATCTCCGGTGGTGGTAACTTCAGCCTGAGCTCAGGAAACAGGTATATAACCAGTACTACGACAGGTGGTATATTTAAAGTAACAACATCTGTACCTACAGTTTCAAGTCTAGGATCAGTTACTTTTGCTGCAGGTACTACGCTTGATCTTCAGATCGGATTTGATGGCGGCGGATCAGGTGCTATCAATATGAATGGTACCCTGCAAGTAGATGCAAACGGATATATGACCAATAACGGTCATGCTCCGACTTACGGATCTGCTTCTATTTTGAATTACAATACTGGCGGCGCTTATACTCCGCAACCGGGTTCTGAATGGTACGAGAATACTTATACTCAGCCGGGTGTGCCATATAATGTGACTATTACCAATAGTGGAACAAATCTGAATTTCGCAGGTGAAGGATTCCCGCATGAAATGTGGGGCAACCTTACTATTAATTCAGGTACAACTTTAGCACTCAACTCAGCTACAAGCGGAGCAGACTTTAAGATCAAAGGTAACTGGACCAACTCAGGTACTTTCACTTGCGGCGGAAGACTGGTATTGTTTGAAGGAAGTTCTGCGCAGACAATGATCGGTGCTACCACATTTGATTATTTGCAACTTTCGAACAGTGCAGGATTGACAATAAACAATGATGCTACTGTCAATACACAACTGATATTGACTTCCGGTATCATTGCTACAGGAACTAATAAGGTTGAGGTGGTTTCTACCTCAAGTACTTCTGTGACTGGTAATAGTTCTACAAACTATATCAACGGTAATCTCAGAAGACATGTAACTGCATCCGGCAACTATGACCTTCCTGTAGGTACCGCAAGCAACTATCAGTTGGCCAATATTACTTTCGCATCTACTTCACTGGGTACTACCACTTATTTGGATGCTAAATTCAATAGCGGCGCACCGACAGCACCTATTGCTTCTACTTGTGTAGTCAATAACAGTAAGATCGGTTCTGTGATACCAGTAGGTTCGTGGACCATCACTCCGGATAACCAACCGGGTGCAGGTGCTACTTATACAGCTACTCTTAATCTGACTGGTATCACTTCAGGAATGCCAACCACATACACTGATGCTAACGGTCATTCAGTCACACCTTATCAGCAGATTTGTCTCGTCAAGAGGGATGCAGGTATCAACAGCGGAAACTGGACAGGTACAGGCCCGGATGGCTTGACCACTCAGGCATACGGCACACACGTCAATTCTACTCAAAGTACTACTAGTAATACTGCTGTGGTGGTTCGTTCAGGAGTGCCTTCATTCTCTGATTTCGCGCTCGGTGTAAGACAAAGGCAAAACTGGGCATTGCCAGTTGAGATGATATTCTTCACTGCTACCAAGAATGGTGATGATGCATTGCTCACATGGGCTACAGCCACAGAGACCAATAATGATCACTTTGATGTAGAACGCAGCATAGATGGTATCACATTCGATAAAATAGGTCAGGTGGCAGGTGCTGGCAATTCAGTTCAGACCATCAACTATTCTTATAATGATCCTGATCTGTCTTCACACAATGTAAGTGTATTGTACTATCGCCTGAAACAAGTAGATATCGATGGCAATTTCACATACACAAATATTGCTTCTGTGACTATGGACAATTCACACAACGTATTCCATATCATATCTTCATATCCTAATCCTTTCTCTGATCATTTCAGCGTATCATTCTACACTCCTGCTGATCAGGCTGTGAAGATCAGTGTATACGATGTGAGAGGTGCTCTGATCAGTGAAGAAACTGTCAACGCAGTAAACGGCATGAATGTATATAGTATCCCTGGTGCGGCTAAATTGCCCGGAGGATTCTATTCTATGAATGTGAGTGTCGGACAGCAGAATTTTGGAATCAAGATGCTAAAGACTGAATAAGAGCCAGCTTTAACATTCCTGAGTTCATTATATCTTATTTATAACTTATCTTCGTATGGAAAGTGTCACAAGTACACTTTCCATTTTTTATTTAATAATCCCCGGTAAATTAAAGATATGAGATCATTTAAAAATGTAGTGGCAATATTGATCTTTCTTTGTTGTGCCCTTACTATGCAGGCACAGGACTTTATGATGCAGGGATTTTACTGGCAATACCCTACCACACTGGGTATTCAGACATATGCCCAAAACCTCAAAGGTCTGGTGCCGGATATGAAAGAAGCAGGATTCACATATCTCTGGCTGCCGCCACTATCTCGTGCAGCAGGCGGCAGAGGTAGTGTAGGATATGATGTAATGGATTATTATGATCTGGGTGAATATGGCAAAGGTGCCACTAGATTTGGTACCAGAACGGATGTCAATAATCTTATCCATACCCTCTCGGCTAATGGTATGCATGCAGTGGCTGACCTTGTATTCAATCAGCGTGCAGGCGGTGCACCGGAGATCAATAATGCTGTGAAAGGATGGATAGAGAATTATAATAATGCCAGCGTAAGTGCAGGTAATAATCCATATCCATCTGATCGGTTCTATGCGTTTATTCTGCTCGGTGGTGCCACACAAAATAAGTCAGGTACCTATTATGTCAAGATACGTTCTGCATCTCAGAATTCAAATTTCTACGGTTTTCCTTACACCTTTCAAATGTGGACTCATAAGGTCCCGATGCCTATAGACTCTATCATATTGGCAGCCGGATCATCTTGGGAGTATGAGCCTAATAATGGAGGAGAGTGCAGTGACACTAGCAACTTTTATAACATCGCTACGGAGAAATTTGCGCATATAGATGCAGGTGGATGCGGGATAGATGAATTCAGATTAAAGCTAGATACCAGTATGTTTAATTCTTCAGGAGATACGCTTTTCATCCAGATCGGTAATACAAGCCCTCAGAGTCTGGCCAATTTTTCTGATCAGTATGTGCATGGCATCTGGTATGATTCACTGGCTGCAGATCTGTATAGTCAGGTGCAGTATGTGACCAATACCGATTTTACGCATATGACCACCGGACGCGGATATATGAACTGGTCAAACTTCAAACCCAATGGTGCTCCTACCAATCTCAATGGAGACTGGGATGAGATGTTGTTTTACTATGATATCGATCAGAATGTCACTTCTACTCAGACAGTGCTGAACGATTATGCAGAATGGATGTTTGACTCTGTAGGCATAGGAGGTATGAGGCTGGATGCTGTCAAAAATTATACTTACGCTTATGCATCAAATGTGATAAACCATCTGAATCAAAATAATCACAATCCTGGTATGATAGTAGGGGAGTATTATGACTACAATCCGGCTAATCTGACAGGATATATCAATAATGTAAATAACGGTCTGACTCAAAGTGCGAGAGATTCCGTGAATATGCGTGTGTTTGATTTTGCACTTCGCGGCGCACTGAAGGCTGCATGCGATCAGTTCGGGTATGATGAGAGAAATCTCTTTTCTGCAGGTATGGTAAACGGAGCTGGTGGCAATACTGCCAATGCTGTGACTTTTGTGAATAATCATGATTTCCGTGATGCTGGTCAGCCGGTTACATACAATCCGGAACTGGCTTATGCCTATATCCTGACAAACAATTTCATCGGTATCCCATGTGTATATTATCTTGATTATTTTACGACCAACTTCATGCGAGGTCGTATCAAAGGACTCATGCATGCTAACGAAAGATGGATACATGGCTCTACATGGTATGAGTATCTGTCTAATTTTAATAGCCCAAGGAGCCAATATTTTGTGAAAGGATTCAATACTACGACTGTCGTCACTCAGGAGCATAATCCGGTGACCAATGATGATGTAATTGTCGCGATCAACTTTGCCGGAGATACACTCGATGTATATCAGCAGGTCAATATGACCAACGTGGCTGTGGGAGATACTTTTACCGATATTTTTGGCGTGGCTAGCCCTACGCTTACTGCCATCACTGCTAATAACGAACTGCACATTAGAATCCCGCCGAGGAGTTTTACCGTATATGTACAGGGCAATCACATGGATAGTCTAATATCGCTCGGCGATACACTGGCGCCGGTTGATACAACAGTGAATACAAGCATCAAGCCGATTCCGTCATCAGATGTATTTGCAAAAATATATCCGAATCCATTCTCATCGATGATCATGGTGGCTATGAGCGGAACACAGGACCAGTCAGTCACCGCACAGATCACCGACATGTCTGGCAGAGTGATCTATAGCGATATGGGAGTGACCCAAAATGGGAAATTGGTTCTCAGCCCGACCATCGACAATGCAGGTATTTACTTCCTGAAACTAAGTACTGCAGATAGGTCCGAGACCTATAAGGTGATCAAGCAATAGAGATATCTAGTAGTGGTGATTTAAGGTAATTGACAAAAAATCTTAAATCAGAATGCGTGATCTATGGAAATCTCACAGATCAGCGTTCTATCTATCAAAACAACCATGAACAAATCCCTTTATCTCTGCTGCATAGCGGCAGTTGCTATCATTATTACAAACTCATGTAGTAAGAAGACTCCTTATAGTGAGTCCAAAGAGAAAGAAAATTCCGAGTCCACAGTAACCGAACAAAAATATCGTGAGCCGGATAAGAAGGTCGGATATGCTGTAGCAGATTCATCAGCTCCGCATTCACTCACATCATCAGCGGCCGTAGATCAGAGCCGGGACGGTATGAGATTCGTACGCACTGCAGATGTCAAGTTTCAGGTTAGTAATGTGACAGAGGCTACCTATCATATCGAAGATGTCACTACGCAGTATGGCGGTTTTGTAACCTATACCGATCTGCACTCTACTGTTTCAAATACAGAAACGGTGCCGATCAGTGCAGATTCATCGCTGAATATCACCAACTTTTCCGTAGAGAATGACATCACACTGCGCCTGCCCAACAAACGTCTGGATAGTGCGCTGAGGGCCATGTCTGGCCTTGTCGATTTTCTTGACCACAGAATAATAGTCGCTACCGAAGTCTCTAACCAGTCGCTGGCCAATGATATGGCAGAGAAAAGGAATAAAGAATATCAGCAGCGCCTGATGAAACACGCTGATAATAGTATACTGAAGCCGGATGCTTCTACTGCTGCCGAAGACAAGGCACTGCAAGGCAGAGAAGCGGCTGACAATGCACACCTGGCAAATCTCTCACTGGACAATCAGGTCAAATACAGCACCGTTCATCTGCTCATATATCAGCGGCAGAGCAGCCGAAAAGTGAAGGTCTGCAATGAATCAAATATTGCCAGATATAAGCCATCGTTCGGCATTCAGCTATGGGAGGCTCTGGGATCTGGTTTGGATGCATTCGAAAGTCTGGTGGTCGCCATAGCACATTTGTGGATGTTCATCATATTGACTGTTATAGGTTTCGTAGGATATCGAAAATATAAAGGGAAATAGTTTTTTCGGTAATAGCAGAAATGACGGC
This sequence comes from uncultured Bacteroidota bacterium, assembly GCA_903917755.1. Lineage (GTDB taxonomy): Bacteria > Bacteroidota > Bacteroidia > Chitinophagales > LD1 > UBA1941. The sequence goes on from CAIXBT010000258.1 coordinate 6,900, forward strand.
TTTTGCATAGCTTCGCTATTGTGAATGTATTTTTCAAAATATTTTTTCAAAGTCTGAGGCTATCCTTTGAGGAGTTGAGATCGTCGAAACTGAGGTCTTTTCTATCCCTCACCGGCATCACTATCGGCATACTATGCGTGATATCTGTACGCACGGCTGTCAACTCTCTGGAGAGAAATATCAAAGACAGTTTTGACACTTTCGGTGGTGATATTCTCTATGTGCAAAAGTGGCCGATCATATTTTCAGATGATTATCCCTGGTGGAGATTTTATAACCGCCCGCAGGTGAGCCAGAAGGAAATGGAGATGGTGAGCGACAGGCTCAAACTGGCTCAGGCTAAGGCTTTGGTTTCTTTTAATGGCGGCAAAACTGCTAAGTATGAAGACAGAGTGGCGGAGAAGGTGACGCTGACCGGGGCTACTTATCAATATGATCATATCAAGGATATGGAGTTTAGCCAGGGGAGGTATTTCACGCAGGCAGAAGCAGACAATCCTACTTATGTATGTCTGGTCGGCTCGGGTGTAGCAGAAACTTTATTTCAGGGCAGGTAGCGATCACCGCATTCCTGTTAAAATTAGGAACAAAGGCCACCACCAGTATATGAGCTACTACGAGAAGTACACCACCGCTCAAAAG